>NZ_CP060695.1:217500-526875 GCF_014352875.1 Polaribacter pectinis
TCAATAAATTTAAAAATTTCATAGCCAGGTAATTCATCGATTTCTTTTACTGTTTTTGCTAATTTTTTATCAATAATATGTCGTTCTTGTTTTTTTCCTGATTTACCAGTGTAATTGAATATTAATTCTTCTCCATCAATTGTTAAGTGTTTACTTCTCATTGTGGTGAGTCCATACGTTTCATTTTCTTTTGCATAATAGTCGCTTCCAGGTCTAAAGTAAGCGGCTTCTAATAAACGAACCATACAAGCTAACACTTTTTCTTTACTCGGCTTTTGTTTTCTAAGATGCTGGCCTGTTACACGTCTCATGTGTTCTAATTGATCTGCAAAATTTAGAATTCTATCAAATTTTTGTTTATCACGTTTTTCCCTATATTTAGTATTATAGATGTATTGTTTTCTTTCCTTATCATCTCTTCCTGTAACTAATACTTTGGCACTTTTTTTAGAGGTAATTTCAACATTTGTCCAAGCAGGAGGAATTACTAAAGATTTAAACCAATTTCTTAATTTTTTGTCTCTTACGGTTTGATTTTGATCATCAACATAAGTAAAACCTTTTCCATGTTTTTTTCTGTAATACATCTTTTTTTTTGTAATTACTAAATTATGAAAAAATGAAAATCCATTTAGAAATATTATTAACTCAAATGAAATTGTTTAAGAATGTATTTTTTTTATTGAAAGTTTGTCTCAGTCATAAGTGAATTTGTTCGTAGGATTCTTTTTAAGAATGAGAAAATTGAATGGTAGAAATAAAAAAACTGTTTGTAAAATGAATTACAAACAGTTCTATATTTTAAAAATCTAATATTAAAATTACATCGCAACCAAATCACCAGAAACATCTTTTGATGGTAATTCTGATTTTCCCATTAAATAGATATCTACTTGTCTTGCAGCTTCTCTTCCTTCAGAAATTGCCCAAACAATTAAAGATTGTCCTCTTCTCATATCACCAGCAGCAAAAATATTGGGAACATTTGTTTGATATTTTCCGTATTCAGTTTTGTAATTTGAACGAGCGTCTTTGTTGATACCTAACTTATCTGCTAAAGTACTTTCTGGACCTGTAAAACCAAGAGCAAGTAACGCTAAATCACATGGCCAAGTTTTTTCTGTCCCTTCAATTTCTATCAATTGAGGTCTTTGTCCTGGAACCATTTTCCATTCAACATTTACTGTTTTTAAAGCAGTTAACTTTCCATTTTCATCTTTTACAAATTCCTTTGTATTAATCAACCAATTACGTTCTGCACCTTCTTTATGAGAAGATGAAGTCTTTAATTGTAAAGGCCAAAAAGGCCAAGGAGTTGTTGGCGAACGATGCCCTGGAGGTTTTGGCATAATTTCAAAATTAACCACAGATTTTGCTCCATGTCTATTTGAAGTACCAATACAATCTGATCCTGTATCTCCACCACCAATTACAATTACATTTTTATCAGTAGCCATTACTTGGTCTTTCACTTCTTTACCAAATAATACTTTTGTTTGTTGTGTTAAGAAATCCATTGCTTGTACAACACCATCTGCATCAATTCCTGGAGTTGGTAAACTTCTTCTTTCAGTTGCTCCTCCACATAAAACTACAGCATCGAAACTTTTCAAATCTTCAACTTTATAATTAACACCAACATTTACATTGGTTTTAAAAATAATTCCTTCTGCTTCTAAAATGGCAATTCTTCTATCGATAATTCCTTTTTCCATTTTAAAATTCGGAATTCCATAACGTAGCAAACCACCAACTTCATCATCTCTTTCGAAAACAGTAACTGTATGACCAGCTCTATTTAATTGTTGTGCTGCTGCTAAACCTGCTGGTCCAGAACCAACAACAGCAATAGTTTTTCCTGTTCTTGATTTTGGAGGTTGTGGTTTAATCCAACCTTCTTTAAAAGCACGTTCTACAATATTTTTTTCGATATTTTCAATAGAAACAGGGTCTTCTATAATACCTAAAACACATGATTGTTCACATGGAGCAGGACATAAACGACCTGTAAATTCTGGAAAATTGTTTGTTGAATGTAATATCCAGGACGCTTTTTTCCATTCACCTTGATGAACCATGTGATTGAAATCTGGAATTAGATTTCCTAATGGACAACCACTGTGACAAAATGGAATTCCACAATCCATACAACGTGAACCTTGTTTTGTCAATTCTTTCTCTGAAAGAGGAACTGTAAACTCTTTATAATTTTTTACACGATCTTTTACAGAAGTGTATTTTTCATCTTGTCTTTCAAACTCTTTAAATCCTGTTATTTTTCCCATGACATTATGCTTTTGTTAATTCTTCGAACATTGGTTCTTCTGTTTCTAAACGTTCTAATGCTTTTTTGTATTCTGTTGGCATTACTTTTACAAAGTTTTTTAAACTTGCATCCCAATCTGCTAATAAAGAAGCACCTTTTTTACTATCTGTATATAAAACGTGTTTTTCTATTGTTGTCTTTAAATCTAATGCATCCATATCTGAAATTTCTTCAAATTCGATGGTTTCAGTATTACAAAGACCGTTTACAAATTTGTTTTCTGGATCATATACATAGGCAATTCCACCACTCATACCAGCTGCGAAATTTCTTCCTGTTTTTCCTAAAACAATTACTTTTCCACCAGTCATATATTCACAACAGTGATCTCCTACACCTTCAACAACTGTTCTTGCTCCAGAATTACGGACTGCAAAACGTTCTCCTGCAATTCCATTTATATATGCTTCACCATCAACAGCACCAAACAAACAAACATTACCAATAATGATATTGTTTTCCGCAATAAAATCTGCTTTTGCTGGTTTTTTGATGATTAATTTAGCTCCTGATAAACCTTTTCCTAAATAATCATTTGTATTTCCATCTAAAATAAATGTCAATCCATGTGCACCAAAAGCTCCGAAACTTTGTCCAGCAGAACCTGTAAAATTGATATTCAATGTATCTTCAGGCAAACCTAAATGACCATAAATTTTAGAAATTTCATTACTAACAATTGCTCCAACAGTTCTGTCTGTATTTTTTATAGGATAAGAAAGATTCATTTTTTCTTTCCTATACAAAGCTCTGTGTGAATCTTTTAAAATAGTAAAGTCTAATACGTCTTCTAAATTATGATCTTGTTGTTCTGTATTTCTTACAGGAAGATGATTATAACCAACTGGTCTATGTAAAATACTCGATAAATCTAAACCTTTTGCTTTATAATGCTTAATCGCTTTATTTGCATTTATTTTATGCGTCTGACCAACCATTTCAGCTAACGTTCTGAAACCAAGTTCTGCCATTATTTTTCTTAATTCTTCAGCAATATAATAGAAGAAATTAATTACATGTTCTGGAGTTCCTTTAAAGTTTTTACGCAATTCTTTATCTTGAGTTGCGATACCAACTGGACATGTATTTAAATGACATTTACGCATCATAATACAACCAGAAGCCACTAAAGGAGCTGTTGCAAAACCAAATTCTTCTGCACCTAATAACGCTGCAATTGCAACATCTCTACCTGTTTTCAACTGTCCATCACATTCAACAACAATTCTACTTCTTAAGTTATTCATTACTAAAGTTTGCTGTGCTTCAGATAAACCAAGTTCCCAAGGTAAACCTGCGTGTTTTAATGATGTTAAAGGAGAAGCTCCTGTTCCACCATCATAACCAGCAATTAGAACAACATCTGCTTTTGCTTTTGCAACACCTGCTGCAATTGTTCCAACACCAACTTCAGAAACTAATTTTACATTAATTCTTGCTTCACGATTTGCATTTTTTAAATCGTAGATTAATTGTGCTAAATCTTCAATTGAATAAATATCGTGATGTGGAGGAGGGGAAATCAATCCAACAAAAGGCGTTGAATTTCTCGCATTTGCAATCCAAGGTAAAACTTTGTAGCCAGGTAATTGACCACCTTCACCAGGTTTTGCACCTTGTGCCATTTTAATTTGAATTTCTCTCGCGTTTGTTAAATAGTGAGAAGTAACTCCAAATCTACCTGAAGCAACTTGTTTAATTGCAGAATTTCTACTATCACCATTTATATCTTTTTGGAAACGTTTTCTATCTTCACCACCTTCACCAGAATTAGATTTTCCACCAATTCTGTTCATTGCAATCGCTAAATTTTCGTGTGCTTCTCTGGAAATTGATCCATAAGACATGGCACCAGTTTTAAAACGTTTTACAATTTCTGTCCAAGGTTCTACTTCGTCTAAAGGAATTGGATCTAAATTATCAAACTGAAATAAACCACGAATTGTCATTAAACTTTCCGCTTGTTCGTTTATGGTTTTTGCATATACATCGTAACTTGCTTGGTCGCTTAAACGAACTGCTTGTTGTAATTTTGCAACCGTAGTTGGGTTGAATAAATGACGTTCGCCATTTCTTCTCCATCTATAATCCCCACCAATATTTAAACTTAAATTTTTATCAATTTGATTATTTGGGTATGCTTGTTTATAACGTTGGTCTATTTCTTTTTCAATTTCATATAAACCAATACCTTCTATTCTTGAAGCTGTATATGGGAAATATTTTTCTACAAATTGAGAATTAAAACCAACAATTTCGAAAATTTGAGAACCTCTATAAGAATGTAAAGTTGAGATTCCGATTTTGTTCATCACTTTTAAGATTCCTTTTCCAATTGCTTTGTTGAAATTATCGACAGCTTGTTGCTCATTCATATCAACAATAAAACCTTCTTTTACTTGCGCTCTAATAATTTCGTTTACCATATATGGGTTGATAGCACTTGCGCCATAACCAAATAAAGTAGCAAAATGATGTGGTTCACGTGGTTCTGCAGATTCAATAATAATATCGAAGAAAGAACGTTTTCTTAAACGATTTAATTGATGATTTACAAAAGAACACGCTAACAAAGCAGGAATTGGAGCAAATTCTTGATTTACACCTCTGTCTGAAAGGATGATGATATTATTTTTGTTTTGAATTGCTTTTTCAACCTGAATAATAATGTTGTCTAAAGCATCTTCTAAACCATTTAAACCTTGCGCTTTTGGATATAAAATATTGATTGTTGTTGCTTTAAAGCTTTCAATATCTATACTTCTAATTTTTTCTAAATCGGCATTAGAAATAACAGGGTTTTTAATATTTAATTTTCTACACTGTCTTTCTGTAATGCTGAAAATATTTCTATCTTTTCCTAAATTTAAACTAATATCTGTTACAATTTCCTCACGAATTCCATCTAAAGGTGGGTTTGTAACTTGCGCAAATAGTTGTTTAAAATAGTTTGAAATTAATTGAGGCCTGTCAGATAAAACTGCCAAAGGAGTATCAATTCCCATAGAACCTAAAGCTTCTTTACCAACTTGTGCCATTGGTGTAATTACTTCTTGAATATCTTCAAATGTGTAATTAAATAAACGCTGACGAGTTTTAATATCAATCGTTTCAATTGGGCAAGTATCGCCAGTATAAGGAACATCTTTTAAATGCAAACGCGTTTTATCTAACCATTCTTGATAAGGTCTTTCTAAAACAATTTTTGCTTTTATTTCTTCATCTTCTATAATTCTACCCTCGTTCATATCTACCAAGAACATTTTTCCTGGCTCTAATCTACCGTGTTTTTTTACGTCTTCTGGAGCGATATCAACCACACCAATTTCAGATGACATAATTAACTTTCCGCTTTTTGTAACGGTATATCTTGAGGGTCTTAAACCATTTCTATCTAATAAAGCACCAATGTAATCTCCATCTGTAAAAGGAACAGAAGCAGGACCATCCCAAGGTTCCATAATACAACTGTTGTATTCGTAAAAAGCTTTACGCTCCTTAGACATAGTTTTATGTTTTTCCCAAGCTTCAGGAATCATCATCATCATAATTTCTGGTAATGAACGACCTGTGTGTGTTAATAATTCTACCACCATATCCATTGAAGCAGAATCTGATTTTCCTGGTAAAATAATTGGGAATAATTCTTCGATTTGAGGGCCAAAAACATCACTTTTCATGATTTCTTCACGCACACGCATTCTACTTACGTTTCCACGTAAAGTATTAATTTCTCCATTCTGACACATGTGTCTAAATGGTTGTGCCAATTCCCAAGTTGGCATTGTATTGGTTGAAAAACGTTGGTGAACTAACGCTAAACGAGTTACTAAATCTAATTCTTGAAGATCTTTATAATAAGGTCCAATATCTTCAGGCATAATAATACCTTTATATATAATGGTTGTTATCGATAAACTTGAAACGTAAAAATAACCGCATTCAGAAGTTTTAGATTGTCTTATTTTATGTTCTGCTATTTTACGAGCAGCATATAATTTTGCTTTAAAAGTAGCTTCATCTTCGTCTTCACTTTTAGCAACAAAAATTTGCTCGATATTTGGTTCGGAAGCCAAAGCGATTGGTCCTAATTGAGTAGAATCTACAGGAACATCTCTCCATCCTAAAATAGAAAGTCCCTGTGCTTTTATTTCGTTTTCAAACGTAGATTTACAAAATATATATTGATTCTTTGCTTTAGGCAAGAAAACCATTCCAACAGCATATTCTCTTTGTTCAGGAAGTGAAAAATCACAAACTCTTTGAAAATATTTGTGTGGAATATCTATCAATAAACCAGCCCCATCTCCTGTTTTTCCATCTGAACTAACACCACCTCTATGTTCTAATTTCACTAAAATCTCTAAAGCATCGTGAATTATCTGATTTGTCTTCTCTCCATTTAAATTACAGATAAATCCTGCACCGCAATTTTCGTGTTCAAACTCTGGTAAATATAAGCCTTGTTTCTCCATATTATATTGAATTATATCCGCTAATTTATATTTTTTATTAGGAAAAACGTACTGTTTATGTGCTTTTAATATAATTTTTATGATGAAAATAATATTTTGCTATAAATAATTCAGTTATAGCAATTAAACCTTTTTATTTTGAGAAAATGATAATAATCAGGAAAACCTGCAAATCAGTAAAGATTTGCAGGTAAAATAAGTGTTATATTATTGATTAATGTTCGTTTAAACGGAAGTCTGGATAAGCATCCATACCATGTTCATGAGCATCTAATCCTTCTAATTCTTCTTTTTCACTAACACGTATTCCCATTGTTTTCTTTAATGTAAATATGATAATAAATGAAGTTGCTAAACAGAAAACTGCGTAAGATGCAACACCAATTAATTGGCTTAAAAATTGTGCACCACTTGCCAAGTTTCCGAAAATTCCAATGGCTAAAGTTCCCCAAATTCCACAGATTAAATGAACAGCTATTGCACCAACTGGATCATCTAATTTTAATTTATCTATTAAGCTAACTGCAAATACAATTAATGCCCCAGCAATTCCTCCAATTAAGATTGCATCTGTTGGTGACATTTGATCTGCACCAGCAGTAATACCAACTAAACCACCTAATATTCCGTTTAAGAACATTGTTAAGTCTAAATTTTTATACATAATTGTAGATACCAATGCAGCAACAACTCCACCAGCTGCAGCAGCTAAACATGTTGTAACTAAAGTTAAAGAAGTTAATGTTGGGTCTGCAGATAAAACTGAACCACCATTAAAACCAAACCAACCTAACCAAAGGATTAAAACTCCAGCAGTTGCTAATGGAATATTGTGTCCAGGTATTGCTTGTATTTTTCCGTTTTTGAATTTCCCGATTCTAGAACCTAGTAAACAAATAGCAACTAAAGCTGCCCATCCACCAACAGAGTGTACTAATGTTGAACCTGCAAAATCGTAAAAAGGAGTTGATAATTGATCTAAAAATCCTCCACCCCATTTCCAAGAACCTGCAATTGGGTAAACGAATCCTACATAAAGTACTGTGAAAATCATAAAAGGTCCAATTTTCATTCTTTCAGCAACTGCTCCAGAAACAATTGTTGCAGCGGTTGCAGCAAACATTCCTTGGAATAAGAAATCTGTCCAAAATGTATAACCTTCATTATAAGCTAAATCTAAAGCTCCATCAGCATTTAATGGAGAAGAAAGTCCGAATACGAAATCTCCTAAATATCCAGCTGAATTTGCTCCCCAAGCTGGGTACATTAAGTTGAAACCAACTAATGCGTATAGTAATAAACCAACAGTTATAATAAAGATGTTCTTAAATAAAATATTGATTGTATTTTTTTGTCTCGTTAAACCGATTTCTAAAAATGCAAAACCTAAATGCATAAAGAAAACCAGTGCTGTACAGATCATCATCCATACGTTATTTATTGTAAGTAATTCCATAATAAAATTTTGTAATAGTTTAGTTTAAAGTTTCTCCTCCTTTTTCTCCGGTTCTAATTCTGTATGCTTCATTAATGTCGCTTACAAAAATTTTACCATCTCCAACTTCACCTGTAGAAGCAGCAGTTATTATTGTATTAATGGTAATTTTCTCGAAATTATCATTTACAACAATTGCTATATGTCTTCTTTGAATGTCGCTTGTGCTGTAGCTTACACCTCTGTAAACATGTCCTTCTTGTTCGTTACCTAAACCAGTTACGTCCCAATAAGAAAAGAAATTAACACCTACTTCATGTAATGCATCTCTTACTGCACTAAATTTTGATTTTCTGATAATTGCTTCTATTTTTTTCATTTTGATAAATATTAGTTAGTTAAATTATTAGAAAGAGTAAACAGCAGCTAAAGTTGCTCCAGTTACATTGTCTTTTCCAAAGAAAGTTACGTCTTTAGAAGTGTCATATCTTACTTCTGCAATTATTTTTAGGCTTTCAGTTAATGTTTTGTTAGCAGAAAGTGTGTATGCAGATTGACTAGCATCTCCTGCTCCAGAAGTTGTTGTGAAAAATTCAGGTCTTAATCCTAAAGAGAAAGTTTCTGAAAATGCATTTTGCAAGTATAATGCTATACCTTGGTAACCTGCATCTGCGTCACTTGAGTTTGCATAAGCAGCATTTATTCCTAAATAAAAATTATCAGTTAAGTCAAAGCCACCTGTATAATCTAAATATAATACATCTGTAAAACCAAAACCATCTGCACCGTATGCAAGGTTAAAGTATTGACCTTTGTAACCTGCTTGAAAACCTAATTGATAATCTGTAGTCGGGTTAGATCCTGCTGTGATTCCATGAGGATTTGTAACAGCTAACATAAAAGATAAATCTTCAGAAGCTGCATAGTCTACCTTTAAACCAGTGTGAGAAAAAGGCCCTGCATTAAATAAGTAAGAAACAGAATAGTTAAAGTTTCCTGTTGGAGAAATCACTTCATACCCATAAAAAGTATTAAACTGACCTAAAGTTAAAGTAACTTTTTCTGATGCCTTATAATAAGCATATAGTTGATTAATTGCTCCAGCATATGCATTTGCTGCATTTGCTCTTGGTCCGTAAGCTAAATCAGCAACAACTCCTGCTTTTCCTTTTTCATAAGTAAAAACAGTATTCGCCATACCTAAACCAAACCCGTTAGCAGGTACATCAGATAAGATTCCTACTGAACCTAATGAGTTTTTTGATAAATTACTTGAATAATAAGTGTCTACGCTTCCACTTAAAGTAAAAGTTCCTTTGTCTTCTTTTTCCTGTCCAGTTATTATTAAACTACTTGCTAATAATAAAGTAAAAATAATTTTCTTCATAATAATCGTTCTTTTAGTTATGTTTTTTTTTGTTGAACGGGTCAAATGTAGATATTAAAATTAAATAAACAAGGGGGTGTGTTTTTTAAAATCAACTATTTTTATATTGTACCCTCAAAAAATAGGGGGTAAAAATAATAATACTTCATTTTTGAATTTTTGAGGTGTCAAAATTATAAGGTTTGAGAAATTATGTTGTGTAATTTTATGATATTGATAAAAATGTACTTTTCGAAAAAAAAGTTCATTTTGTTGTATTTTTGAAGGATGAAATACCCATTTTCTTACATTATTAAGCTTCAGTTTCTTGGATTTAGATTTTCTGGTTGGCAAAAACAGACAAATGCGAAGACTTTGCATGATATGGTTGATAAAACCATTTCTTTTGTAATTGAAAAAGGAACTTATAAAACAATAGGGGTTGGTAGAACAGATGCAAAAGTATCTGCAAATTGTTATTATTTACAGCTTTTTACAGTTGATGAATTTGAAGAAGATGAATTTTTAAGTTCTTTAAACTCAAACTTTTCTGCTGATTTTAGAGCGCTTTCTATTAATAAGGTTGAAAGAAAATACAATATTATTAATGTTCCTAAAGTAAAGGAGTATCATTATTACTTTGCTTTTGGTGAGAAAAGTCACCCTTTTTCTGCGCCTTTTATGGTTTCTTTAGAAGAAGATTTAGATATTGAAACCATGCAAAGAGCTGCAAAATTCTTTGAGGGAGAGCATTATTTTCATAAATATTGCACAAAACCATCAGAAAACACAATTCTTAAAAGAACGATTGATTCTTGCGAAATTGTAAAAAATGATATTTTAACGGCTAATTTCTTTCCTGAAAAAAGTTATGTTTTAAAAGTAAAGGGAAAAGGGTTTTTAAGATATCAGATTCGTTTAATGATGGCTACTTTTTTTGAAGTCGGAAAAGGAAATTTCGATTTAAACTTTATTGAAGCTTCTTTAAAAGAAGATAATGATAGAATGTTTATGCGAAATATTGCACCTTCTTCTGGTTTGCAATTATTTGACATCCAATTAGAAGATTAGCTAATAGACAAGCCTGCGCAAAGGATTGTAGCAATTGTTTGAGCTCTTTTTTGTATTTCACAAAAAAAGCGAGTGCGAAAAGCCTGACCTGAAAGGTTGCGCCCAAAAGAAAAATCCACCTTTTAAAAAGATGGATTTTTATATCTTATATATAATGAGTAGTTTATCCTTTGATAACGCCTCTCGAAATTACGATTTTTTGAATCTCTGATGTTCCTTCATAAATCTGTGTAATTTTTGCATCTCGCATTAGACGTTCTACATGATATTCTTTTACGAAACCATTTCCACCATGAATTTGAACAGCTTCTACAGTTTGTTCCATGGCAACTTTAGATGCGTATAATTTTGCCATAGCAGAAGACATGTCGTAATTATTACCTTGGTCTTTGTCCCAGGCAGCTTTCATTACCAGCATTCTTGCAGCTTCAATTTCTGTGTACATGTCTGCCAATTTAAAAGCAATTGCTTGATGATTACAAATTTCTGTACCAAAGGCTTTACGTTCTTTCGAATATTTTAAAGCCAACTCATAACCTCCAGCAGCGATTCCTAAAGCTTGTGCTGCAATACCAATTCTACCACCAGAAAGTGTTTTCATTGCGAATTTAAAACCAAATCCATCTTCGCCAATTCTATTTTCTTTAGGCACCTTTACATCGTTAAATTGTAAAGTGTGTGTGTCTGAACCACGAATTCCTAATTTGTCTTCTTTAGGACCAACGTGAAAACCTTCTGTTCCTTTTTCTACAATAAAAGCATTAATTCCTCTGTGTCCTTTTGCTCTATCTGTTTGCGCAATTACTAAATAAACATCTGCTCTTCCGCCACTTGTAATCCAGTTTTTTGTTCCGTTAATTACATAATGGTCGCCTTTGTCTTCTGCAGTTGTTGCTTGCGAAGTAGCGTCTGAACCAGCTTCTGGTTCACTTAAACAAAATGCACCTACAAATTCTCCTGTTGCTAATTTTGTTAAATATTTTTGTTTTTGTTCTTCGGAAGCGTAAGCTTCTAATCCGTAACAAACCAATGAATTGTTTACAGAAACAATTACTGAAGCAGAAGCATCAATTTTAGAAAGTTCTTCCATAATTAATACATAAGAAATGGCATCCATTCCACTTCCTCCGTATTTTGGATCTACCATAATTCCTAAAAAGCCTAAATCTCCCATTTTTTTAACTAATTCTTGTGGAAATTCTTGCTTGTTATCTCTTTCAATAACTCCTGGTAATAATTCTGTTTGTGCAAAATCTCTTGCAGCATCGCGAATCATTATATGTTCTTCTGTTAAACTAAAATCCATTGTATATATATTGTTATATTCGTAATTTAAGAGTGTAAAGATATCGATTTCGTAACATATTTTCAATAGACTTTTATTATTTTTACAGATATGAATAAAAAAGAGGTTTTTTCAATAGGAGTAATGTCTGGAACGTCATTGGATGGAGTGGATTTAGTCTATGTGAAGTTTGAAAAGGATAATTACAGCGATTTTGAGATTTTACATGCTACAACAATTCCATATTCGTTAGAATGGAAGCAATTTTTGCAAAATGCAATACATTCTTCAGAAAAAGAATTAGAAGATTTAGATATTGTTTACGGAAAGTATTTAGGTGGAATTATAAATAATTTCATTTCTAATTTTAAAATTGAAAATATAGATTTTATTGCTTCTCATGGGCATACAATTTTGCATCAACCAGAAAAAGGAATCACATTACAGGTTGGTTCTGGTAAAGAAATTTCAAAAATTACAAAACAAAAAGTAGTTTACGATTTTAGAACACAAGATGTTAAATTAGGTGGACAAGGAGCGCCATTAGTCCCTATAGGAGATGAGTTATTGTTTTCTGAATATGATTATTGCTTAAACCTTGGAGGATTTGCAAATATCTCTTACAAACAAGATGATAAAAGAATTGCTTTCGATATTTGTCCTGTTAATATTGTGTTGAATAAATACGCACAACAATTAGGTTTTGACTATGATGATAAAGGAAAAATAGCTTCTAATGGAACTTTTTTAATGCAATTAGAAGCAGATTTAAGAATGTTGGAATTTTACAAAGAAAAACCACCAAAATCTTTAGGGTTGGAATGGGTTCAAAAAGAAATTTTTCCAAGATTAGAATCATCCACAAGAAAACCAGAAGATTTATTAAGAACATTTACAGATCACATTGCTTGGGCTATCACAAAAGTGATTACAAAAGATGCTAAAGTTTTGGTTACTGGAGGTGGCGCTTTTAATGAATATTTAATATCAAAAATAAAACAAATGAAAAAGGCAGAATTAATTGTGCCTTCAAAACAAATAATCAACTTTAAAGAAGCTTTAATTTTTGCTTTTTTGGGATTGTTAAAGATTGATAATCAGGTTAATTGTTTAAAGTCGGTAACTGGAGCTGAAAAAGATCATTCATCAGGTGTAATTTTTACACCATAGTTTTTAGTTTAAAAAATTTATAAAATCATTTTTTTACATTAAGTTTGTAAGTAGTAGTATAGTAATAATCAAAATAAATTTTTAAAATGAATCAACTTTAACTTCTCTAATATTAAAATTAAGTAGAAAATTGCTGAAAAAGTATTATTGAAATTAAGTTGAAAACATCAAAATTTAAAAATGAAAGAATTATTAAAAAGATACGAAAATAAACAACCAGAAATCGTTTTTCATTGGAAAGACCAAGAAACGGATGCAGAAGGTTGGACGGTTATAAACTCATTAAGAGGTGGTGCTGCAGGTGGTGGAACAAGAATGAGAAAAGGTTTAGACCAAAACGAAGTAATGTCTTTGGCTAAAACAATGGAAGTGAAATTTACAGTTTCTGGGCCAGCAATTGGTGGTGCAAAATCGGGTATTAATTTCGATCCAAACGATCCAAGAAAAAGAGGTGTTTTAGAACGTTGGTACAAAGCTGTTACTCCGCTTTTAAAACATTATTATGGAACTGGAGGAGACTTGAATGTAGATGCAGATAAAGATGTAATTCCAATTACTGAAGATTGTGGTGTTTGGCATCCGCAAGAAGGAATTTTTAATGGGCATTTTAAACCAACAGAAGCAGATAAAATTAATAGAATTGGTCAATTACGTTTAGGAGTTATTAAAGTAATTGAAGACAAACAATATTCGCCAGATTTATCGAGAAAATATACAGTTGCAGATATGTTAACTGGTTATGGAGTGGCAGAAGCTGTAAAACATTATTATGATATTTATGGTGGTAGAATAGAAGGAAAACGTGCAATTGTACAAGGTTTTGGAAATGTAGGTTCTGCAGCAGCTTATTATTTAACGCAGTTAGGCGCAAAAGTTGTTGGAATAATAGATAGACAAGGTGGAGTAATTAATGAGAAAGGTTTCACTAAAAATGAGATGACAGAATTGTTTTTATCGAAAGATGGAAATCAGTTGTCAACAAAAAATATGATTCCTTTTGAAGAAATAAATGAGAAGATTTGGAGTTTGCCCGCAGAAATTTTTGTTCCTGCTGCAGCTTCAAGATTGGTTTCTCAAAATCAGGTGCAACAAATGATAGATACTGGATTGGAAGTAATTTCTCCAGGAGCAAATGTGCCTTTTGCAGATAAAGAAATTTTCTTTGGGCCAATTATGGAATATACAGATAGTCATTTAAGTTTGTTACCAGATTTTATATCCAACTGTGGAATTGCCAGGGTTTTTGCATATTTAATGGAAGCAAGAGTGACATTACCAATGCAAGACAAAGCAATTTTTGATGATACATCGAATATCATTAAAAAAGCCCTGCAAAAGACATTCGCCAAAAGTGCATCAAAAACAAATATATGCTCAACAGCATTCGAAATAGCATTAAAACAATTAATATAAACTAAATTAAAAGTATGGAATCAATAATTATAATCGTATTCGTAATGGGGTATTTAGCCATTACATTAGAGCACAACATAAAATTAGATAAGTTAATACCGGCCTTAATTATGATGGCTGTTTGTTGGGCTTTGGTTGCACTTGGTGTAGATAATTTTACAACTTGGTTCGATTCCAGTAAACATGCTTTAGTAGAAGGTTTTGGCAGTATGGTTCATGATGATAAATTGCATTTAGTTGAAGAAACTTTATTGCATCATCTTGGGAAAACTGCAGAGATATTAGTGTTCTTATTAGGAGCAATGACAATTGTAGAAATTATTGATTATTTCGATGGTTTTTCAACCATTAAAAGCTTTATAAAAACAAAAAAGAAGACAAAAATCTTATGGATTTTTTCAATCTTGGCTTTTATTTTATCAGCAATTATAGATAATTTAACAGCAACAATTGTATTAATTTCTATACTTCAGAAAATTGTTAAAAATAGAGACGAAAGAATCTGGTTTGCAGGTTTAATTATTATCGCCGCAAACGCAGGTGGAGCTTGGTCGCCAATTGGAGACGTTACTACAACAATGCTTTGGATTGGTAAAAAAGTAACTACTTTAAAATTGATAGAGTATTTATTACTACCTTCTTTATTATGTATGATAGTTCCAGCATTTATTGCTTCTTTCTTACCAGCTTTTAAAGGAGAAATAGATTTTGAAGAAGAGGCAGATAAGCCAAAAAGTCCACATAGTGGAAGAATGTTATATTTAGGTTTAGGAGCTATTGTTTTTGTACCAATATTTAAAACAATTACACATTTACCACCTTATGTTGGTATGATGTTATCTTTAGCAGTTGTAGCAACATTTGCAGAGATTTATAGTAACTCTAAATTCTCAATTTCAAGTGTAGAAGGAGAAGAAGCAGAAGAGCATGCTTTGGGAGCACATCACAGTCCTGTACATGCATCATTATCTAAAATTGAAATGCCAAGTATTTTATTCTTCTTGGGAATTTTAATGGCAGTTGCTGCATTAGAATCATTAGGAATTTTATTCAATTTTGCATCTACTTTACAAGAAACAATACCAATGATGGGTACAGAAATGCATACTGCAGGAACTGCTGGAGTATCAGATTTAGTAGTTATGTTATTAGGAGTTGGTTCTGCTGTAATAGATAATGTGCCTTTAGTTGCAGCGAGTTTAGGAATGTTTTCTGAACCAATTGACAACGAATTATGGCATTTTATTGCATTTTCTGCTGGAACAGGAGGTTCTATGTTAATTATTGGTTCTGCTGCTGGTGTTGTAGCAATGGGAATGGAAAAAATAGATTTCTTCTGGTATTTCAAAAAAATATCTTGGCTGGCTTTAATCGGTTTTGTTGTTGGTTCTGCAACGTTTATGATTACAAGAACACTATTTTAATTAGATAAAAATAAATTTAAAAATGTCATTTCATCTTTCTTTTGAAATGACATTTTTTATGTGATATAAATTGATTCGTAAAATGAAACAATTTTAAAAAAGATTCCTCGTTAATATAAAGAACATAAAAAAATATTCATGTTATCATTTTTTCAAGAAAATAAAGAATTGTTAGAAGAAACAGTTTCTGAAGAAAAAACATTATCCATCTACAAATTAATTATGGATGGTGGTTTAGGAGGGCAAATAATAATCGCCATACTTTTTGTTTTATTAGCAGTCGCTATTTATATTTATTTCGAACGATTTTTTGCAATCAAAGCCGCTTCGAAAGTCGATAAAAACTTTATGAATCAGATTAAAGATTATGTTTCTAATGGAAAATTAGAATCTGCAGATGCATTGTGTAAAAGTAAAAACACACCAACTGCAAGGTTAATTGGAAAAGGAATCTCAAGAATAGGGAAACCATTAAATGATATAAGTACAGCCATTGAAACAGCAGGTAAATTAGAAGTTTATCAGCTAGAAAAAAACGTAAGTGTTTTGGCAACAATTGCTGGTGCAGCACCAATGATAGGGTTTTTAGGAACCGTAATTGGAATGATTGTTGCAATTCACGAAATCGCAAATGCTGGTGGACAAATAGATATAAAAATGCTTTCAGACGGATTATACACAGCAATGACAACAACTGTTGGAGGTTTAATTGTCGGAATTATTGCCTATATAACCTACAATCATTTAGTAGTTAGAACAGATAAAGTAGTCTATCAAATGGAAGCAAAATCTGTAGAGTTTTTAGATTTGTTAAACGAACCTGTATAAATAAGTTTAAGGTTTAAAGTTTAGAATTCAAAGTTTCCAGCCGAATCCTAAATCTTAAATATTGAATTTTAAATTTTGAATACGAAGTATGAATTTACGCGGAAGAAATAAAGTAGATCCAACATTCAATATGTCGTCCATGACAGATATTGTTTTCTTATTATTGATATTTTTTATGTTAACATCCACTTTGGTAACAGTAAGTGCCATTGACGTTTTGCTACCAAAAGCAGGAGGAAAAACAGAAAATAATACTTCTGTGGCTGTAACAATTACTAATAAATCGTTGTTTTATATCGATAAAACAAAGGTAAGTTCATCAGAATTAGAAAGTGCGATTTTAAATAAAGTGGGTACAGATAAAAAGAAAACGATTGTAATTAGAGGTGATAAAGATGTGCCTTATAAAAATGTAATGAAAGTAATAGATATCGCAAATAAGAACAAATTAAAAATGATTTTAGCCGTAAAAGGAGGTAAATAATTTTTTGGGCGTTTTAACGGGCTTTCATTACTCGCTTTTTTTGAGAAAAACAAAAAAGAGCTCAAACATGCCATTCAATCCCTAACGCAATTGCCTGTTTAATAAAAATGGTGTAAACTAAACAAGACAATAATTCTTTATAAAAGAGAATGAAAATATTAGAAACAAGACATAAACGTAAATCAGCAATAATAACAGCAATAATTTTAATGTTGTTGGTATTTGCAATTTTTAATTATGGAATGCAATATTTAGATCCGCCAGAAGAATATGGTTTGGCAATAAATTTTGGCGATTCTAATGTTGGAATGGGAGAACCTGTTGTAAATTCAAAAAAAACAGCACCAAAAGTTGTCGAGAAAAAAGAAGAGGTTGTAGAAGAAGTAAAGGAAACTCCGAAAGAAATAATTAAAGAAGAAATTATTACAGAAGATACCACAGAAGATGTTCCTGTTGTAGAAAAAGTAAAAGAAAAGAAGAAAGAACCAATAAAAGAAGTTGTTAAAAAAGAAGTAAAGCCCAAAGAAAAACCAAAGTTAAAACCATCGAAGGAAAATCAAGATGCGTTAAATAAATTATTAAATGGAAATTCTTCGGATGGAGAACCAAAAGGCGAAGGAGATGATAATATTGAAGGCGTAAAGGGTAAAGAAGGTGGAGACCCAACTTCCTCTAAATACTATGTAAACACAGGAAGTGGTTCAGGTGGAAATTATAATTTAGCAGGAAGAAAAGCATTATCAAAACCAAAAGAACAACCAGATTGTCAAGAAGAAGGTATAGTGGTTGTAAGAATTACTGTAGACAAAAATGGAAAAGTAATTCGTGCAATTCCTGGGGTAAAAGGTTCTACTAATACAGCTGTTTGTTTGTTAAAACCAGCAAAAGAAGCTGCTTTAAAAACAAAATGGAATTCAGACTCTAAAGCGCCTTCAAAACAAACAGGAACTATTATTTATAAGTTTTCTTTGTCTAAATAATGTTTAATTTCATTATTTTTAGCTTTTACAATATCAAAAATATAATTTTAAAAATTTATATATGAAAATAGGAATTACTTTTAGTTCATTCGATTTATTACATGCAGGTCATATTACAATGTTAGAAGACGCAAAACGTCAATGCGATTACTTAATTTGTGGGTTGCAGACAGACCCTACATTAGACAGGCCAGAAAAGAATAGACCAGTTCAGTCTGTGGTTGAACGTTATATTCAATTAAAGGGGTGTAAATTTGTAGATGAAATTGTGCCTTATGCAACAGAACAAGATTTAGAAGATGTTTTACGTTCTTTTAAGGTTGATGTAAGGATTATTGGAGAGGAATATGCAAGTAAGCAATTTACTGGTAGAAAATATTGCGAAGAAAAAGGTATAGATTTGTATTTCAATAAAAGAGAACATCGTTTTTCGAGTACTTCATTACGTAAAGAAGTTCAAGAAAAAGAAAACTTGAAAAAGAAAGATAAATAGGCTGTTTTTCTAAGTATTTTATGACTTACAAAGAAACTTTAGATTGGATGTTTGCACAACTTCCGATGTATCAAAGAGAAGGAAGAACTGCATTTAAAAAAGACTTAACCAATATTTTAGAGTTTTCCAAAGAATTAAATTTTCCAGAAAAAAAGTTTAAAACCATTCATGTTGGAGGGACCAATGGAAAAGGTTCTACAAGCCACATGTTGGCTTCTATTTTACAAGAAGCAGGCTATAAAGTCGGCTTACATACTTCTCCACATTTAAAAAATTTTACAGAAAGAATACGAATTAACGGAAAAGAAATTCCGAAGCGAAAAGTTTCCTCATTCATTAATAAAAACAAAATCTTTTTAGAAAAACAAAAATTGTCTTTTTTTGAAATGACAGTTGGTTTAGCTTTTGATTATTTCGCTAAAGAAAAAGTAGATATTGCAATTATAGAAGTTGGTTTAGGAGGTCGATTAGATTCCACAAACTTAATTACTCCAGAAGTTTCTGTAATTACAAATATAGGTTTAGATCATACGCAGTTTTTAGGGGAAACATTACCTGAAATAGCATTTGAAAAAGCCGGAATTATAAAAAACAATATTCCAGTTGTAATTGGAGAAGAACAAGAAGAAGTAAAACAAGTTTTTTTGAAAAAAACAAAAGAAACAAGTTCTGATATTTTTTTTGGTTCTGATAATAAAGAATCTTACAAAACTGATTTATTAGGTGATTATCAACAGAAAAACACAAAAACTGCTGTTGTTGCAATTCAACAACTAAAAGATTTTGTAATTTCCGAAGAAAACATCAAAAACGGATTACTAAATGTTGTAGAGAATACTAATTTAAAAGGAAGATGGCAGATTTTACAAGACCATCCCAAAGTAATTTGCGATACAGCACATAATAAAGAAGGTTTACAAATTGTTTTAAATCAGCTTAAAAAAGAAAAATATGAAAAACTTCATATTGTTTTAGGAGTAGTGTCAGATAAAAAAGTAGAAGAAATATTTCCTTTATTTCCCAAAGATGCAATTTATTATTTTTGTAAGCCAAACATCCCAAGAGGGCTTTCTGAAGAAGTTTTACAAGAAAAAGCAAAAGATTTTAACTTATTTGGAAAAAAATATTCATCAGTAGAAAAAGCATATTTTGATGCGTTAAACAATGCAAATCAACAAGATATAATTTATGTTGGAGGAAGTACATTTGTAGTTGCAGAAATAATTTAAAATAAAAGTCATTTTTATTTTGGAGATATTAAATTCTGTGTTATATTTGCACCCGCTAAGGGCAATTAGCTCAGTTGGTTCAGAGCACCTCGTTTACACCGAGGGGGTCGGGGGTTCGAATCCCTCATTGCCCACCAAGTAAAACCTCAACAGAAATGTTGAGGTTTTTTGTTTTTATATACTTAAGAATAATTGGTTTTTGTAAATTTGATTTTTACAGAGGTAATAATTTAAGTTAACTTTGGGTTTTGAAAAGTTGTATAATGAAAGAAAGTAATTATTTTTCACATAAAACAGCAATTATTGATGATGATTGTAAAATTGGTAGTGGAACTAAAATTTGGCACTTTTCTCATATAATGTCTAATTGTATTATAGGTGAAAGTTGTAATATCGGTCAGAATGTAGTTGTTTCTCCAGAAGTTGTTTTGGGAAACAATGTGAAAGTGCAAAATAACGTTTCTATATATACAGGTGTAATTTGCGAAGATGATGTCTTTCTTGGGCCGTCTATGGTGTTTACAAACGTAGTTAATCCGAGAAGTGCTATAATTAGGAAAAATCAATATTTAAAAACAATTGTTAAAAAGGGAGCTACCATTGGTGCGAACGCGACAATTGTTTGTGGAAATACAATTGGTGAGTATTCATTTATTGGAGCAGGAAGTGTAGTTACAAAGGAAGTGCCTAATTACGCGCTAGTTGTTGGAAATCCATCAAAACAAATAGGTTGGGTTGGTGAATATGGTCATAAATTAGACTTTAATGAAAATAACGTAGCTATATGTAAGGAAAGTAAGCAGGAGTATAAGTTAGAAGGCAATGTATTAAGAAGAATAGAGTAATTGCTTTTAAGTTTTAATATATAATTAAAAAAATGAATATAAACCTTTCTCAAAAAAAGATCCTTGTTACAGGTGGTGCAGGTTTTATAGGTTCTAATTTATGTGAAGAATTATTAAGGAGGAATAATACTGTAGTCTGTCTTGATAATTTTTCAACTGGAAAAAGAGAAAACCTCTCTGAGGTAATTAATAATTCAAGTTTTATTTTAATAGAAGGAGATATTAGAAATTTAGAAGATTGTTTAAAAGCAACTAAAGGCGCTGATTATGTTTTACATCAAGCTGCACTTGGTTCTGTACCTAGATCAATTAAAGATCCTGTAGCCTCTAACGATGTAAATATTAATGGGTTTTTAAATATGTTGGTAGCTTCTAGAGATAACGATGTTAAGCGTTTTGTATATGCTGCAAGTTCATCAACCTATGGGGATTCTGAAGATTTACCTAAAATAGAAGATAAAATAGGAAGGCCACTCTCTCCATATGCAGTTACCAAATATGTAAATGAATTATATGCAGATGTTTTTTCAAAAACGTATGGTTTAGAAACTATTGGTTTGCGATATTTTAATGTTTTTGGAAGAAAGCAAGATCCTAAGGGGGCTTATGCAGCTGTGATCCCTAAATTTGTTGCTCAATTAATGAATTTAGATTCACCAGTAATAAATGGAGATGGTAGTTATTCTAGAGATTTCACTTACATTGATAATGTAATACAAGCAAATCTTTTAAGTATTGTTGCTGATAAAAAAGCCGTAAATACCGTTTATAATGTGGCTTACGGAGATAGAAACACGTTAAATGATTTAATGAATTATTTAAAAGATATATTATTAGAGTATAATCCAAAAATTAAGAATGTTGATGTTGTTTACGGATCTAAAAGACAGGGGGACATACCGCATTCTCATGCAAGTATAGCTAAAGCTAAAAAATTATTAAAATATAATCCGGAGTTTTCTTTGCAAAAAGGATTAAACGAAGCTGTAAAATGGTATTGGAGTAATTTATAAAAATATGAATAAAAGAAAGATTGCTATTATAGGATTAGGTTATGTGGGGTTGCCTTTAGCAAGGTTATTTGCGACTAAATATTCAGTTGTTGGTTTTGATATTAATGAGGAAAGAGTTTCTGAATTAAAAAGAGGAAATGATACAACTTTAGAAATTTCAGATAAACTATTAAAGGAAGTTCTTGTTGATAAGCCATCTAATGATGTTGGTCTTTTTTGTTCCACTTCTGTAAATAATATTAAGGATTGTAATTACTTTATAGTTACTGTTCCAACTCCAGTTGATAAAAATAATAAGCCAGTTTTGTCACCTCTATTAAAAGCAAGTGAAATTGTTGGAGAGGCTCTTAAGAAAAATGATGTTGTTGTATATGAATCTACTGTATATCCTGGAGCCACAGAAGAGGAGTGTATTCCTGTTTTGGAAAAAAAATCTGGATTAAAGTTTAATAAAGATTTTTATGCAGGCTATTCTCCAGAAAGAATAAACCCGGGCGATAAAGAACATACAGTTGAAAAAATTTTAAAAGTAACCTCTGGCTCCACCCCTGAAATTGGTAAAAAAATTGATGAGTTATATAAGTCAGTTATAACTGCTGGAACATATCTGGCTCAGTCTATAAAGGTCGCTGAAGCTGCAAAAGTTATTGAAAACTCTCAAAGAGACATCAATATAGCTTTTATAAATGAGTTGGCAAAAATATTTAATCTAATGGGAATTAATACTCAAGATGTTTTAGCTGCTGCAGGTACAAAATGGAACTTTCTGTCATTTAAGCCTGGATTAGTAGGTGGACATTGTATAGGTGTAGATCCTTATTATTTGGCGCAAAAAGCACAAGAATTTGGGTATCATCCAGAAATAATTTTAGCCGGTAGAAAGATGAACGATAGTATGGGGGTATATGTTGCTTCAGAGGTCGTTAAGCTAATGCTTCAAAAAGATGTAGTTATAAAAGGCTCTAATATCTTGGTTTTAGGAATAACTTTTAAGGAAAATTGTCCAGATGTTAGAAATACTAAATCAGTAGATGTTGTTAGGGAGTTAGAGGATTATGGAATTAAAGTTACAATTTTCGATCCAAACGCAAATCCTAAAGATGTAAAAAAAGAATATAATCTTGTCTCTAAAAAAACTTTGCCAAATAATAAGTTTGATGCAATTATTTTAACAGTTGCCCACAAAGAATTTTTAGAATTAGATTTTGAATTATTAAAAAAAGACAAATCTATTATTTATGATGTGAAAAGTTTTTTATCATCAAAAATAATAGATAAAGCATTATAAAAATGAAAAACTTCGCTTTATTAGGTGCGGCAGGGTATATTGCACCAAGACATTTAAAAGCAATAAAAGACACGAATAACAATCTTATAGTTGCGCTAGATAAGTTTGATAGTGTAGGTGTTATGGATAGTTATTTTCCTAACACAGATTTCTTTGTTGAATTTGAAAGGTTTGATAGACATGTTGAGAAATTAAAAAGGAAGAATATTCCTTTAGATTATGTAAGTATATGTACACCAAATTACTTGCATGATTCACATATTAGAATGGCTTTAAGAAGAGGTGCAGATGCAATTTGTGAAAAACCAATTGTATTAAATCCATGGAATTTAGAAGCTTTGTCTGCGATTGAACAAGAATCTGGTAAAAAAATTAATACAATATTACAGTTAAGGCTGCATGAAAGTATTATAAAATTAAAACAAAAAATAGATGCTGAAGATAAACAAGAAAAATATGATATAGACTTAACTTATATAACATCTAGGGGTAGATGGTACGATGTTTCTTGGAAAGGAGATGAGAGTAAATCAGGAGGAATTGCTACAAATATTGGAGTGCATTTTTATGATATGCTAGCTTGGGTTTTTGGAGAGATTCAAGAAAATATCGTTCATCTAAGAGATAAAAATAAAGCTTCAGGATTTTTAGAGTTTGAGAACGCTAGAGTTAGGTGGTATTTATCGATAGATGAAAATGATGTCCCAAAATCAATTCGCGAAATCGGTCAAAAAACTTACAGATCAATAACTATAGATGGTGAAGAATTAGAATTTAGTCATGGATTTACAGAATTACATACCAAAAGTTATAAAGAAATTTTGGTTGGAAAAGGGTTTGGTTTACAAGATGTAAGGTCTTCAATTAATATTGTTCATGATATTCGAAATTCTGAAATAATTAAATATGGAGAGATTCACCCTTTCTTAAAAGGATAAAAAAAACTATCTTTGTAAAAAAAAAGAAAGAGGTAGTAATGAAAAAAAATGCAATTATTGTTTCAGGATACTTTAATCCAATACATAAGGGGCATTTAGAGTACTTTAACAAAGCAAAAGATATTGCAGATAAGTTAATTGTTATTGTTAATAATGATTTTCAAAGAGAGTTAAAAGGGTCTAAAGAATTTCAAAAAGAAGAGGAACGTTTGTTTATTGTTCAAAATATAAAAGCTGTTGATAAAGCGATTCTTTCAATAGATAAAGATAGAACAGTTTGCGATACCATTAAGTATATTAATGAACTTTATAGCGAAGCATATAATTTAGGATTTGCAAATGGGGGAGATCAGAATAATAAATCAATTCCAGAAGCTCCAATTTGTAAAGAACTTGATATTCGTTTAATAGATGGTTTGGGTAATAAAATCCAATCGTCTTCTTGGCTATTAGAAAATTAATTTATGAGAATAGGGATTACATTTAGTGCTTTCGATTTGTTTCACGCTGGTCATGTTAAAATGTTAGAAGACTCAAAAAGACAGTGTGATTATTTAATTTGTGGAATTCAAACAGATCCCACATTAGATCGACCTGAAAAAAATAGACCAGTTCAGTCAATAGTAGAAAGATATATTCAGTTGAAAGGATGTAAATATGTTGATGAAATTGTTCCATATTCAACAGAGCTAGATTTAGAAGATGTTCTTCGTTCATACAAAATAGATGTTCGAATAATTGGCGAAGAATATGCAAGTAGGAAATTTACAGGAAGGCAATATTGTGAAGAAAAAGGAATAGAGTTGTATTTCAATAAAAGAGAACACCGTTTTTCAAGTAGCGGTTTAAGAAAAGAGGTTCAAGAAAAAGAAAATTTAAAAACAAAAGATAAATAATGAATATAGCAGTTATTGGTTCTGGCTACGTTGGTTTAGTGTCAGGGACTTGTTTTGCAGAAATGGGAAACAAAATAACCTGTGTTGATATAGATCCTGGTAAAATAGAAAAGTTGAATAATGGTGTTATACCAATTTTTGAACCAGGTTTAGAACAAATGGTTTTAAAAAACATAAAAAGTAATAATCTTTTTTTTACAACAGATTTATCATTAGCAATAAGTGATGCTGAAATAGTTTTTATTGCAGTTGGAACACCTATGGGAGATGATGGGTCAGCAGATTTGCAATATGTTTTAGCTGTTGCTAAATCTATTGGTGTAACGATGGAAAAAAGATTAATAGTTGTAGATAAATCTACAGTACCAATTGGCACTGCAGATAAAGTTAAAGCTACAATTCAAAAAGAATTAGATATTAGGGGAGCTAATTTGGAATTTGATGTAGTTTCAAATCCAGAATTTTTAAAGGAAGGTGCTGCTATTGATGATTTTATGAAGCCAGATAGAGTTGTTATTGGTGCTGATTCTGATTATGCTTTTGATAAAATGAAGCAACTATATTCTCCATTTTTCAGAACACATGATCGTTTTATTACAATGGATATTCGTTCTGCAGAAATGACAAAATACGCAGCAAACGCAATGTTAGCGACTAAAATTTCATTTATGAATGAAATTGCGAATATTTGTGAAAGAGTTGGTGCCGATGCAAATCAAGTTAGAATTGGAATAGGTTCAGATAAAAGAATAGGATATAGTTTTATTTATCCTGGAGCTGGTTACGGAGGTTCTTGTTTTCCTAAAGATGTAAAAGCTTTAAAGAAAATAGCAGAAGAGAATGGTTATAAAGCAAGTTTGATTACTTCAGTGGAAAATGTTAATGATGCTCAAAAACTGGTTATAGCTAATAAAGTTATTAAAAGGTTTGGAAATAATTTAGAAGGTAAAACTTTTGCTTTGTGGGGTTTAGCTTTTAAGCCTGGAACTGATGATATGAGGGAAGCTCCGGCAATCTATGTTGTAAAGGAATTAGTTAAGAGAGGGGCGAAAATTAAAGCTTACGATCCAAAAGCTATAGAAGAAGCAAAAGAATTTTATTTAAAAGATGTAGTAAATATTGAGTATTTTAAATCAAAATACGATGTCTTAAAGGGGGCAGATGCATTAATCTTGTTGACTGAATGGAAAGAATTCAGATCTCCAGACTTCGAAGAGTTGAAGTTTCAATTAAATTCACCAATTATATTTGATGGTAGAAATCAATACAATTCTTTAAAATTAGAAGAAAAAGGATTTGAATATTTCCAAATCGGAAAATAAAAAACTTTATGAAAAAGAAAAATTTAATTATTTTTGGGACAAGGCCAGAAGCAATCAAAATGGCACCACTTGTAAACCAATTTTTACAAGATGAAAGGTTTGAAACCAAAGTTTGTGTAACTGGACAGCATAGAGAAATGTTAGATCAAGTTCTTAACTTCTTCGATATTACACCGGATTATGATTTAAGTTTAATGAAACCAAATCAAAACCTTTATAATCTAACAGGTGAAGTTATAGCAGGTTTAAAGCCAATACTAGAGTCTTTTAAACCTGATTTTGTTTATGTGCATGGAGATACAACAACAACAATGGCTGCAAGTATTGCTGGTTTTTATTCAGGAGCAAAGGTTTGTCATGTAGAAGCAGGTTTAAGAACCAATAATATGCTATCTCCTTTTCCTGAAGAAATGAATAGGCAAGTTGCAGGTAGAGTTGCAACTTATCACTTTGCGCCAACAATAAAGTCTCAAGAAAATTTACTTAAAGAAAATATAACAAAAGAAAGTATTTTAGTTACTGGAAATACTGTAATAGACGCTTTGCTTGAAAGTTCTAGTAGGGTAGAAGATTTAGAAAATGAAGATGTTACAAGTCTTAAAAGTAAAATAGATTTTGATAAGCGTATTATATTAGTAACAGGTCATAGGAGAGAAAATCATGGTCAAGGTTTTATTAATATTTGTGCGGCTTTAAAAGAAATTGCACTTCAGAACCCTGATGTTGAAATTATTTATCCAGTTCATTTAAATCCTAATGTTTTAAAGCCAGTAAACGAGCTTTTAGCCGATATAAAAAATATTCATTTGGTGAAGCCTCTTTCATACCCATCGTTTGTTTGGTTAATGAACAAATCATATTTAATAATTACTGATAGCGGAGGTGTTCAAGAAGAAGCTCCAAGTTTAGGGAAACCTGTATTAGTAATGAGAGATACTACAGAAAGACCAGAAGCAGTTGAGGCAGGTACCGTTATTTTAGTGGGAACTAACACAAGTAAAATCATTAAAGAAACACAAGAGTTATTAGATAATTCAGATAAATATAAATCAATGAGTTCTTTACACAATCCTTATGGAGATGGTAAAGCATGTCAAAGAATAATTGAATTTATTTCAAATTTATAATAAAATGAGTAAAGTAAAAGTAGTTACTATTGGTTTAGGATACATTGGGTTGCCAACATCTGCATTAATAGCACAAAATGGAATTCAAGTTCACGGAGTAGATGTTAATCAACATGTAGTTGATACAATTAACAAAGGTAAAATACATATTGTCGAACCAAGTTTAGATATTGCAGTAGAAGAATCTGTTAAGAATGGTTTCTTAAAAGCAGACATTAAACCTGTTGAAGCAGAAACTTATTTAGTAGTTGTTCCTACTCCTTTTAAAGGAAATCATGAGCCAGATATATCTTATGTTGAATCTGCTACTAGAAATATTTTGTCATTATTGAAAGAAGATGACTTATATATAATAGAATCAACTTCACCAATTGGTACTACAGAAAAAATGATGAATTTAATTTATGGAGAAAGACCAGAATTAAAAGGAAAACTAAACATAGCTTATTGTCCTGAAAGAGTTTTGCCAGGAAACGTAATGCATGAATTAGTTCATAATGATAGAGTTATTGGTGGTGTAGATGAAAAATCTACCGAAAAAGCATTAAATTTTTATAAACAATTTGTAAAAGGAGAATTACACGCTACAAATGCTAGAACAGCAGAAATGTGTAAACTAACAGAAAATTCATCTAGAGACGTACAAATTGCATTTGCTAATGAACTTTCTTTAATTTGTGATAAAGCAGATATAAACGTTTGGGAGTTAATTAATTTAGCAAACAAACATCCAAGAGTAAATATATTACAACCTGGTTGTGGTGTTGGAGGTCATTGTATAGCAGTAGACCCATATTTTATTGTTTCAGATTATCCAATGGAATCTAAAATAATAGGAACCGCAAGAGAGGTTAATAATTATAAATCGTTTTGGTGTGCAGAAAAAATTCAAACAGAAAAATTAAAGTTTGAATTAAGCCATGGAAGAAAACCAAAAATAGCATTAATGGGATTAGCATTTAAACCAAATATTGATGATTTAAGAGAATCTCCTGCAAAATATATTGTTAATAAAGTTTTACAAAACGATAATAACGGAGAATATTTTATTGTTGAGCCAAATATTGAAGAACATAATGTGTTTAAATTAACTGATTATAAAGAAGCTGTTGAAAAATCTGATATAATAGTATTTCTAGTTGCTCATAATGAATTTAAAAACCTTATTATTAACCAAGGAAAAGTGATATTAGACTTTTGCGGTATTAATAAATAATAAATGGATATAATTGCAGAAATTGGTCAAGCACATGAAGGAAGTTTAGGAATAGCGCATTCTTACATCGATGCTTTAGCTGAAACAGGAATTACAGCAGTAAAATTCCAAACACATGTTGCTGAAGCAGAAAGTTCTGAATTTGAAAATTTTAGGGTAAAGTTTAGTTACGAAGATAAAACAAGATTTGACTACTGGAAGCGAATGGAATTTACAATAGAACAATGGGCTGGTCTAAAGCAACATTGTGAAGATAAAAACCTCGAGTTTATTTCTTCTCCATTTAGTAATAAAGCGGTTGATTTACTTGAACAAATTGGAGTACAAAGGTATAAAATTGGTTCTGGAGAAGTAAGTAATTACTTAATGTTAGAAAAAATAAGTAAAACAAATAAACCAATACTTTTATCTTCAGGAATGAGTTCTTATGATGAGTTGGATAAAACTGTAGATTTCATAAAAGAAAGAGGTAATGACTTGTCTTTATTTCAATGTACTACGAGTTACCCATCAATTTCAGGAGAATGGGGACTTAATTTAATACCTGATTTTATCAATAAATATAATGTCCCAATTGGGTTTTCTGATCACAGTGGAGATATTTACTCTTGTTTGGCAGCAACCACTTTAGGTGCGTCTCTATTAGAGTTTCATGTAGTTTTTGATAAGCAAATGTTTGGTCCGGACGCAAAATCGTCATTAACAATTTCAGAAATTAAAAAATTAACTAAAGGTGTTTCTCAAATCTCTAATGATTTAAAGAGTTCTTCAAATTTTAAATTAGATAATTCCAAATTTAACGAGTTAAAATCAATTTTTGAAAAATCATTAGCTGTTAATAAAGACCTAAAGGCTGGCAATGTTATTACTTTTGATGATTTAGA
Organism: Polaribacter pectinis; assembly: GCF_014352875.1. Lineage (NCBI taxonomy): Bacteria > Pseudomonadati > Bacteroidota > Flavobacteriia > Flavobacteriales > Flavobacteriaceae > Polaribacter > Polaribacter pectinis. The sequence goes on from NZ_CP060695.1 coordinate 247,009, forward strand.
AGCAAAGAAACCGGCAAATATGGGTATTACAGCAAAGGAATTTGAATCTATAATTGGCAAGAAACTAAATATAGACTTAAAAAAGTGGGACTTCATTCAGAAAAATAATCTAATAAACTAATGCAAACTAAAAGAAAAATATGTGTTGTTGTAACAGCAAGGCCATCTTATAGTAGGGTAAAAACCGTATTAGCGTCTATTATAAAACATAAAGATTTAGAATTACAGTTAGTTGTAGCTGGTTCAGCATTAATCAAACGTTATGGAAATGCTATTAAAGTTATGGAAGATGATGGCTTTAAAATTGATGCAAAAGTTTATAATGTTTTAGAAGTAGAGAATGAAACTGCAATGGCTAAAACAACAAGCATGGCAATTATGGAATTGTCTAATGTATTTTATAATTTAAAGCCAGATGCTGTCTTGACAATTGCTGATAGATACGAAACATTAGGAACTTCTATTGCAGCTTCTTATCAAAACATACCTTTAATTCATCTTCAAGGCGGTGAAATTACAGGTAATATTGATGAAAAAGTAAGGCATGCAAATACAAAATTAGCAGATATTCACTTGGTGTCATCCGAAAAAGCTGAAGAAAGAGTGATAAAAATGGGTGAGAATCCAAAATTTGTATTTAATACAGGTTGCCCATCTTTAGACTTGGCATCTAAAATAGAAATAAATACAAAGTTAGATTTTGATCCTATAGCTAGATATGGTGGCGTTGGTTCAGATTTAGATATTTCTAAAGGATACCTAATTGTTATGCAGCATCCAGAAACAAATGAATATAAAAATGCAAGAAAACATATTAGTGAGACCTTGGACGTTATAAGAGAACTAAAAATTCCAACATTGTGGTTTTGGCCTAATGTAGATGCCGGGTCTGATGGCACTTCTTCTGGGATTAGACATTATAGAGAAGAATATGATTTGAATCATGTTCATTTTTTCAAAAATATGGTTCCAAAGGATTTTCTTATGTTATTGAATAATTCAATATGTCTCATTGGGAATTCTAGTGCTGGTATTAGAGAATGTGCATTTTTGGGTGTTAAGGCCGTTAATATTGGTAAAAGACAAGATGGCAGAGATAGAGGTAAAAATGTTATCGATGTAGATTATAAGAAAGAAGAAATTAAAGAAGCTGTTTTAAAATTTGTAAATTCAGAAAGACCAGGAAAGGACTATTTGTATGGTAAAGGAAATTCAGGTGAAATTATTGCAGATATTTTAGGGAGGATAGATTTACCTTATTCTAAAATTTTACAATACTAATTTTATGAAAACTATCCCAAAAATTTTAGGAATAATTCCAGCAAGAGGTGGGTCTAAAGGTGTTCCAAATAAAAACATAAAAAAGTTAAATGGAAAGCCACTTATTCAATATACTTCAGAAATCGCTTTAAAATCTAAATATCTTAATAGGGTAATTGTTAGTACAGATGATGCTAATATTGCTGAAATATCAAAATTAGTAGGTGTTGAAGTCCCTTTTATGAGGCCAGATAATTTAGCTCAAGACACAAGTCCAACACTTCCCGTAATTAAACATGCTTTAAATTTTTATAAAAACTTAGGTATAGAATTTGATGCTGTTTGTTTATTACAGGTTACATCCCCAATTAGAACTTTAGATTTTCTTAATAACTGTTTAGGAAAATTTATAGAATCTGATTTAGATTCTTTAATATCAGTTTTAGATGTTCCTCATCACTTAAATCCGCATTGGACTTTTAAAGAAAATGTACACGGAAATTTATCAATCTCTACAGGGGAAAAAAATATTATAAGTAGAAGACAAGATTTACCAAATGCATATTATCGAGATGGCAGTGTTTATTTAACTAAAACAGAGGTTATACTTAATCAAAATTCCTTATATGGAGATAAAATAGGGTACTTTGTTAACCCAACAAAGGATAATGTAAATATTGATACTTTAGAGGATTGGCAAAATGCAGAAATAATCTTTAGGCAAAAAGATGAAAACTAAAATAGCATTTTACTGTGCCCATTCATTTGGACTATATGATATATTACCGTTGTTTAAAAGTTATAACAGTAATGATTATGATGTTTATATAATAACCAACAAAAAATATTATCCAATAATAAAAGAAGAATTTGTTATTGAAGAGGACAAAATATTATTAATTACTGATTATACAAGTAGAATAGGGGTTCATTTTACAGATTGGTTTAAATTATTGTGCGTAAATGAAAATTTTTCCGAATTTTACAAACAACGAAAGAAAATTAAATTCTCTGGACTTAAGCAAAAAGTATCAAATTCTTTTAAGTTATTTAACTTGAAGAATAGTGAAGTAAATAAGATGTATAGTAAAATTATACAACTACTTTATAAACTTTCTTTAATTAAAACTTTTCCAATAAATTTTGACAAAGTTTATGTAGTTACAAAAATTTTCAATCCTTATTTAATTACACCTTTTGAAGATAAAACACATCTTATTATTGAGAGTTGGGATCACCCAGCAAAAGAACCAATCTTAATAAATCCATTTGTAGTAGAAACTTGGAACAAGTCTTTAGAACAAGAACTAAAACAATATCAATTTTATAAAAATACAATTAAAGGCAAACCTCTAAAATTTAGATATATTGAAGAATATAACAAGAATTATGATGAAAAAATCCTAAACAAAGAAGAATTAGAAGATATTTTGTTTCTAAAAAATAATGATGTAGCAATTTATCCTATGTGTACGTCTTCTAGTTATTTTGCCTTTTCTGAAGAATTACGTTTTGTTAAAGATTTAGCTTTAAAGCTTCAAAGAGAAGATGTTCAACTCTACATTAGGCCATATCCTTTGGCTCCATATAAAGATGTTTTGGCTTTACAAGAAATACAAAATGTTAAGGTTGGAGTTGGAAATAAAATTACCGATGGTTTAGAAGTTTTTAGTAAAGCACATATGTTGCATAAATATTTAATTATTAAATATGCAAAATATGTAATAAATTTAGGTACAACTTTTGTATTTGATGCGGCTTTAGTAGAATCTGCATGCAAAATTATACAGATAAAAATAGATATGAATACCTACGGAGATTTAGGTAAATATTCTAGAGGAGTTCATATTACTAAATATTTACACACAAAAGATGCTTTTGAATTTAAAAGTTTAGAAGTAAATATGGCAAATTTATCTTATAAAGAGTATTTAATTAATTGGTTAAATCATTAAATGAAAGATATTCTAAAGCTTTTTTCATTAAAATTTGTTTCAGCCATACTTGGGCTTGTAAGTTCAATTATAACCGTTAGGCTTTTTGGAGCTTCCCGTACTATTGAGGTTTATTTTGCTGCTCAAAGTTTAGTTTACCTAGTAACGTCTTTAACCCAAAGTGGACAATTAGCAGAAATTTTTTTACCAGAATATCATAAACTAAACAGTAAAGCTGAAGGATTAGGTTTTGAAGGCTTAAATGTTGTGATTAATAGGTTTTTTATTTGGGGAATTGTAATTATTGGATTGGTTTTTTTAATTTCTCCTGTTTTAATAAAATTAATGGTCCCAGGTTTTGATGAATTGGAGCAAGAAGAGTCTGTTTTAATTTTTAGAGTTCTTTTACCATATTTATTATTACAATTGTTTAATTCCTTTTTTATAACTGTTTTAAATGCTGAAAAAAAATATGGAAGGGCAGAGTTTTTAGGTATTTCTAATGTTGTCGTTAATATTATTGTTTTATTAGTTTTATATAAATATTTAGGTGTTTGGGCAATTGTTATATCTGTACTGTTTGGTAAAATGATTGAATTTGTATTTTATTTATCTCAACTATACAAGATTGGGTTTAGGTATAAATTTACTTTTTCTATTTTGGATTTTGATCATTCAACTTTTTTCAAAACAATGCAAAGTACTTTTTTATATGTAGGTTCTACACAAATTTACATGGTAGTATTAACGGCTGGAATTTCATTTCTTCCAGAAGGTACATATGCCATTTTTAAGTATGTTCAAGGGCTATCAAATAAAATTAAAGGATTGGTTGTGCAACCATTTATGACAATATTTTTTACAACTTACTCTAGTTTATTGCACCGTTTAAAAAGCGTTAAAGAAGAATTTAATAAATACTTTAAAAGTATTATTTGTATAAATGTTGTTACAATTATAGGAACAGTTTTATTAGGTGATATTTTTATTGATATTTTATGGGGTGGTAAAAAGTTTACATCAGAAGATGTGCAATTAGCTTATGTGTTTTTGGTGTTTTATGGATTTTCAATCCTTTTCTCATCTATTGGTGGGGTTTACAGAAAAATGTCTGTAGCTCATGGTTTTGGAAAACAACTATATCAATTATGGGTAGTTTCACAATTAATATCTGCTTTGTTATCATATACTTTTTTAAAATATTTTCAAGTTAAAGGGTTATTTTTAATTATACCTGTAAACACATTATTGATGAGTTTAGTGAGTATAATAGTCTATTATAAAACTAAAAAACCTATCAAATATAGCCTGTTAAATTTAAATAACCTATTTTTTCTAATTCTCATAGTTATTTCTTATATAATTAAAAGTAATTTAGATTTAATTTTAGATAATAGATTTGCCTCATTATCTATTTTTTTAGTAACAACAGTTGTTTTATCTATATATCCAATAATTAACATTTATAAGATTTTTAGAAAGTGAAAAAAAAAATAGGAATCATTTATAGAATTTATAAAGAATTTATCAATTATTTGTTAATAGCTTGGTTAATGTATGTACCATTTCATTTTATTAGATTTTTTTTTATCAAATTAAAATTTAAGAGTATTGGGAACAATACAAATTTTTTAATGGGACTAGAATTTAGAAACCCAAAAAATATTAGTATTGGTTCAAATTCGGTAGTAAATAAAAATGTTTTATTAGATGGTAGAGGGGGGCAGTTAATTATTGGGAATAATGTAGATATAGCCCAAGAAACAAATATATGGACTTTAGAACATGATGTACATGACGATTATCATAAAGCAAAAGGAGATGATGTTATAATTGAAGATTATGTTTGGATAGCCTCTAGAGTTACTATTTTACCTGGGGTTAAAATTGGTAGAGGTGCAGTTGTTGCATCAAACTCTGTAGTTACAAAAGATGTTGAGTCAATGTCTATTGTTGGCGGTGTACCTGCAAAAAAAATTGGAGACCGAAAAAGTGAATTGAAGTATCATTTAAACTATAAACCCTTGTTTAAGTAAATATAAATATGATAGTATTAACTTCAAATAAATATAAACCGCATTTTGGCGGAATCGAGAATTCTTTATATTTTCTATCTAGGGAGTACATAGCATTAGGGCATGAGGTTGCAATTCTTGTAGATGATAGAAGTTTAGAAAAAAATAAAAGGCTATCTAACAAAGATTTTGAAGATAAAGTAATGATTATTCGTTACAAAAGTTATTTTCCTAAATTTTTTTTAGATCATTTGATTAAACCAATCATAGATATTCACCGTGCTAAAATTGAATTCAAAAAATTGAAATCGAAACACAACATAGAAAAAATTTTAGGTAGAAATCCTGTACCAATATTAGCAGCTTTAAGTTTAGGTTTACAGGTAAATTATTTAGTTCCTGGAATAGCTAAAACCCAACTTAAAGTGTCTATCAAGAATTTTTTAGACTTTAAAAATATTTATATTAAAAACTTGGTAATCCCTTTTACTTCATACCTACAAAAAAAAGCTTTACAAAAATCAACAAATGTTTTAGCTTTCAGCTTTAATATGAAAAACCAAATTCAGGATTTTGCAGGTAAATCTGTTGCTGTAAAACTGGTGAACGCAGGTGTAGATTCAAGTAAGTTTAATTTAGAAACTCCAGATATTGATAAACAGAGTTTCTTGGGTGTTCCTAATAACCATTTTGTTTTTCTAACTGTTGGGAGATTGGTTAAAGACAAAGGTATTAAATATGCTGTAGAGAGTTTTTCAAAAATAAAAAACACCAATTCTAGTTTAATAATAGTAGGAGAAGGTATAGAGAGAGTAAGTTTAGAGAATCAAATAGATAAATTAGGTCTAAAATCTAGAGTAAAACTTGTAGGTAAAGTTCTAGAAAATATAGAGACTTATTACAAGCTTTCCGACTGTTTTGTAATGTGCTCTATAATGGAGCCATTTGGGCAGACAATATTAGAAGGTTTAGCTACAGGTTTGCCAGTAATAGCTTGGAAAAGTAGTAAAGAAATACAAACAGCTACATCAGAAATAATTGATGAAAGAAATGGTTTTATTATAGATTTTGATATTAAGAAAATGAGTGAATGTATGCAGGAGCTCACTGAAATGGATTCACGAGAATATAATATATTAAAAAGCAACAATGTAAAGTTGATAAATGAAAAGTATTCATGGAAAAACTTAGCGTTAAAAAATTTAGATATATGAATAATTTTTGTACATATCCATATGTTAAGAATGATAATCCATTTCTAAAATTGATGTTAAATCATTTGCAAGATTTTGGATGGACTCAAAAAAGCATAAAATTTAGAACACTCCATCTTTTGAAGTTTAGAAATGAAGTTAGTGTTTTGTGGTTTCATTGGCCTAATTCTTTGTGGAGAAATAAAATAATAATTTTAAAATATTTAAGTGTTTTAAGATTTATATATCACGTTTTATTAGCAAAATTTTTGGGATATAAATTGGTGTGGTCTGTGCATAATGTTATGCCTCATGGAGAGCAAGATTCTACATTAGAGTTTTTTATTAGAAAGTTTATCACCAAAAATTTCCATTTACTTATTGGTCATGCAAATAATACTTATAAAGCTCTTGAGGAAAAGAAATTAATACCCCAAGAATATGTGTTGGCTGTTCATGGACATTATGAAAACGAATACGACCAAAAAAATCTAAAAATAACAAGAAAGGCTTTAAATATTTCTGAAGAAAAATATGTTATTCTAATTAAAAGTGGAGGCAAAAATTTTGATTCTTCTTTAAAGTTTGCTAAAACATTTGATTCAATTGAATTAAAAAACATTCAGTTATTAGTTCTCGGTAATAAAATTTCTGATAATGTTAACGTAACCTTTATCCCTGGTTTTGTTAAGGATGAGGATTTGTCCAGTTATATTAGTATTTCTGACTATGTAGCTCTTCCTTACGAAGAAATTACAACTTCAGGAGCTTATTTTTTAGCTATTACTTTAGAAAAACCAGTTATAGCAAAAAACCTTCCTTTTTTTAGAGAACATGGCGGAGATAAATCGTGTTTGATTTTTGATGATTCGGAAGACCTCAAAGAAAAACTTATAAAACTAGAAGAAGGGCACTTTTGTTTTGAAAAAAGTAATATAATTGAAGTGAAAAATAAGTACACCTGGAAAAATGCTAGCAAACAAATTTCAGAATCTTTTAATAAATTACTATTAAATTCGTAAATGCATAAAAGAACTATATATAATAGATTTGATATCTACATAACACTACTAATTGCTCTTCAATTTTTTGGAATTTATGGAGGTGCTCTGCAACCAGTAAGAGTTTTGTCACTTCTGTCTTTTCCTGTACTATTAATGTGTAGAGCTAATTTAAAGTATTATAGGTACGAATTTGTTTTTTTTGTGTTTTTTTTAATTTCTGGCTTAGCTTTAACTATTTTTTCTTTTTATGTAGCAGAAGCAATGAAAGAGCTTCTGTATTTAGCAATATCATTTAATATGGTGTTTAATGTAATAATTGCAGCAAATAATGCTAAAAGACCAAAGAATTCAATAATTAGGGGATGGTTCTTATTTCTGTTATTTGCACTACCAATTGCAGTTTTTGAAATATTTTTCGACTGGCATTTTTCGAATTCAAAAGTAAGTGCAGGAACTTTTCTGGGAGGCCATGACAGAGTTCTGAAAAAATTTGCAGCACTTACATTTGGTAATTTTAATTTGTTTAATGTAGTTATAGTCTATGCTTTGCCTTTTGCTTTCTCATTTTTACTTTTAGATAAACTTGAAAAAAAAATTAAGGTAGTACTTCTTGCCTTATTGTTAACTGGCGGTTTAGTAATATTAGTAAATGGCTCAAGAGGGGCATTTTTAGGTGCGATAATATGTGTAGCATGTTTTTTCTGGAAATCTTTTACTAAAAAGAAAAGAAAAAATTTATTTGTATTAATTGCAGTATTAGTTATGGGAATTAATTATCTAACAACCAAAGGAAGTAATTTATTATTAGTTTTTACAGATAAAAAAGACAGACTCTTTTCTGACAATGCAAGACAAACATTAATTGAAATAAGTTTTGAAGAACTTGTTAATAGTAACTTTTTAGGAGTTGGCCCTGCCAATATTGAATATATCATTGTTAATAACCATGGGTATAATTTAGGCGCAACACATAATTTATTCATGGAAATTTTGGCTCAATATGGCTTACCTGTTTTTTTAGGTTTTATTTATTTATTATATAGAATTTACAAGCGAGCATTTAAAGTAGATAAAATTTCAAAGTATATAATTATTACCTCTATTCTTATCATACCTATAACTTCAGTTATTAATAGTAAGTATCTTGCTGGTGTAAATTTCTGGCTTTTTTTAGCCAGTTTACTTATAATTTCTAATCATAAACTTAAAAAGATTGAATAAATGATTGTAACTGTATTTCATAATATATATAGCAAAATCGAAAATAAAAATAAATTTCTTGTAAAAATTAAGTTTTATGCTTTTGTGAGGTTTTCTGTACGTTTATTTGCAAATGGAATTATCCCTCTGATATTTAGATGTTTTCCATCTAGTTCTCTACAACCATCGGTAGACGAGCTATCGCCAAAAATTATAGTTTCATTGACTACATTTCCTGCAAGAATTGGAAGAATTTGGATAGTAGTAGAATCAATCTTACGTCAAAAAATAAAACCAGATAAAATTATTTTATGGTTATCAGCCGAACAGTTTAAAGATATTAATAGGCTTCCAAAAAAGTTAAAATCTTTTCAAAAAAAAGGACTAGAAATAAGGCTTTGTGATGAGGATTTAAGATCTCATAAAAAATATTACTATGCGTTTAAAGAATACCCAAATGATACTATTATTACTGTTGATGATGATTTATTTTATCCAGAAACGTTAATAGAAGATCTAATAAACTTAAATAAATTATACCCCAAGACAATATCTTGTAATAGAGCGTTTAAAATTATTAGTAACACAAATGATATTTTGTTACCATATAATAAATGGAATCTTTTAAAAGAAGAGATGGGGCCTTCAAGCGAGTTTTTCTACACAACAGGGGGAGGTACCTTATTCCCCCCAAATACTCTTTATAATGAAGTACTAAATAAAGATGTGTTTATGAAATATTGCTTACTAGCGGATGATGTTTGGTTAAATTTAATGTCTCAATTGAATAAAACAAAAGTTTCCAAATTGGGAAAAAAATCTATTTTATTACCAATTCTAAACACAAATAACATGAAATTATCAACATTAAATTTAGAGCAAAACCTAAATGACAAACAAATTTCAGATGTCAGAAAGTATTTTATCAAATCAAATAACAAAGATCCGTTCTCATTTTATTTTCAAGAATTAAATAATACAAATTGTTAATATCTGAAATTAGAAAACTAAAATGGAAAATAAAATTAAAGTTTTAAGTGTATTGCCAGTTTTAGGACAACCTAGACATTCAAAAAGAATTTCAATGCTTAAGAATGTAGGGTTTAATTTGGCAGCTGTAGCATTTGAAAGAGAGTATTTAAAGGGTAGATTACCTGATTGTGAGGTAACTAGTTTAGGTAAAATTTCTCATGGGAAATATTTGGAAAGAATTTTTAAATTTTTGAAAGCTTTACCAATTTTAAGAAAACAAATTAAAATTTGTGACGTAGTTTATGCTTCAAATCCAGATATGGCCTATATATCTATAATCGCGGGATTTGGGCTGAATAGACCTGTTGTAATTGAAGTAGGAGATTTACGAAGAATACAAGTTGCTAGAGGGACTACAGGTTGGTTTGTTAGAAAACTGGATTTATTTTTTTTAAAAAAGTGTAGTTTGTTAGTTTCTACCTCAATTGGTTTTGTAAAAGGATATTATCAAAATTGGTTAAAATCCTCTATTAAATACCTGATTTTAGAAAATAAATTGGAAAAAGCGTTTGATGAGGAATTATTAATTAAAAAAGAGGATAATGGTAAAATTACAATAGGTTACTTTGGGTTATTGAGATGTGATTGGTCTTGGAGTGTGCTAAAAAATTTAGCCATAACCCATGAAAACAAATTTGATATATTAATTGCTGGTTATCCAGTAAATCCAATAACTTTGCCAGAAGAAGCTAAAGAGATTTCAAATATAAAATTTCTAGGTCAATATAAGTCTCCAAATGATTTAGTAGATTTATATGGAAAAGTTGATATTGTTTGGGCATGTTACCCTTTTCCTAGTGAAGAGGATTTAAACTGGAAATGGGCAAGAACAAATAGATTTTATGAAAGTATTTGTTATAAAAAACCATTAATTGTTTTAGAGAAAAGTGGAGATGAGCAGTCGGTTCTCGATTATAATATAGGTGTTAGTGTTCCTAAAGATAAAGTTAAAAAAGTAGTTGAGATGCTTAATATAGTTGAGAGAAATCAAATTGCTGAATGGGTTAACAATATTAATAGACTACCCGAAAGTGTTTATAAATATACAACTGAAGAAAATGAATTAAAAAAAGCAATATTAGAAATTATTGAAAAATAGAGTAGATTATTGTTTAGATTGAGGTAGTTGATGTTATTTTTAATAAATAATTTTATATAACTACATCTAAATTTCTAATTGCATAAATAAAATTGATTATATAACTATGAAACAAATATTACAATCCTTTAAAACAGGAATAACAGAATTAGCAGATTTACCTTCACCTAAAGTAAAACCAGGACAAGTTTTAATTCAAACTACTAGAAGTTTAGTTTCCCTTGGTACAGAGCGTATGTTAGTAGAGTTTGGTAAAGCTTCTTTAATACAAAAAGCAAGACAGCAGCCAGACAAGGTGAAAATGGTTTTAGATAAAATAAAAACAGAAGGATTAATGCCAACCATTGAGACTGTTTTTAATAAATTAGAACAACCACTTCCTTTAGGCTATTGTAACGTAGGAAAAGTAGTTGCTGTAGGTAGAGAAGTAACTGATTTTAAAGTAGGAGATAGAGTTGCTTCTAATGGGCAACATGCTGAATTTGTCTCAATTCCACAGAATTTAGTAGCTCATGTTCCAGATAATATTTCAGATGAAGAAGCTGCATTTACAGTAATTGGCTCAATAGGTTTACAAGGAATACGCCTAATAAATCCTACTATGGGTGAAACCATTGTTGTAATTGGTTTAGGTTTAATTGGATTGTTGTCTGCGGAAATGCTCGTAGCAAATGGATGTAAGGTAATTGGTTACGATTTAGATGATAATAAAGTTGAAATTGCTAAAGAAAAAGGAATTATAGCTTTTAATCCTTTAAAGGGAAATGATCCTGTAAAATTCGTTTTGGAAAATACTAATAATATTGGGGCAGATGGTGTATTAATAACTGCGTCTGCAAAATCTAACGATATTATTTCTCAAGCAGCTCAAATGAGTAGAAAACGTGGTAGAATTACATTGGTTGGAGTTATCGGGTTAGATATTTCTAGAGCAGAATTTTACGAAAAAGAATTGAGTTTTCAGGTGTCTTGTTCTTATGGGCCTGGACGATATGATGATGATTATGAGTTTAAAGGAATTGACTACCCGTTACCATTTGTTAGATGGACGGAAAAAAGAAATTTTGAAACTGTTTTACAGTTAATTTCGTCAGGTAAAATAAAAGTAGCAAACTTAATTTCTGAAATTGTGCCTTTAGATGAGTTTGATAAAATTTATGGAGAAATTGGTAGTTCAAAATCAATTGCTTCCATTATAAAATATAATGAAAATACAAAGCTTGAAAATACAATAGTCGTCAATAAAAAAGAGTTAAAATCCCTAAAAGGTGTTATTGGATTGATTGGAGCAGGTAATTTCACTAAAATGACTTTACTACCTGCATTAAAAGGAACTGGCGCTCAAATTAAACATATAGTTTCTTCTGGTGGAGTTAATGGTACAGCGCTTGCTAGAAAACATAATATTACACAAAGCACGACAGATTACGATCTAGTGTTAGATGATAAAGATGTAGATCTTGTAATGATAACAACTCGTCATAATTTACACGCCAAAATGGTTACAAAAGCTTTAGATAAGGGCAAGCATGTTTTTGTAGAAAAACCATTAGCACTTAACCATGAAGAACTAGAAGCTATTGAAGAAACTTATAAAAATAACAATGGAACTTTAATGATTGGATTTAACAGGCGTTTCTCTCCACATACAGAAAAAATAAAATCATTAGTCGGTAATGCACCTATGAATATTGTAGCAACAATGAATGCAGGAGCTATCCCTTCTGATGTTTGGGTACACGATATGCAAGTAGGTGGAGGTAGGATTATAGGTGAAGCATGTCATTATTTAGATTTAATGGTATACTTAACTGGAAGTAAAATAAAAACAGTTTGTATGAATGCATTAGGTGAAAATCCTGCAGAGAATACAGATAATGCTTCTATTTTAGTGAAGATGGAAAATGGTTCTTCAGGTGTTGTAAACTATTTTGCAAATGGTTCTAAATCATATTCAAAAGAACGTTTAGAAGTTTTTTCACAAGAGAAAACATTAATAATGGATAACTTTATAAAAACTTCTGGTTATGGAACTAAAGGTTTTTCTAAACTGAAAACTAAATTAGATAAAGGGCATAAAACACAATTTGGCCTAATTTTGGAAGAGATTAAAAAAGGAAGTATTGCTCTAATTCCTTATGATGAGTTAATTAATGTAACAAAAGCAAGCTTTGCAGCTATACAAAGTTTAAAAGAAGCAAAGTGGGTTGATGTTGAATAAGTAATTTATTTTTCAATAATATAAAATTACAAAAATGATTCAAAAGATAAGAAGAATAACCAACCTCATATCTAATATGGGGGCTCGTTATCTTTTTTTTAGGATTTTTTATACTATAAAAACCAAGCTTGGTTGGCAGAAAAAAAAATTTCCTGTTCAACCAAATTTTGAAAGTTATATCTCATTAGAAAAATGGAGAAATAATTTGCCTCCTTTTTTCTTTTACGGAAAAAACATACCTAATTTAGAAAGAGGAGAGTCCAGTGAATTACTTGAAAATTTTAAAGATATACAGAAAGGGTTTTTTACTTTTTTTAATAAAACTAAAATTGATTTAGGAGCAAATTATGATTGGTTAACAAACCCAGATACAGGCTTTAAATATGATATCAATAAACATTGGTCAGAAATACAAGATTTATCAAGCGAAGCTGGAGACATAAAGTATGTTTGGGAAAAAGCAAGATTTTCATTTCTTTATGATGTAATTCGTTATGATTATCATTACAATGATGATCAATCTAAATATGTTTTTGGTGAAATTGAAGATTTTATTAACAATAACCCAATAAATCAAGGTCCTAATTATAAATGTAGTCAAGAAATAAGTTTACGTGTTTTAAATTGGACATTTGTTTTATATTATTACAAAGATTCCGAAAACCTAACAGATGTTTTATTTGATAAAATAATGCATCATATTTTTTGGCAAATTCATCATGTATTTCATAACATACATTTTTCAAGAATTACCGTAAGAAATAATCATGCAATAACAGAAACTCTAATGCTGTATCTTTCAGAGAAACTTTTTCCGTTTTTTCCTGATGTTAAGAAATGGAGTAAAAAAGGTAAGAAATGGTTTGAGCAAGAAATTGCTTATCAAATTTATGAAGATGGAACTTTTTTGCAGTTTTCAATGAATTATCACAGAGTTGTAATACAATTGCTTACTTGGGGTATTCAACTAGCTAAAATTAATGAAGATAAGTTTAAAGATGTAGTTTATAACAGGGCACAAAAATCATTAGATTTTTTAGATGCTTGTTCAGATTCAATAACTGGTAAATTACCAAATTATGGGTCAAATGATGGGGCCTTATTTTTTAAATTAACAAATGATGATTATAGAGTTTATACATCTCAACTAGAAGATTTAAGAGCAGTTCTAAATGAATATACGTTTAATAAATCTAAAAGTAATTTGTGGTATGGGGTTAATCCAAACCAAAAGGAAAAGCAAAAGCAACCTGAGGTTAATGTTTTTAAAAAAGGTGGTTATTATATAATTCAAGAAGGAGCAACAAAAACATTTATAAGATGCGGAGCTTATAAAGATAGACCATTTCAGTCAGATAATTTACATTTAGATATTTGGGCAAATGGAGTTAATTATTTAAGAGATTCTGGTTCTTATAAATACAATACAACATTAGAGAATATTAATTATTTTACAGGTGTTGAAGGTCATAATACTATTGGTATAGAAGGGTATAATCAAATGTTAAAAGGAGGGCGTTTTATTTGGTATTATTGGATAAATAAAGTTAAGGCTAATTTAGTTAAAGACCAAAATACTTTTAAATTTGAAGGGTCAATTAATGCTTTTAAACAGCTTACTAGAAATATAATCCATGTTAGAAAAATAAACAAGACAATCTCGAAAAACACATGGAAAATAATTGATAGCGTGAACAATAAAGGTAGTCGTAAAATATACCAGTATTGGCACCTGAATCCTGATTATTTAAATGAAATTGAAATTGTAACAAAAGACTGTGATGGAAATATACTTAAACCAAAAATAGAAGAAAAATGGTTTTCTGGGTATTATGGTATAAAAGAGAAAGCAATTAGGCTTACATTTGTAACTGAAAAAAATACTTTTAATACTACAATAAGAATTAATTAAATATTATGAGAATACTACTTATTCATCAATATTTTTTGGAGAAAGGAGATGGGGGAGGTTCTCGTTTCAATGAAATGTCACAGGTATGGGCAAATCAAGGTCACGAAATAACAGTGTTAGCAGGTATGGTTCACTACACAACTGGGAAAAAAGAAGAAAGATATAAAGGTAAGTTTATATATGAGGATCTTCAGTTTTATAAAAATGTAGATGTCTTAAGGTGTCATGTTTCTGAAAGTTATAATGTAAGTTTTCTAGGAAGGCTGTGGGCATATTTTTCTTTTGTATTTTCTAGTATTTATGCAGGACTTTTTAAGACAAAAGGTAAATTTGATATTATTCTAGTTACTTCTCCTCCTTTATTTGTTGGAATAACCGCTTATTTTTTATCATTGATTAAACGCGTGCCTTTTGTTTTTGAAATTAGAGATTTATGGCCAGAATCAGCAATAGATACTGGAGTTTTAAAAAACGGAATGATTATTAATTTTGCTTTTTGGTTTGAGCGATTTATATATAAAAAAGCAAAATTAATAAATGTCTTAACTCCAGCTTTTCAAGAAAAATTAATAAGTGCCAAAAATGTTCCACCCAATAAAGTTATTTTTATACCAAATGCAGCAGATTTTACTTTGTCAGAAAAAATGCAAAAAGATTTTGATTCAGAAAAGTTTAAAGATCTATTAGGGTTAACAGGTAAGTTTGTAATTACTTACGTAGGTGCTCACGGCGTTGCTAATCATTTAATTCAACTTGTGGAAGCAGCAGAAAAATTACAAGATACTAATATTGTATTTCAGTTAATTGGAGCAGGGATGCTTAAAGGTGAATTAATTAAAGAAGTAGATAAAAGAGGGTTAAATAATGTGATTTTTAGGGCGCCAGTTGCAAAGCAAGAAGTGTTTAAATATATTTTGGCTTCGGATGCAGGAGCATCTGTTCTTAAAAAAGTAGACACATTTAAAACAATTTATTCAAATAAAACTTTTGATTACATGTCATGTAAAAAGCCAGTTTTTTTAGCTATTGACGGTGTTTCTAGGCAACTAATAAATGATGCTAATTGCGGTATTTATGTAGAGCCTGAAAACATTAATTCTATTGTAGAGGGAGCAAAAATTCTAGCAAATAAAACTTCAAAAGAATTAAATGAAATGGGAGCCAATGGGTATACATATGCTAGATCACATTTTGATAGAGATATTTTAGCAAAAGAGTATTTAGAGAAAATTAAATTAACTTTCCACAATAATGTATAAATATTTTTTTAAACGTTTTTTTGATATTTTAGTAGGTTTAATTGCATTTGTTGTGTTGTTACCTATCTTTATTGTTGTTTTTTTTCTATTGATATACAATAATAAAGGAACACCTTTCTTTTTTCAGCAAAGACCAGGTAAAGACGGTAAAATTTTTAAAGTTATTAAGTTCAAAACAATGAATGACGGTAAAGATAAAAATGGTGATTTACTTCCTGATTCAATTAGACTTACTAAAATTGGTAAATCTATAAGAAGTGCTTCTTTAGATGAAATACCACAACTAATTAATGTTATTAAAGGAGATATGGCTTTAATTGGGCCAAGACCATTATTACCAGAATACTTGTTATTATATAATGATAGGCAGCATAAAAGACATTTAGTAAAACCGGGTATAACAGGTTGGGCACAAGTGAATGGTAGAAATGCAATAAGTTGGGATCAAAAATTTGAGTTTGATGTTTGGTATGTAGAAAACTTATCTATTCAATTAGATACTAAAATATTTTTTATGACTTTTGCTAAGGTTTTTAAATCTGAAGGCATAAATACAGAAAACCAAGCAACAACAGTTAGATTTAAAGGAAATGAGTAATATTTGTCTTTTTGGAGCAAGCGGACATGGCAAGGTCGTAAGAGATGTTGCTTTAAGTCAGAATAAAACTATTAAAGTTTTTTTTGATGATAGTCCTAAAGCTAATTTACTCAATGAAACTCCAATACTTCCATTAAGTAAACTCAATAATTTTTTAGACAATAGTTTTTTAATTAGTATTGGAAGTAATGAAATAAGAAAAAAAATAAGTAATAAATTAAACGTTTCGTTTACTACTTTAATCCATAAAACAGCTGTAATAGCAACTAATGTATCAATATTAGAAGGAACAGTTATAATGGCCGGTACAACTATAAATACAGATGTTAACATAGGTAAACATACAATTATAAATACAGCTGCAGTTATTGAACATGATTGTTCTATAGGAGATTTTGTACATATATCACCTAATGCTACAATTACAGGAAATGTATCTATTGAAGAAGGAACACATATTGGTGCTGGAGCTATTGTAATTCCTAACATTAAAATAGGAAAATGGGCTATTATTGGAGCAGGAGCCGTTATAATTTCTGATGTACCAGATTTTGCGACTGTTGTTGGTAACCCAGGTAAAATAACAAAATACAAAAAATAAATATGAAATCTAAAATTTGGCTTTCATCTCCACATATGGGAGGTAATGAATTAAAGTACATAAAGGAAGCATTTGATTCTAATTGGATAGCTCCCCTAGGCCCAAATGTAGCAGGATTTGAGGAAGATTTAAAAGTGTTTTTAAAAACAGAAAAAGAAGTTGGCGCGCTTTCTTCAGGAACTTCAGCAATCCATTTAGGTTTAATTTTATCTGGCGTAGTTGCAGGAGATGAGGTAATTTGCCAAAGCATGACTTTTTCTGCTTCAGCAAACCCAATTGCTTATCAAGGAGCAATACCTGTGTTTATTGATAGTGAGGAAGATACTTGGAATATGTGTCCACTACAATTAGAAAAAGCAATTAAAGATAGAATTTTAAAAGGTATAAAACCAAAAGCAATTATTTTGGTTCATTTATATGGAATGCCAGCTAAAATAGATGAAATTATTACCATTGCTAATAAATATGATATATCCTTAATTGAAGATGCAGCAGAAGCTTTAGGTTCTACATACAAAGGTCAGAGTTGTGGTACTTTTGGAGAATTTGCAGCACTATCATTTAACGGAAATAAAATTATTACAACTTCTGGTGGTGGTGCAATAGTTTGTAATACAAAAAAATCAAAAGAAAAAGCAATTTTTCTAGCTACACAAGCAAGAGATGAAGCACCACATTATCAGCATTCAGAAATAGGTTACAATTACAGAATGAGTAATATTGTTGCTGGAATTGGTAGAGGTCAAATGGAAGTTTTGGAAGATCATATTTCTTTGAGGAGAGATATGAATCAATTTTATAAAAAGATTTTTAAGGATATTGATAGCGTTACCGTGTTTGAAGAGCCTAATGAAGATTATTTCTCAAATCATTGGTTAAGTTGTATAACAATAGACGAAAGTAAAGCGCCTTTTTCTAGAGAAGAATTAAGATTAGCTTTGTTGGATGAAAACATAGAGTCAAGACCACTATGGAAACCTATGCACTTGCAACCCGTTTTTAAAGATTCAGATTTTTACGGAACAAATATTTGTGAAAACTTATTTAATACAGGTTTATGTTTGCCTTCTGGTTCAAATTTAAGCGAGTTAGATAAAAAAAGAATTGAAGACACTATCAAAAAAATATTGTAAATTGCTAAACAATTTTTACATTCTATGTTTAAAAGATTTTTTTTAGAAAACTTAAATA
The DNA here is from genome assembly GCF_014352875.1 of Polaribacter pectinis. Lineage (NCBI taxonomy): Bacteria > Pseudomonadati > Bacteroidota > Flavobacteriia > Flavobacteriales > Flavobacteriaceae > Polaribacter > Polaribacter pectinis. Next base: position 265,528 of record NZ_CP060695.1, read on the forward strand.
AATATACCTCTAAATGGCTTGTTTTATTTATTGACGTCGTTTTAGTTGTTATTTCTTTCGTATTTGCTTATTTGGTTAGATTTAATTTATCTTTTGACTTTGATACTGATAAATTGTTTGGTCAACTTCCAATTTTGGCTATAATATCTACAGTATGTTTTTTAATTGTAGGCTCTTATAAAGGAATCATTAGACACACAGGTACAAAAGATGCGTTTAACGTATTTTTAGCTACCTCCCTATTGGCTGGTTCTGGGATATTATTAGTTATAACCAATAGAGTTTTTAATATTTTTGAATCTTTTACAATTCCTATATCAATTATATTAATTCATTACTTACTTAGTACTTTTCTTTTAATAATAAGTAGGTTTTTATTTAAAGCTTTTTATGAAGTAGTATCAACTGAATTAAAATCAATTACAAATGCATTAATTTATGGAGCGGGAGACTCTGGAATGATTACTTACGGAGCTCTAAATAGAGATACTAAAAATAATTATGATATTTGTGGATTTATTGATGATGATCCAAACAAAATAAATAAAAAAATTGATCGAATTAAGATTTATGATCCTACAAAAATAGATGAAGAATTCATAGAAAAGAATGACATTACTGAAGTAATCATTTCAATTCAAAATATTAAATCTAGTAGATTACTTGAAATTACAGATAGTTTGTTAAATTTAAACGTAAAAGTTAAAATTGTACCACCTTTATCAAAATGGATTGAAGGAGATTTGCAAGCTAATCAAATTAAGCAAATAAATATTGATGATTTACTTGATAGGGAACAAATTTTAATTGACAACCCAATTGTAAAAAGAGAAGTTACAGATAAAGTTGTATTTGTCACAGGTGCTGCAGGTTCTATAGGTAGTGAAATAAGCCGTCAATTAGCTTCATATAATTTGAAACTATTAGTTTTAATAGACCAAGCAGAATCTCCTTTATACGACTTACAACAAGAATTAGTGCAAAATGGCATTCAAAATTTTACAGCTTTAGTTGCAGATGTTAGAGATCGAAAAAGAATGGTAGAAATTTTTGATGAATTTAAACCTCAAAAAGTTTTTCATGCAGCAGCTTATAAACACGTTCCATTAATGGAGCAAAGCCCATATGAAGCTATAAAAATTAATATTTGTGGTACAAAAAACATAGCAGACTTATCTTTAGAATTTAATGTTGATAGATTTGTAATGGTTTCTACAGATAAAGCAGTAAATCCTACTAATGTAATGGGAGCAACAAAAAGGGCTGCAGAAATGTATATCAGCTGCTTAAGTAAGGAAACAATTAATACAAAGTTTACTACAACACGATTTGGTAACGTTTTAGGTTCTAACGGTTCAGTAATCCCTCTATTTAAGAAACAGATTGAAAAAGGTGGACCACTAACGGTAACGCATAAAGATATCACTAGGTATTTTATGACAATACCCGAAGCTTGTAGGTTAGTTTTAGAAGCAGGAACAATGGGAATAGGGGGAGAGATTTATATTTTTGATATGGGAAAATCTGTTAAGATTTTTGATATGGCAAAAAGAATGATATCATTATCTGGTTTAAAATACCCTGATGATATTGATATAAAAATTACTGGATTAAGGCCAGGAGAAAAATTATATGAAGAGCTTTTAGCTAGTGGAGAAGACACAACAAAAACTTATCATGAAAAAATATTGATAGCCAAAGTTTCAGAAATTAATTCTACAGAAATTAAAGAAACTATTGAGTACCTTTTCAAGAATAACCAAATTTTATCTAATGATCAGATAGTCTCAAAATTAAAAGCAATTGTACCAGAGTATATTTCAAATAATTCTAAATTTGAAAAGCTAGATAAAGTTAGTTAAAGTTTAATTTTTATATTATTTTCGCAAAAAAAATTAATATGATCAAGAGCAAAATAAAAACTCAAGACTTTTTTAGAGTTTTTTTATTTATATTTTTTTTCACCTCATGTGTTTCAAAAAAAGATATAGTTTACTTCCAGAATGATAAGATAGATCAATCAAAAGTTAGTAATAGTTACGAAACAATTATAAAACCAGATGATTTATTGCAAATTACTATTACAGCGCAAGATACCGAGGCGGTTAAGCCATTTAATTTAGCAGCAGTAACCTACTCTACAACATCAAACTCAGCAATTGGAGTAGCTCAACAACAAAATTATTTAGTTGATAATAAAGGTGAAATTGACTTCCCTGTCATTGGGAAGTTAAAACTTGGCGGGTTGTCTAGAGATAATGCTATTAAATTATTAAAAAACAAACTAGAACCAGATTTTTTAAAAAAACCAAATATTAATATAAGGATCGCAAATTATAAGATTAGTGTATTAGGAGATGTCGGAAAGCCAGGTAGTTATACCATCCCAAATGAAAGAATTACAATTATAGAAGCTATTGCTTTAGCTGGAGACTTAAATATATCAGGTCAACGTAATAATATTTTGGTTCAAAGGGAAGAGGATGGAAAAAAAGTGCAATACAGAGTGAATTTATTATCTAATAAAATAAATATTTCTCCGGTTTATTATTTGCAGCAAAATGATGTAGTCTATGTTGAGCCAAACTATGCAGCTTCACAATCTGCTAGTTATAACCAGAATACGGGCTTATTTATATCTATTGGTTCAATCTTAATCTCATTAATAACTATTTTAACACGATAAAAATCTATGAATAAAGAACATATAAGTCTTAATTCACAATTAGGTGATGATAGTAATAAATTAAATATTCGTGAAGAAATTGAGAAGTATTTAATCCATTGGAAATGGTTTTTGTTTGTTGCTATTTTATCATTTGCACTGTCATACCTATACTTAAGGTACGCAACACCATTATATAGTGCAACCACTTCAATTTTAATAAAAGACAATAATAAGTCAGGAATTTCAGCTGAATTAGCTGCTTTTGAAGATTTGGGTATAGTCGGAGGAGGTTCTAGTAATAATACAGACAATGAAATTGAAATATTAAAGTCTAGAAAAATAATTGGAAGTGTAGTAGATAGTTTAAATTTTGATATTTCTTACTTTACAAAAGGTAGGGTTAAAGAATTTGAAATTTATACCAAATCACCAATATTTTTAAATTTTATAGAAAAAAAGAGAGCACTTTCCTTAAGAGATACCTTAATATCTGTTATTGTAATTGATAATAATTCTTTTAAATTAAAAAACTCTATCGGTGTTATTGAGTCTGAAGGTACATTTAATAAAGTTTTAAATACTGGTTTAGGTGTGTTTGAAATAAAAAAAAATCCTAAATTTCTAATTGATGATGAGGTAGGTAAAGAAATAATCATTAAAATTACACCTAGATTTAAAGTTATTAGCAGTTATAAAAGTAGAGTAAATATATCTTCAGTAAGTAAAAACTCTTCAGTTATAACCCTTTCTTTAAATGACCCTTTAATTGAAAAAGCAGAGGACTTTCTAGATGAATTAGTAAAGCAATACAATATTGATGCAATAAATGATAAAAATGAAGTTTCACGAAAAACAAAGAGATTTATTGATGACCGTATCAGGAGTGTAGGTAGTGAACTTAATCTAATTCAAGATAGTATAAAAGAATTTAAGCGAGAGACCGGCTTTACAGGGGTGTCTAATGAAGGAGAGCTTATATTAGAGAATTTAGCAAAAAATAACGATAATATTTTAACAATTCAAACTGAATTAAGTTTAGCTAATTGGATTCAAGAAAGTTTGGATAGTCAATCTGATAAAGGAGGGCTCTTACCTTCTAATTTAGGTTTTCAAAATGTAACTATATCAGAGTCTATTGATCGTTATAACGAACTTATAATGGATAAAAATAAGTTAGTTGTTAACGCTGGGGCTAAAAATCCCAAATTAATAGAACTTAATAATAACATTGCAAGATTAAAGTTAAACTTGAAACTGAATTTAAGAAACCTTATATCTTCTTTAGAACTTCAATACAATCAGCTCAAAAAAGAACAAGGCAAAATAAGCTTTAGGAAATCTACAATTCCAGTTGTTGAAAGAGGATTTATTGACATTGCAAGACAGCAAGAAATTATTTCAGGTTTATTCTCTTATTTATTAAAGAAAAAAGAGGAAACTGCTATTTCACTTGCTGTTGCAGTGGCTAATGCAAAAATTATAGATGTTGCTTATGGTTCAAATTCTCCAGTTTCTCCAAATAGAAAAATAATTTATTTAGCAGCAATTATGTTTGGATTATTAATTCCAATGATTGTTATATATTTAAAAAACTTATTAGATACAAAAATTCATACTAGAAAAGATATTGAAGAGTTAACAGATATTCCGTTTTTAGGGGATGTTCCTCATTCAGAAACAAAAGAGAAAATTGTAATAGGTACAGATACTAGGTCAAATACTGCTGAAGCATTTAGATTAATAAGAACAAATTTAGATTTTATTTTAACAGGTTTAAAAGACTCAAAAGGAAAAACAATTTTTATAACATCTACAACAAGTGGAGAAGGAAAATCTTTTATATCTATCAACTTAGCGGCAGCACTATCTTTATCAAGTAAGAAAGTTTTGTTATTAGGAATGGATTTAAGAGCTCCAAAAGTTACTGAATATTTAGGTATTCCTGAGAGAAAAGGTATAACAAATTTTATTACAAATGATAGTATTTCTTTAGATGATGTAAAGTTCTCCATACCAGAAATTAAAGGATTAGATATTATTGCTTCTGGTGTAATTCCACCAAACCCAGCTGAGTTATTATTAACTGATAAAATTCAAGAGCTATTCAATGAAGTTAAGAATGACTATGATTATATTATTGTTGATACAGCACCTGTTAATTTAGTGACTGATACATTATTAATATCTAAATATGCTGATATGTTTTTATATGTGGCAAGAGCAAATTACTTGGATAAAAGAATGTTAGTTGTACCTCAAACACTATATAAAGAAAAAAAATTACCAAATATGTCTGTAGTTTTAAATGATACAGATATGAGTAGAGGTTATGGTTACGGTTATGGTTATGGTTACGGCTATGGTTATGGTTACGTAGAAGAGGTTAAAAAACCTTGGTATAAGAGAATATTTAGTTAAATTATAATTTAAAAAGCATCCAATTAGGATGCTTTTTTTATAAAAACTTTTTATTATTATTTAATAAATGCTCAATTTTTTCTAGATTCTTTTTGGTTCCAATTTTTTTAAGTAATTCTAGATGATTTTGATGATGTGTATCAGTACCAACAAAATCATATAAATTTTCTTTTAATAACTGATTGCTAATTTTTTGTACATGTTTCCCATATTGAGGTGTTAACGACAATAAATTTAACTGAAAAAGACAACCAGCTTTTTTAAGTTTATAATAAGCTTCAAAATTATTATGATAAAAATTGTAACGTTCAGGATGTGCTAGAATAGGTTTATATCCTTTTAATTGTATTTCAAATATAATGTCAAATAAATTTAGAGGTGCACTAAAATAAGACATTTCAACAAGAATAAAATTATCTTTTAAAGTAAGGATGTCATCTTTTTCTAGAAGTATAGAAAATTGTTCATCCATCATATATTCAGCAGCAGCATTTATAGAAATATCGTTCATATTTCTTTTTAAAAGCTCTTCTCTGACCTCTTTCAACTTACTTTTAATACTATCAGATGAATTTGGGTACACATCTCCCAAAACATGAGGTGTTGTTATAAAACTCTTAATTCCATAAGAATTCATTTTAGAAATTAATTCTATAGAGCTATTTAAACTCTTTGCACCATCATCAATTCCTGGTAGTAGATGCGAGTGAATATCGACAAAATCTTTAGGAAAAAAATCTACTAAAGGAATCTCTTTTTTTTTGAAAAAAATCATTAAAATTAGTTTTATACAAATTTACAATATTTTAATGCAAACGAAAACGATTGAAGTTTATTCCGCTATTGTATATGCAATTTACTTGTGATATATTTGATAAAACTATTATAATTATGATATTAATTGCTGACGGTGGATCTACAAAAGCAGATTGGATTGCTATAAATAAGGATAAGAATGAAGAGTTTAGAACAAGAACACTTGGTTTAAACCCTGCTATTGTTCCGGAAAAGGAATTGCATAACAGAATTATTAATATGTTTCAATTAATAAACATTAAAGATGAAGTTGAAGAAATTCATTTTTATGGTGCAGGTTGTGGTACAGCAAAACCAATTCAAATTTTAAAAAACATTTTAGAATCTATTTTTGTAAATGCTAAAGTATTTATTGCAGAGGATATGTTAGCAGCTGTTTATGCAGCTTCTGGTAAAGAGCCAGCAATGGTTTGTATTCTTGGTACTGGTTCTAATAGTTGTTATTTTAATGGTACTAATATGGAAATGTTAGTATCTTCATTGGGCTATATCTTAATGGATGAAGCTAGTGGTAATTACTTTGGAAAAAAACTAATTATCGATTATTTTTATGATAATATGCCACAAAGAATTGCACAAAAATTTAATAAAGAATTTAATTTAGATGCAGACTACATAAAAAAGAATCTTTATAGAGAGCCAAACCCTAATATGTATTTAGCTTCATTTGCTAAATTTATGTTCGATTTTAAAGAAGATAAATATATTAAAAGGATTATTAAGAAAGGGTTTCAAGAATTTTTTAAGTATAGGGTATTACCATATAATAAAACTGCAGAAACACCATTGTATTTTATTGGCTCAATAGCTTATTATTTTAGAGATATTTTAGAAAAAATTGCAATTAAGAACAACTTACAAATTACAGATGTTATCCAAAGGCCTATAGATAATTTATTAGAATATCATAAGCATAATATTAATTAATAAGATCTAAAATTCTTTCTAAAGACATTCCTCTAGAACCTTTAATTAAAATTGATTGATGTTCTAGAGGATTATTTTTTATGTAGGTATACAAATCTTTAAAATCTTTAAACTTCTGTAAATCAGTCGATGTATTGTGAAAATGTTCACCCACAAAATACATAGTATCAAAATTTAATTTTGTAGCTAAATCTACAATGTTTTGATGTTCAATTGAACTCTCATTTCCTAATTCAAACATATCTCCAAGAATAATAGTTTTAGATACATCATTAGATTTAGAAAAACTCTCAAGTGCTTCTTGCATACTAGAGGGGTTTGCATTGTAGGCATCTAAAATGATTTTATTAGACTTTTTTTGTAAAATTTGAGATCTATTATTAGTTGGTATATATTTTTCAATAGCGCTCTTTATTTCATTTCCATTTATTTTGAAATAATTACCTATGGTAATTGCTGCTGCAATATTTGTATAATTATAACTACCAATTAAATTACTTTTAATGATTGTGGAATCGTTAGATATTTTTACAAATGGATTTGCTTCTAAAAACTTTAAATTATCATTAAATAGTATTTTCTGAAGATTTTTTGTTTTTTCAATCTGAATTTTATCAGCCGGATTCACAAAAGCAATTTTATTATTTTTCTTTAAGTATTTATATAATTCGCTTTTACCTTTAATAACACCAACAATTCCTCCAAAACCTTCTAAATGAGCTTTGCCAAAATTTGTGATATACCCAAAATCTGGTTCACAAATATTGCAAAGAAATTCAATTTCTTTTTGATGATTAGCTCCCATCTCTACTATACCTATTTCAGTTTTTGGTGTCATAGAGAGTAGGGTTAGAGGAACTCCAATATGGTTATTTAAGTTGCCAATTGTTGCTGTAGTTTTATATTTTTTATTTAAAACAGCATTAATAAGTTCTTTAGTTGTTGTTTTTCCGTTACTACCAGTTAAACCTATAATTGGCGTGTTTAATTTCTTTCTATGAAAGTTTGCCAATTTTTGAAGAGTTTCTAGTACATCATCAACTAAAATAATAGCATCATTAGTTTGGAATTCTTCTTCATCAACAATTGCGTATTTTGCCCCAAGTTTTAACGCTTGTTCGGCAAATTTATTACCGTTAAAATTGTCGCCCTTTAATGCGAAGAAAATAGTGTTTTCTCGAATTTTTCTAGTGTCTGTATCTACTAGATAATATTCTGAATATAATTTATAGATTGCTTCAATTTTCATTTTTTAAATATAAAAAAACCTCATTGTAAAAAGAACAATGAGGTTATATTTTTTATGATATTTATTTTATCTACTTGGATTTCTAACTTTTCTTTTCTTATAAGTCATTGGGCCAACTTTGTCAGTAACACATCTAAAACCTATATAGTTTGTAGCCATGTATTCTGGTAAATATCTTCTTTGTGCAGGATCAAGCCAGTATTCTCTATCAGACCAAGAACCACCTTTGTAAACTCTAGTTCTATCGCTAATAAGAGTTGTTCTCTTTTTAGAATCGTTCACTAAAACTTCATTACCATTAGAGTCAGTTTCTCTAGTTGGTCTTTTTGGTGAATTATACATACTAGGTCTAGAACCAAATTGTTCTTCATCATCTTCATAAAAACGAGAAGAATTTAAGTCTCCATCACCAATATCTGAATTATCAGAAACAGTAAAGTTTCTTCTTAAAGTTGTATCATCTTTAGTAATTGGTATGTATTTTACAGAACCTGGTATTTGTTTTGGTACAATTTTACCATTAGGTAATGTATCATATTCAACTTCAGATCCTTCAGAAGTACCTCCAGCAATAACAACTTTACCATCTTCATTAATCATTTTTTTAGTAAAAATGTTACCTCTAAAATAATTGAAGTCGTTAGCTTCATTGTCTATAATTGGTCTGTAAACATCTGCAACCCATTCTGCCACGTTTCCAGACATGTCATACAATCCAAAACCATTTGGTGGGTATGCTTTAACTCTAATAGGAATATCAGAACCGTCTGAGCTCCATCCAGATAAACCACTGTATTCACCTTGGCCTTGTTTAAAGTTTGCTAATTGATCTCCTCTAAATCTTTTGTTTTTCTCTCTAGAATACTTACCATCCCAAGCATATTTTTTTCTACCTCTAATGTTGTTGTATTCTCTATTTTCAATATTTGCTTTTGCAGCAAATTCCCATTCAGCTTCTGTTGGTAACCTAAATTTCTGACTTAAAATACCATCTGCTTGTGTAATTTTTCTTCCTTGGAATTCTCCTCTATTAACTTTTGAGCCTCTTGTTCTAACTCCACGCTTATAGATTGTTGTATCTCCATCAAATAATTTATCTGAATCTGCTAAAAATACATCTGTATCAAAAAAGTTTCTAATAGAATCATTTTTAAAAATGTTTTCTAAATAGCCTTTATCAATTAAAGTTTTTAAGTTTACAGCATCAGTTCTCCATTTACAATATTGGTTCGCTTGTAACCAACTAACACCAACAACTGGGTAATCTGCATATGCAGGATGACGTAAATAGTTATCAGATAAAATATCTGTATTCCCTAAACTTTTTCTCCAAACCAAAGTGTCTGGTAAAACAGAACTATACACATGCTTGTATTTTTCTTCAGATGGAGGAAAAACTTGTTTCATGTACTGGATATATAGAAAATATTCAGAGTTTGTAACTTCTGTTTCATCCATAAAAAATGAACGAATATGCATTTTCTTTGGCGTTGTGTTCCAATCGAACATAACATCATCTTGCACTTGTCCCATTGTAAAAGAACCTCCTTCAACAGCAACCATACCAAGAGGTGGTTTTTGTCCTTCAAAAGAATTGCCTCTAATAAAGTTACCATTATTTGGGTCGTTAAAAGCTAAACCTGTTAATTTAGATTTACCAGAAGTAGATCTGTTACAGTTAGCTAAAAGCATTGTTGTTAATACAACTAAAGATATTTTTAATATATTTCTCATTTCCTAATTGAAAATTGTTAGGGTTTTTGTTATAGCGATGCAATTTACAATAATTATACATTCAAACAAGTAAATTATAAATTTTAACGCTCCTTTTTTTAGTTCACAAATAATTAAACGATTGCTTTTTAAATTTAGTATAATTTATCTTTATAAGTATTAAAATATCTATAAATATTTTGCGTTATTTGAATACGATTATGAAAAGACATATTTTATTACTTTTTTTTAGCTTTTTTGTACAGATAATTTATTCACAAGTTAGCAATTCTGTGCTTTCTTCTGGAGATTGGTATAAGTTTTCTGTTGATACAACTGGTGTTTTTAAAATAGATAAAAACTTGTTGCAACAAATAGGTGTTTCTACTAATGGTTTAAATCCTAAAAAAATTCATATCTATGGTAATGGTGGTAATTTATTGCCTACTTTAAATTCTGATTTCAGATATGATGATTTACAAGAAAATGCCATATATATTGAAGGAGAAGATGATGGAAGTTTTGATAATTCTGATTTTATTCTCTTTTATGCAAAAGGACCACATGATTGGGACGTTGATGTAGCAAATGAAACAGCAAGACACAGACAAAATATTTATTCGGATGAGGCTTATTACTTTATAACAGTTAACAATAATGATGGAAAGAGAATTCAGCAAAAAGCTCCAATAACTACAAGTGCAAATACCCAAATTACCAATTTTGATGATTTTACTTTTTACGAAAAAGAAGAAAAGAATATCCTAGAAGCTGGTACACAATGGTTTTTTAATAATGATTTAAATATTGAAAACACACAAAATTTTAAAATTCCTTTTCCTAATTCAGTCCCTAATGAAAACCTTAAAATTAGAGTAAGAGGCGTTTCTACTTCTGTTGCTTCATCTACATTAAATGTAACAGCAAATAATATTGATGTTTTTACCCTTACATTTACTCCAGTAAATCCAATTTCATTAACAAAAGCAACAACTTCAGAAAGATTGGGCAGTTTTTTAAACTCTTCTAATGTTGTAGATGTTTCTATAACATATAATAATAATGGCAATCCATCTGCAAATGCATTTTTAGACTTTATAGAAATTATAGGTAAAAAGCAATTACTTGCAGATAGTAAACAGTTTTCTTTTAGAAGTTTTAATCAAGCAAATTCTTCAGGAATAGTAGATTTTCAAATACAAAATGCTAATAATATTTTTCAGGTTTGGGATGTTACAAATTCAATAAACCCAGAAAATATTTCAAATGAAAACACAACTTCTGGTTTTAGTTTTAAAGATAATGCGGGTAGTTTAAAAGAATACATTGTTTTAAATGAGAATGATTTTTATATTCCAAAAACAATTCAAAATGCTAAAGTTGTCAATCAAAATTTACATGGTTTAAAAGACATCAATTATATTGTAATTACAGATTCAGAATTATCTGGTCAAGCACAAAGATTGGCAGATTACCATCAAAATAATTCTAATTTAACTACAAAGGTTGTGCAACTAGATGAGATTTATAATGAGTTCTCTTCAGGTTCTAAAGATATTACTGGAATTAGAGATTTTCTAAAACATGTGTATGTAACCAATTCATCAACAGAAAAAAAACTAAAGTATGTGTGTTTTTTTGGTGATGCTTCTTTCGATTATAAAGATAGAGTTTCAGGAAATAATAATGTTGTTCCTGTAAAATTATCAGAAAGCAGTTTTAATTTGGCAAGCTCTTATGTTACAGACGACTTTTTTGTAATGTTAGATGATAATGAAGGCAATATGCTTTCTTCACATACAATAGATGTTGCATCTAGTAGAATTCCAGTTTCTACAATTACTCAAGCACAAGATGTGGTAGATAAAATTCTTTCTTATTATAGTAAGCAATCTATAGGCGATTGGCGTAATACAATTACTTTATTAGCAGATGATATAGATGAACCTGGTGAAGAAGTTCTTGAGCAAGGTGTAGAATCTATTGCAGATGAAATTAAGGCAAACAAACCTATCTTTAATATCAATAAAATTTATTCTGATGCTTATGTACAGCAAAACTCTTCTGGAGGAGAACGTTACCCAGAAGTAAATAAAGCAATTACAAATGCCATAGAAAAAGGAACTTTAGTTTTCGATTATTTTGGTCATGGAGGAGAAGATGGTTTCGCTTCCGAAAAGATTTTAGATAAACCACAAGTACAAGGTTTTAATAACCCAAATACACTACCTCTTTTAATTACAGTAACTTGCGACTTTTCTAGATTCGACAACCCAAATAGAACTACTGCAGGAGAACTCACTTTATGGAATAAATCTGGTGGAGCAGCAAGTATGATTACCACTACAAGAGAAGTTTTTATTTTTACAGGTCAACGTTTTAATGAAGACTTAATACGAGTTTTATTAGAATTTAATGATGAAGATTTAACCATTTCAGAATCATTAGTAAAAGCAAAAAATCAGTTTTCTAGTACACAAAAATTCTTTATTTATTCTTTTGGAGACCCAGCAATGAAATTGGCAATTCCAGAACCAAATGTTCGTATCACAAAAATGAATGATGTAGATATTACACAATCTTTAGATACTTTAAAAGCACTTTCTAAAGTTCGTTTCGAAGGTGTAGTTGTAGATAATTCTGATGCAGTTTTAACTGATTTTAATGGCTCTTTATCTACCACAGTTTTCGATAAATCTTTAAATAAGACAACTTTAGATAATGATGGTTTTGGAATTAAAATGACTTTCGATACACAAGATAGTAAATTGTTTAGAGGTAAATCTACCATAGAAAAGGGTACTTTTAAATTCGATTTTATTGTGCCAAAAGATATTAAAATAGCTTACGGAAAAGGAAAATTGAGTTTTTACGCAGAAAATGGAGAAACAGATAAAGCAGGATATAATTTTGATGTTGTAGTTGGAGGTATTGATGAAAACGCACCAGATGATACTTTGGGACCAGAAATAAAACTATTTATGAATGATGAATCTTTTATAGATGGTGGTAATACAAACGCCTCTCCTAATTTAATAGCTGTTTTATCAGACGCAAGCGGAATAAATACATCTATTACAGCTGTAGATCATGATATTGTAGGTATTTTAGATGGAGATACTACAAACCCAATAATTTTAAATGATTTTTATCAAACAGAATTAAACGATTTTACCAACGGAAAGGTAAATTACAGATTAAGAGATTTAGAAGTTGGGCCACATGTATTAAAAATAAAAGCTTGGGACACGTACAATAATTCATCCGAAGCAACGTTAAACTTCGTGGTTGTAAGCGATGCTATATTAAATTTAGAAAACGTTTTAAATTATCCAAATCCTTTTGTAAATTACACAGAATTTTGGTTCAACCATAACAAACCTAATGAACCATTAGAAGTTCAAGTACAAATTTTTACTGTTTCTGGTAAATTGGTAAAAACAATCAACCAAAATATACAAACAACTGGTAATTTAGCTAGAAGTATTACATGGAATGGACTGGACGATTTTGGAAATAAAATAGGAAAAGGAGTCTATATATATAAGTTAAAAGTAAAATCAACAATTAGCAATTTAGTATCAGAGAAGTACGAAAAATTAGTAATACTTCAATAAAAGTTACATATTTGCAATATAAATTAAGAAGATTAAAGAATGAAAAAAGCAGGAATTTATATTTTAATTTGCATTTTCGGAATAGCAAAAATTAACGCACAAACAGAAATTGATACAAGAGAAGTTGGCGGAATAACAACAGCAATGCCGTTTCTTTTAATTATTCCAGATGCAAGAGCAGGTGGAATGGGAGATATTGGTGTGGCAACTTCTGCAGATGCTTTTTCACTGTTTCATAATCCATCTAAAATGGCATTTAGTAACAGACAAGTAAAAGCTGGTATTACATATTCTCCATGGTTACGTAATTTAACAGATGATATTTTTACAGGAAGTTTAGCGTACATGAACCGTTTTAGCGAAAATGCAGCTTGGGGAGCAGATTTAAAATATTTTTCTTTAGGACAAATAGACTTAACAGATAGCCAAGGAAATTCTAACGGAACAATTAACCCAAATGAATTGGCATTAACAGGTTCTTATGCATTAAAATTAAGTGAAACTTTTTCTATGGGAGTTTCTTTAAAATATTTGCGTTCTAATTTAACACTTACAGGAGTTCAGGGAAATTTACAACCAATAAACTCTTTTGCTGTGGATGTTTCTGGATATTACCAATCTTTAGAGGAAAACTACGGAAACTTTAACGGACGTTACAGGTTAGGTTTTAATATTGCTAATATTGGGCCAAAAGTATCTTACGTTCCAGGAACTGACCAAGACGATTTCATTCCAACAAACTTAAAATTAGGTGGTGGTTTCGATTTTATTTTAGACGATTATAACATCATTTCTACTAATATTGAATTCACAAAACTATTAGTTCCAAGTCCACAACCAGATGGTTCAGACCAAGATAAAGGTTGGATTGAAGGAATTTTTAGTTCTTTTGGAGATGCTCCAGGAGGTTCTAGTGAAGAAATTAAAGAATTTACATATGCCTTAGGGGCAGAATACCTTTATAATAATGCTTTTGCTTTAAGAGCAGGTTATTTTCATGAAAGTGAAACAAAAGGAAATAGACAATTTTTTACTTTAGGTGGAGGGTTTAAAACCAATGCATTAAATATTGATTTATCCTATTTAATCAATTCTTCAGATGTAAATAATCCCTTAGAAAACTCACTTCGTTTTTCTTTATCTTTTGATTTAGGAGAAGTTTTCGAAGATTATTAAAAGTCGATAAAATTTAGTAAGTTTATAAAATATTTAAAAGCAGTCATTAAAAGACTGCTTTTTTTGACTAAAATAGTTTGTATGAAAAAAATAGAAGTTTCAGCATCAGCAGAAATTTATAAAGATGTTTCAGAACTTTCATCAGAAGATAAAATGCTGATGGAAAAAGCAATAGAAATAAGAAAAACGGCATATGCACCTTACTCTAAATTTAATGTTGGTGCAGCATTGTTGTTAGAGAATAACGAAGTTGTTTTAGGAAACAACCAAGAAAGTGCAGCATATCCTTCAGGAATGTGTGCAGAAAGAGTCGCTATTTGGAAAGCGGGTTCTAGTTTTCCAGGAATTAAAATTAAAAAACTAGCAATTTCTGCAAGTTCATCTATTACAAAAGTAGACAAACCTGTTGGGCCTTGTGGAGCTTGTAGACAAACGTTATCAGAATACGAAATAAATCAGAAACAACCTTTCCCCGTAATTTTTATGGGAGAAGTTGGTGAAATAGTTAAAACAGAATCGTTACTTTCTTTGTTACCTTTTTCTTTTGATAGCTCATATCTATAATGAAACCAGATATTTCTTCACGTAAAGACATTAAATTTATCATAACAAAGTTTTACGATTTGTTATTGGTTGATGAAAAAATGATTCCATTTTTCGAAGACATTGTTTCACAAAATCATTTAGAAGAACATTTAGAAGTTATTTCAGATTTTTGGAATGATATTTTATTTGACACAGCAACCTACAAGAACAATACCATGCAAAAACATTTAGATAAAAATGCTTTTGTAAAGTTCCAAAAAGAACATTTCACCATTTGGACATCGTATTTATTTGAAACAATTGATGCTAATTTCGATGGTGAAATTTCCCACAATATGAAGAATAGGGCAAGATCTATTGGGACAGTTATGCAATTAAAAATGGGACTTTACAAAGACTAATTCTGTTTTTGTTTTTTTGAACTTCGTTTTTAAGTAAAACAGCATTCAACATTAAAGTCAAAAAACAGTACTTTTAAAAAAAGCAATATTTATAATGATTTCATCAAAAATAACAGGTACTGGTACTTATATTCCATCAATTCAAAAAGAAAATGCTGCATTTGCTAATGAACATTTTTTAAATGAAGATGGTTCTACCTTCTCATCAGAGAATGAAATTATTATAGATAAGTTTAAAACCATTACTGGTATAGAAGAAAGACGTTATTCAAAACCAGAATATACTACTTCAGACCTGGCATTTTTTGCTTCACAAAAAGCAATAGAAGATGCAAAAGTAAATCCAGAAGAATTAGATTATATCATATTAGCTCACAATTTTGGAGACGTAAAACAAGGAGCTATCCAAAGTGACATTCTTCCAAGTTTAGCAACAAGGGTTAAATACAGATTAGGTATAGAAAACCCGAACTGTGTTGCTTACGATATTCTTTTTGGTTGCCCAGGTTGGGTAGAAGGAGTTATACAAGCACAAGCATTTATAAAAGCAGGAATTGCAAAAAAATGTTTGGTAATAGGTGCAGAAACATTGTCTAGGGTTATTGATAAACATGATAGAGATTCTATGATTTTTAGTGATGGAGCAGGAGCTTGTATTGTAGAAGAAACAAACGATTCTGATTCTGGAATTTTAAGTCATGCAACACAAACTTTTTCAAAAGAAGAAGCTAATTATTTATATTTCGGAAAATCATTTAATAACGAAGAAGATAAAAATGTACGTTATATAAAAATGTTAGGACGTAAGATTTATGAATTTGCTATTACTAAAGTTCCTGCTGCAATGAAAATTGCATTAGATAAAAGTGGAGTTGATATAGACGATGTTAAGAAGATTTTTATTCATCAAGCCAATGAAAAAATGGATGAAGCCATTATAAAAAGGTTTTATAGGTTGTATAAGAAGAAAACGCCAGAAGACATTATGCCTATGAGTATTCATAAATTAGGTAATAGTTCTGTGGCAACAGTACCAACATTATTAGACTTGGTTTTAAAAGGAAAGATAGACAATCACCAAGTAAATAAAGGAGATGTAATTATTTTTGCCTCTGTTGGAGCAGGTATGAATATTAACGCTATTGTATATAGATACTAAATTTTCACTACAAATTATTTCATATTTTCAACGAATTCTAATTAATCGTAAAAAATCCTAATTTTCAGTATTAAAATTTAATCTGAAATAGTATTTTTGCGCATGCAACAAGACCACGTACTTATTTTAGATTTCGGTTCGCAATACACACAACTAATTGCGAGAAGAGTAAGAGAATTAAACATTTATTGTGAAATTCATCCTTATAACAAACCACCACAAAACTCATCAGATTTTAAAGCTGTAATTTTATCAGGAAGTCCAAATTCTGTTAGAGGAGAAAATGTTTTACATCCAGATTTATCAGAAATTAAAGGGAAAAAACCTGTATTAGCAGTTTGTTATGGTGCACAGTATTTAGCACATTTTTCTGGCGGAAAAGTGGCACCTTCTAACACTAGAGAATATGGTAGAGCAAATTTATCATTTATAAAAAATAATGAAATTTTCTTTGAAAACATTTCTGAAGGAAGCCAAGTTTGGATGAGTCATTCTGATACAATTAAAGAGCTGCCAACAAATGGCACACTTTTGGCAAGTACAAAAGATGTACAAAACGCAGCTTATAAAATTGATGGAGAAGATACTTTTGCAATACAATTTCATCCAGAAGTATATCACTCTAAAGATGGAAAACAACTATTAGAAAACTTTTTAGTAAAGATTGCTAATGTTGCCCAAACATGGACTCCAGATTCTTTTGTTGAAGCTACTGTTGCATCAATAAAAGAAAAAGTAGGAAATGATAAAGTTGTTTTAGGACTTTCTGGAGGTGTAGATTCTACAGTTGCAGCAGTTTTGTTAAACAAAGCAATTGGCGAAAACCTGTATTGTATTTTTGTTAATAACGGACTTTTAAGAAAAAATGAGTTCGAAAGTGTGTTAGCGCAATACGAAGGTATGGGTTTAAACGTTAAAGGTGTAGATGCATCCGATCGTTTTTTATCTGCTTTAGCAAATTTGTCTGATCCAGAGAAGAAAAGAAAAGCAATTGGTAACGCATTTATAGAGGTTTTTGATGATGAAGCACATCAAATAAAAGATGTAAAATGGTTAGCTCAAGGTACTATTTATCCAGATGTAATTGAATCAGTTTCTGTAAACGGTGGTCCATCAGCAACTATTAAAAGTCATCATAATGTTGGAGGTTTACCAGATTTTATGAAATTGAAGATTGTAGAACCTTTAAGAATGATTTTTAAAGACGAGGTTAGAAGAGTAGGAGCTTCAATGGGAATTGATCCAGAATTATTAGGACGTCATCCTTTTCCTGGTCCAGGTTTGGCCATCAGAATTCTGGGAGATGTTACACCAGAAAAAGTTCGTATTTTACAAGAAGTAGATGCTATCTTTATTAACGGATTAAGAGAAGATGGTTTGTACGATAAAGTATGGCAAGCAGGTGCAATGTTACTTCCTGTAAACTCTGTTGGAGTAATGGGAGATGAAAGAACATATGAAAAAGTAGTAGCTTTAAGAGCAGTAGAAAGTACAGATGGAATGACGGCAGATTGGGTAAATTTACCTTATGAATTTTTGCAAAAAACGTCAAACAAAATTATAAATAATGTAAAAGGTGTAAACAGAGTTGTTTATGATATTAGCTCTAAACCACCTGCAACTATAGAATGGGAATAAAATATATGAAACATTTAAAGTTTTTTGTTTTTCTGTGTATCTTAACGTTTACAGTTTCTTGTGGACAACAGAAAAAGTACGTAGAATATAAGGTTAAAGAAGGTGAAACAATGCGAAGCATTGCAAAAAATCTAGACATAAAAACGAAAGATTTATTGCGTTTAAACCCAGATGTTAGTAGAAAACCAGATGCAAATACGGTTATTGTAGTTCCTAATAAAAAAATGACAAAAACCTCTAAAAAGGTTAAAGAAACAGAAACAATAACAATAACAGAAGAAACTACAGAAGAAAAAACAATTAATGAGGTAAAAGAAACTAAAGACAATCTTTTAGAAGAACTTAAGAAGAACTTTGTTGTTTATGAAGTTAAAAAAGGTGATACTTTTTACAGTTTAACTCGTTTCTATAATGTTACTCAAGAAAACTTAACATCTTTAAACCCTGAATTATCAGAAGGATTAAAAACTGGGCAAATTATAAAAATTAAGGCAATTGAAGACGGAGAAGATGTAGAGAACTCTATTTACGAAGATTTTATTGAAGATGATATTTCTTTAAAAGTTGCGTTATTATTACCTTTTAAAACTAGTGAATTTGATTCTATTTCTCATAAAAATATCTTTAGTAAAAGTACATTAGCAAATATTGTTACAGATTTTTACTTAGGAGCAGAGGTTGCTGTAGATTCTATCAGAAAACAAGGTGTTAATGTAGTATTAAATGTTTTTGATACTGAAAAAAATAGCACAAAAATAAGAGAAATTCTTGCAGAAAATGATCTAGATAAAAATGATGTAATTATTGGACCTTTATATTCCGAAGAAGCAGAAATAGTAGCAGGTAAAGTAAAAAAACCAGTAGTATTTCCTGTATATTCTAAACAACAATCTAAATTTTCATCATCAAAATTAATAAAAACAGCTCCAGAGAAAGAAATTTTTAGAGACGAATTAGTTGCTTACATAAAAGACAATTTTAATACAGGCAACCTTATTGTTGTTGGAGATGGAAACTCTAGTTCTAATATTGCTAGTAATGGTATTATACAGTCTTTAGAAGCGCATGATTCTATTTCTAAAGTTCATTTATTAAAACCTAAAAATGGCTATATAGATAAAGAGCGTTTTTTAAAAATATTAAAGCCAAATGAAAAAAATTGGGTAATCTTAACAACCAATGACAATGTTATGGTAGCAGATGCTATTAATAGTCTAATAAGTTTACCAGATTCTACAAGTGTAAAAGTTTTTACTTATGATAAAGGAAAATCTTTTGACAGAATAGATAATTTGAAGTTGGCAAAAATTGGTTTTACGTATGTTAGTGATGAATATATAGATGAAGCATCTCATACAACACAATTATTTAACAAGCAGTATTTTAATAAGAACAAAGCTTTACCATCTTATTACGCAACCAAAGGTTTTGATATTACTTACGATATTTTAATAAGGTTGGCTTCTGGCGAAAATCTAAAAGCAACGTTTAAAGAAGGTGCTTCTTTTAGAGTAGAAAGTAAGTTCGATTATACCAGTAAACTTTTTGGAGTTTCAGAAAACAAAGGCTTATTTATAGTACAATATAATGATGATTTAAGTTTAACGAGGTTAAAGTAATTTTATGATCCTCATTAAATAAAATTGATAAATATATAGAACTAAAAAATCCGCTTTTCAGCGGATTTTTTTTATATCAATACAAACGAGGAATTAAATTTTCTTCATCTGATTTTTCATCATTGTCATTTGTTCTTTTAACATACCGTGTTTGTCTAACTTTTTAGCTTCTGCCATTAAGTTTGTAGCTTCACGTTTACGTCTTTTAGTCATTGCTATTCCTGCCAATTGCAGTTTTGCCATTGCCATATCATGATCCATTGCTAAACCTAACTTTACAGCTTTTCTTAAATATTTTTCAGCTTGAGTAATATTAGTTTGACTTAATATAATACCGTGTAAATAATTATAATATCCTTGTTGTTTTACTATTAATGCAGCTTCAGGGTTTTTAATATAACCTAACCACTTTTTTGTTCCTTCAAAATTTTGTTTACGTAACTGTAAAAAAGCTAATAAGATAAACTCATTTTTAAAGTATAATAAGATAAAAATTCCAGCTAATAATAAGATAGAAATTCCGTTCATTATATTTCCTTGACTAAATTGATATACAGACCAAACTGTAATTAAACCTGCTATTATTAATTTTATATTTTTATGAAACATTGTGTTTGTTATGATTTATTTTGAGGTGCAAAAATACATTTTCTTATGAAAATATTTAGTGACTTGTCTTTAAAATTATTTTTTGTAAAATTTTCGGTATTTAATGTAAGCGAAAGTTCCTAGTACAGCAACAAAACATATTGAATAATAAGCAGATGCAGGTGTAATAACTCTATCTCCACTTGCATAAGAATGTAAACCAGATAAATAGAAGTTAACACCAAAAAATGTCATCATAATAGAAAAATATGCAATTATAGACCATAAATTAAATGTATACCTACCTCTTAAACCTGGTATTAAACGCATGTGTAAAACAAATGCATATATCATAATAGAAATAAGTGCCCAAGTTTCTTTTGGATCCCATCCCCAATAACGTCCCCAACTTTCATTTGCCCACATTCCGCCAAGAAAGTTACCAATAGTCAACATTATTAAACCAACAGTAATTGCCATTTCATTAATAATGGTAATTTCTTTAATGTTTAAATCCATTTTCTTCTTATTCTTTTCATTGGTAAAAGCCATTAAAAAGAGAGCGAAAACACCTAAAATCATTCCTAAAGAAACTGGTCCGTAACTAGCAACAATAATAGAGGTATGTACTAAAAGCCACCAAGAATTTAAAACTGGTTGTAAGTTTGCTATTTCTGGATCTAACCAGTTTTGATGTGCAAACCCCAAGGTAATTGCCACTAAAAAAGCAGTTGCTGTAATTGTTAATGCAGATTTTCTTCCAATGAAAAGACCAAAAAACATTGTTGCCCAAGCCACAAAAATTATAGATTCATAAGCATTACTCCAAGGTGCATTTCCACTAATATACCAGCGTGAAATTAAACCAAGTGTGTGGAAAATAAATAAACCAACAACAATTGCAATTAAGACCTTAACAACAGTATTAATCCATTTTTTAGAAGTGAAAATTTGCCAAATCACAAAAACGATTAAAAACAAACTAACAAAGCCATAATATTTTGCAAGTCTTTGAAAAGGTAAAATTTTATTATAGCTAATTTCTAAATCTATTTTTCTTTCAGAAGGATATACATCTGCACCAAATTTTTTCTGAAACTTTTTAATTCCGTCTAAAATCTTATTAGCTTCAGTATAATCGTTAGTCTTTTTTGCGTCTTGCAAAAATTGAATATAAACCGGTAAAGATTGCTTTACAAAAACAGAATCTGTTCCTTTAAAGTTAGCTTGGTCACCTTCTGGTCTAGATACCCATTTGTTATTATCGTCATTTGGTATTGGATAAATTTTTAAAATTCCACCTCCAATGGCACTGTATAACAAACCAATTCTTCTATCTATTTTTATAAGGTCTTTTTCAAATTTATTTTGAACCTTTTTCTTTTGAGCTTCTGCTACTTTTTCTCGAATTTTATATTCGCCACTACTTGGCACAATAAAATCAGACAGGCTAGCATATGCTGCGTCTTCATCTATTCCTATAAATTCTCTTATTTCTTTATTTTGTTTTTCTAAATAAATTACAGGAACTTCAAACCAAAGTCTTGGGTTTTCTATGATAGATAATAAAACCTGGCTAGGTTCCATACCTTTAAACTTTTCTGTTTTACTTACTTTTCTAACCAATTCAGAAGCAAAAGTATGAGCTGGCTTCATTCTACCATTATCTTGTATAACCAGTTTATTAAAGCTTTCTGCATGCTTTGCATCCACCATATTGGCTTGTAGAATAGAATCTATTTGTTGGTTAGTAATTTTTTCTACTTGATGATTTGTATGTTGTGCAAATGTAAAAGTTGATAAGAATAGGGCTCCAACAAGAGACATTGTTAATTTCTTCTTTCTAATTTTCTTTAAACCGTTTTTCAAATCATCAAAACGTGTATTTTTAGCAAAAAGAATACAAATTAAACCTGTGTAAAGTAACGAATATCCTAAATATGTAATAAAAGTTCCCCAAAAATCATGATTTACTGAAAGGTGTGTTTCTTCAGTTTCACCAGATAAGTCATAACTAGATTGAAAAAACTTATATCCTTTATGATCTAAAATATGATTCATGAAAATTCTATAATCAAACTTTTCTTCTCCGTCAATAACAGTAACTTCGCTTGCGTAAGAAGCTGCACTTTCTGAACCAGGATATTTTTCTAACTGAAAATCATTCAACTTAATACTAAAAGGAGTTTGCATTGTCTTTGCTCCATACCATAGTCTAAAGTTTAAACCTCCAATTGCTATTTCTTCTGCATTATCACTGCTAAATTTACCTCCAGTAAGTTCAATTCTTTTAGTGTCGTTATTTGCAGTGATATCTAAAATAATTACGTCTAATTTTTTATCATCTTTTGGCCCACTAACTGTTTTCATAATTCCTTTTTCTGCTGGCCTAGGAACCACAAATTGTAAACCAGCAATATTGTGTAAGGTTAAATATTGAAAATTTTGTACGGAGTCTTTTGTTATTTTCCCTCTTTTTTGATCTGCCATTCTAAACCAATCGCCGTCAGATTTAGTGGTCATTTTAAGAATGTTATTTTCTGTTTTAAAGTTGATAGATGCATTTTCATCAGTGGCATTAAAACCCACTAAAATTCCATGTATATTTTGTAAAGTTCCTTTTTTAATCCAATGTTCGTGTCTTGTACCTTCTGAAGATTCAACAAAAAATAGATGTTCAACACCATTTTCATCCTCTATTAATTTCCTTTCTGCCCAAGGGATATAATCAACTAAATTAACATTGTAATCTGTACCTTTAAATTCATCTGAGAAAGACCAATTATTTTTTCCCCAAGCAGATAACATAATTTCTTTATGCTTGGTTTTTTGAACTTTACTATTGTCCACAATAACATTTACATAGGTAGTTTCAGATAAATATTCATTGGTAGTTTCTCCTTCATTAATTAACATAATACCTTCGTGCCCAATGTATCTAGTAACAGCTGCCCCTATTAAAATGAATAAAAAAGCTCCGTGAAACATTAGAACAGCCCATTTTTCTTTTTTATACAATCGATATCTAAAAATGTTACCAAAAAAGTTAAAGATAAAGAAAGCCATAATTGCTTCGAACCACCAAGCATTATAAACTAACGCTTTAGATGTTTGAGTTCCGTAATCATTTTCTATGAAAGTGGCAATACCCATTGCTGTTGCAAAAACTATAAATAAAACAGCTGTAAGACGTGTAGAGTAGAGGAAATTTAATATATTTTTCATCCTTTTTGAAATGCTTTTTATAAGAGTTACAAATTTAAGCATAAAAGCACAAATTTACTTACTGATAGCAGTATATTTATGTGTTAAATAATTATAAAACAAAACGCATTTATGCCAAAATATCATATCATACCAGATTCTATAAAAACTGAAGTAGAAACTGCGCTAAATTATTATCCACAGTTAAAAAACATTCATATAGAGTTCAAGTTTAAAAAAAATATTAAAAAGTCTACAATGCAAGCCAGACCAACTTTTGATAGTTTTTTTAAATCTAACAAGAACAGAAAATTTCTTATTCTAATTAGTGAGAAATTTAAAATTTCTGACAGAGAGTTTTCAACAAGAGATATTCCTACAGATATTTTTATTGGTTGGATTGGGCACGAATTAGGGCATATTATGGATTACCAAGATAGAAGTAAATTAAACCTAATTTGGTTTGGGTTAAAGTATTTGTTTTCGGATAATCATATAGTTGAAGCTGAAAGGGCTGCAGATAGTTTTGCAGTAAAGCATAAAATGGAGCATTATATTTTGAAAACGAAAAATTTTATTTTAGACCACGCAGATATTTCTGAAAATTATAAAAACCGAATAAAAAGATACTATTTATCTCCGGAAGAAATTATGGTTTTGGTAGAAGAAAGAAATAAGTTGATAAAAGAGTAATTTATGGCTGCTTCTCACTTAAATATTTCCAATAACGTTTTGGTACATGTCTAATATGCAACTTCATGTTTTTGCGTTCTGTAATATTGGTGCTTTTAAAATAGTTTTGCCATAATTTCTGAAATTCAAATTCTTCATCTGCAAAAAAGTTGGTATCGGTTTTTGAGAAATCAAAATTCTTTGGAAATTCCATTTGCATCATTTCTAATGTTTCTAAATCGTAGAATAAACCATAGTTTCTTTTAATATCATAAATAACCCATTTTTGGTCTGCATATCTGCTTTTAAAATGTTTTGAAATTAGTGGTAATACATTAAAATCAGGTTCAATATTTGCAAAATAAATATTGTCTTTTGTTAGTTTAAACCTTACAAAAGCTTCCATTCTATGTTTTTCTCTACTTACGTTTTTTGCAATTTGAGAAGTATTTAAAACAC
The DNA here is from genome assembly GCF_014352875.1 of Polaribacter pectinis. Taxonomy (NCBI): domain Bacteria; kingdom Pseudomonadati; phylum Bacteroidota; class Flavobacteriia; order Flavobacteriales; family Flavobacteriaceae; genus Polaribacter; species Polaribacter pectinis. Next base: position 290,398 of record NZ_CP060695.1, read on the forward strand.
TGGGTTGTGTAAAATCTGTATCAACTTTTTTTGTATTGTTAAATATATATTGAATGTAATTTAACAAGATATTTTCTACACCCAATTGTTCACTTAAAAAAGCATAATATATTTTTGTGGAAGAAATAGTGGAAGCTTTTTGTTTTAAACCTTTCCAAACTCTGTCCGCTTTTTTTGTGTCTGTAGCAATAGTTTCATTTTCTGAAAACAATCCATTTTGAACAACAAATTCATTTTGAATAGTAACATCTGTTAATTTGTATTCGAAAATGTAAAAGACACAACTTAAAAAACCTTCAAAAGAGCCATCATAAATTAACGTTTTGCCTGTCATTTAAGAAAACAAATTTAATTGAGGACTTAATAATTTATCATATTTACTATTTGAATTCTTCAAAATAGTTGCTTTTAATTTTTCTGCGGTTAAATCTCTTCTTTCAAACAAATTACTATCGCAAACTAAAAAGTATTGCGCTCTGTTAAATGCGATGCCTATTTTCTTTAAATGATCCCAATTTAATCTTCTAAATCTTCTTGCCATTAAAATTTTGTTGACAGATTTCATACCAACTCCTGGTATTCTTGCCAACATTCTTTTATCGGCTTTATTTACATCTACAGGAAATTCGTGCAAGTTTCTTAATGCCCAACTCAATTTTGGGTCGATATCTAAATCTAAATTTTGATGATTTAAGTTTACAATTTCATTGGTTTGAAAACCATAAAAACGCGTTAACCAATCAGATTGATACAATCTGTTTTCACGTAACATTGGCACTTCTGTTCCAATTTTTGGTAATCTGTCATCTAAACTAATAGGGACATAACCAGAATAATAAACTCTTTTTAAGTTGTAGCTTTTATAATAATGTTCCGCGGTTTTTAAAATCTGAAAATCATTTTCTCCACTTGCGCCAACAATCATTTGTGTGCTTTGTCCTGCTGGAGCATATTTTGGTGTACTTTTAATAATTTTCTTTTCAGATTTATATTGAATGATTTCATTTTTTACTTTTTCCATTGGTTTAATAAAATCTTCAAAATTCTTGTCTGGAGCCAATAATTTTAATCCAGATTTAGTTGGAATTTCTATATTTACACTTAAACGATCTGCATACAAACCTGCTTCTCTCATTAATTCATCTGAAGCACCTGGAATGGATTTTAAATGAATGTATCCATTGAAATTTTCTTCCAGTCTTAATTTTTTTGCTACAGCAACTAGACGTTCCATTGTATAATCTGCACTTTTAAAAATACCAGAACTTAAAAATAAGCCTTCAATATAATTTCTTCTGTAAAAATTAATCGTTAAATCTACTACTTCTTGCACTTTAAAAGCAGCACGTTTTACATCGTTACTTTTTCTGGTAACACAATAGGCACAATCGAAAATACAATGATTTGTCAATAATATTTTTAGCAAAGAAACGCATCTTCCATCTTCTGTATAAGAATGGCAAATTCCCATTCCTGTTGCGTCTCCTAAACCTTTGTTTGTGTTTGCTCTTTTGCTTCCGCTGGAAGAACAAGAAACGTCGTATTTAGCAGCGTCTGCAAGAATTTTAAGCTTTTCTAAAGTTCTGTCGAAAGACATAAATTATTGATATATTGAGTTTTATATTAGAGAATTTTTCCGAAGAAAAAGTAGTGTAAGTTACGAAATAATTAAAGTGATTTTAGACTGAAAAAGAACATTTAACATAATTAAAAAACAACTATTTTTAAATTTAAAATAGCTGCTTTTAAGAGTTTGAGTGAGCGCGTTAGGGATTGAAGCATTTGTTTGAGCTCTTTTTTCTTTTTCAGAAAAAAAGCGAGTGCGAAAAGCCCGTTAAAACGCCTAAATAAAAATATTTAAAATGAAATTAATCATTTACGAATTTTTCCCATTCTGCGAATTTATCTTCTTTCATAACACGTTCCATTTTTACTTGTCCGCCTTTTTTCTTGTTGCTGTCATTCCAATCATGAAATTTTTCGACAGGAATTACTTGCACTTTTACACCTTTTAAAGCTTTACTTCTGGCAACTTTGTAGTTTTTATTAGCATCTTTTAAGAAATTGTCTAAAGTTTCTACAATTTTGGCATTATCTGCATCCATTTCTGAACCTAAATACCAAGAGTGATAAAATTCGCCATCTTCGAAACGTTTGGCACAAATAGTATATTCTGTAATTTTTGTAGAAAATTCTTCCTCTAAATTTTTAATTGCATCGTCCATTTTGTTAACGGATAATTGCGAACCAACTGTATTTAAAAAGAATTTTGTACGTCCTGTAATTTTAATTTCAGCTCTTTCAATATCAGTAAAAGCAATGGTATCACCAATTAAATAACGCCAAGCACCAGAAACTGTGCTAATAATTAAAATATAATCTTTGTCTAATTCCACCTCATTTAAAGTGAATGAAGGCGCGTTTTGTTTTAGAGAACCATCTGCATTTATGTAATCTGGATTCATAGGAACAAACTCGAAATAAATTCCGTTTTCTGTATTTAATTGCATGGAATTTGTTTCTGGTCTTACTTGCGTGGCAATATATCCTTCAGAAGCCAAATAAGTGTCTATAACAGTTACAGGTTTCCCTAAAAGCGCGTTGAAACTTTTTTCATACGGCCCAAAAGCTACGCCACCAGAAGTATAGACTTGTAAATTTGGCCAAATTTCATGAATGTTTTTTAAATTATGATGCTCAATAACTTTCTGCATCATTAATTCTATCCAAGCAGGAATTCCGCTTAATGCACCAATATCCCAACTTTTAGCATTTTCTGCAATGTGTTGCACGCGTTCGTCCCAATCTTCAATTTTTGCAATTTCTTCTCCTGGCTTGTAGTATCCTTTAAACCAAAACGGAATATTACTTGCGCTAATTCCGCTAATTTCTCCTTCTAAATGGTCGTCTTTTTCTTGTAGATCTGTAGAGCTACCCAACATCATAATATCTTTTTCGAAGAAATCTGCTGGTAAATCGAAATTGTGTAATGATGTAACTTGTTTAATTCCAGAGCTTTTAATGGCTGAAATCATATCGTCTGTAACAGGAATTCTTTTGCTTGTTTTACCAGTAGTCCCTGAACTTAAGGCAAAATAAGACGGATTTCCTGGCCAAGTAACATCTTCTTCATTTTCATGAATTTTGTACCACCATTTTTCATTTAAAGAATTGTAATCGAAATAAGGAACTGCATCTGCAAATGTTTTTTCTATATTTTCTGATGATAAAACTTCTTCAAATTTATAAGCTTCTCCAAATTGAGTATTCTTTGATTTTTCTAAAAGATTTTTTAGAACTTTTTGTTGTGCTTCTATATGATTTGTGTCAGATTTAAGTGTGTCTGTTAAATCTATAATCCCTTTTATTATGTTTCCTAAAATTGCCATTGGTTGTAATTTTTTACAAAGATGAATTATTCTGCAAGTAAAATTGAACTCATTAGAAATAAAAATTAATTCAATTCGATTTTATTATTCGGGTTTGTAATTATATGAGTTAACTTAACTATGGATTGTAATAAACTAAATCTGTAATATTTTGTTATTTTGAATTGAATAAGAAAACTAAACTATTATGGAAAATGCAAAAAACGAGTTAGAATTAATAAAAAAATATGAAGAAAAAGGATATACTGAAAGCTATAGAGTGATAGATTCTAAATTGATAGCCAACAATGAAAAGACAAAATACACACAAAAAGATGTGAAAATTGTTGCGGAACACAGATTTGAAGGAATGAGCAATCCTTCTGATATGTCGATTTTATATGTAATAGAAACCATAGACACAAAAGGAACTTTAGTAGCAGCTTATGGCGCAACTGCAGATTTAGAAACGGCAGAATTTTTTAAGGAAATTCCTGAAGAAAATGTTTCTAAAGATGAGAATATTTTTATGTAAACCTTTCATAAATATTTGTTTATAATTTGATTTGTTTGACTTATAATCTAAAGTAACACAAACCAAATCATTATATTATTAAGCGAACTCCTCCTAATTCTTCTACCTTAAATTGAAAATCGTTACCAGGAGAAGCCATAAACATAAAGTTAACAGGAATGTTCCATTTTTTTGATAACTTTTTTATCAAATTTGGACTAAAACTATCTTCTAATTCAATAAAATCAATTTTTATTTTAGGATATTCTCTATCTAAAACTTTTAAATCAGATTTTAAGCGAGAAGAGGCTTTTTTACCATCCTCGAGTGTTGCTACAATCTTTAGTTTTTTCGTGTTTTCATTTTTTCTAATGTATAACATTACATTATTAAGGGTTTCAATGTTTTCATCTCTAGTGAAATAGACAAATTCTTGCGAGTTTATCTTATCAATTTGTCTCAACACTTCATCATTGGTTTTTTTCAAAAAATTATCAAATGGTGATAAAACATATTTTATTATTTGTAAAAAAACTTTAAGAATTAATGTTCTATTTAGCATAATTCCCACAACCAAAATTGATGGTATAAAATAATCAAAAAATACAAGTAAATAGGGCGGGTTTAAAATAATATTTCCAATAATTGCAACTACTATCGCTATAATTGCAATTATTAAAAGTGGCCAAGATGATTTCTCTGGTCTTGCTAATTTTTCTCGTTTTACTTTTAATAGAATATTTCCTATTCCAAATAAAACCATAACAGACAAAAAAGCAATAGTATAAACACCAGCCAAAGCACTTAACTCTCCATTTGTAATTAATAAAATAGAAATACATAATAAAAAGAAACCGATAGAAATTCTATAAGAACTACCTCTTTTATTTTTCTTCAATAAAAAAGGAGGCAATACTCTATCTAAAGACATTCTTTCAACTAATCCATTTACACCTATAAATGAGGTAAGAACTGCACCACTTAAAACAAGGGCAGCGTCTATTGATATTAAAACAGATAGCCAAGAACCTCCTGATAAATTTCCCATATAGGATAAAAGCGCTTCTTGATTTTGATTAATTTCTGGAATAGGTATTACTGATAAAGCTAAAAAAGCCATTAATGGATTAAAAACAGTGACAACTATCCACATATTTCGAAGTGTTTTGGGAAAAACTCCCTTTTTTTGTTCTTCGATAAAGTTTGCTGAACTTTCAAACCCACTTATACCTAACATTGCTGCTGAAAACCCAAAAAATAATGCTATTGAAACACTTCCTCCTTTTACAGGAAGATTAGAATTGGTTGTAAATACGTCAAAACCATTGTTAAAGAGATAAATGCAAGTAAATAATGATAAAATAATTAGTGAAACTATGTGAAAAATAAAGATGAAAATTGCAACTTTAGAAGATTCTCCTATTCCAATTATTGCTAATCCCATAAATAATGCAAGCAGGATTATTGTAGACAAAATAATTGGTAAATTATCGAATAAAATATGAGCATAATGCATTGCTTCGTTTGCAGAAATTACTGCTGTAGCCATATAAGAAAGTAAAGTTAATGTAGCTGCCAAAGACGCCATCGATTTACTTGTAGTGTTCAATAAAGCATTATAAGCTCCACCATTCATTGGTAATGCTCCAACTACTTCACCATATATTTTTCGAAATAAAAAAAGAACAGCTCCAACTATTAGAAGAGCTATCCAAGCATATTGTCCAGAATATACAATAGCAAGTGCAGAAACATATAAGCAGGAAGAACTTATATCATTACCAGAAATAGCAGTTGCAGCAAGTTGGCTTAATTTTTTTTTATTTGCAGACATAGTTTATTTTGAAACTTTTTTTAAAAATTGAACTAAAACTTAATGCTGATTGGTTTCATTTTAATAATTATTTTATATAAATTTTTTGTTAAGTTTAGAAACAAACCAAACTATTCAACAATACTATCAATTAAAATAGTTAACATATCAATTGCAGCTTGGGCAATTTTTGTTCCTGGGCCAAAAACACCTACAGCTCCAGCATCAAATAAAAATTGATAATCTTGTGCAGGTATAACGCCACCAACAATTACCATAATATCTTCTCGTCCGTATTTTTTTAATTCTGCAATAACTTGTGGTACTAATGTTTTGTGTCCAGCAGCAAGAGAAGAAATTCCTAAAATATGAACATCATTTTCTACAGCTTGTTTTGTTGCTTCAATGGGAGTTTGAAAAAGTGGACCAATGTCTACATCGAAACCTAAATCTGCATAACCAGTTGCCACAACTTTTGCACCTCTGTCATGACCATCTTGCCCTAATTTGGCAATCATAATTCTTGGGCGCCTTCCTTCTAATTCAGCAAATTTATCTGCTAAATCTTTTGCTTTTTTAAAGAGTTTATCTTCTTTTATTTCTTTACTATACACGCCAGAAATTGTTTTATGTACTGCTTTGTGTCTACCGAAAGCTGCTTCTAAAGCATCTGATATTTCACCTAAAGTAGCTCTGTTTCTTGCTGCTTTTACAGCCAAATCTAATAAGTTTTCTTCTCCAGTTTTTGCAGCTTTTGTTAATGCTTCTAAAGATATATTTACTGCTGATGTATTTCTCTCTGCTTTTAATTTATCTAATCTGTCTATTTGAGATTTTCGAACAGCTTCATTATCAACATCTAAAATATGTAAAGGATCTTCTTTTTCTAATTGATATTTATTTACACCAACAATTACATCTTGTCCGCTATCAATTTTTGCTTGTTTTTTTGCAGCAGCTTCCTCAATTCTCATTTTCGGAATTCCTTTTTCAATGGCTTTAGTCATGCCACCTAATTCTGCAACTTCCTCCATTAATTTCCAAGCTTTATTGGCTATTTTTTCTGTCAATTCTTCAACATAATAACTTCCAGCCCAGGGATCTACAGTTTTTGTGATGTGCGTTTCTTCTTGTAAATAAATTTGTGTATTTCTTGCAATTCTTGCTGAAAAATCTGTTGGCAAAGCAATTGCTTCATCTAATGCGTTTGTATGTAAACTTTGTGTTCCACCAAAAACAGCAGCCATTGCTTCAATTGTAGTTCTGGCAACATTATTAAACGGGTCTTGTTCTGTTAGAGACCAACCACTTGTTTGGCAATGTGTTCTTAATGCTAAAGATTTTGGGTTTTTTGGGTTGAATTGTTTCACAATTTTTGCCCACAACATTCTTGCTGCTCTTAATTTTGCAATTTCAGTAAAATGATCCATTCCAATTGCCCAAAAAAATGATAATCTTGGTGCAAAAGAATCGATGTCCATTCCTGCGTCAATTCCTTTTTTAATATACTCTAAACCATCTGCAAGTGTATATGCTAATTCAATTTCTGCTGTTGCACCAGCTTCTTGCATGTGATAACCAGAAATAGAAATAGAATTGAATTTTGGCATTTTATTACTGGTATATTTAAAAATATCCGCAATAATTTTCATGGATGGAGCAGGAGGATAGATGTACGTATTTCGCACCATAAACTCTTTTAAAATATCATTTTGTATAGTTCCAGAAAGTTGTTCTACAGAAACTCCTTGTTCTTCAGCAGCAACAATATAAAATGCTAAAATGGGTAAAACTGCACCATTCATTGTCATAGAAACGGACATTTTATCCAATGGAATTTGGTCGAATAAAACCTTCATGTCTTCCACAGAATCTATGGCAACACCAGCTTTACCAACATCTCCTTGCACACGTTCATGATCTGAATCGTAACCTCTGTGTGTTGCTAAATCAAAAGCAACGGATAAGCCTTTTTGTCCTGCCTCTAAATTTCTCCTGTAAAAAGCATTACTTTCTTCAGCTGTAGAAAAACCTGCATATTGTCTGATTGTCCAAGGTCTTCTAACATACATTGTAGAATATGGTCCACGTAAATTTGGAGCAATTCCTGCAATAAAATTCTCGTGTGAAAATTCTTGTTTTGAATTAGAATTACTTTCTATTAATTTTATATGTTGAACCTCTTTTCTACTCATTTGTATCTTTAGTATCTAACTTCATCAATTTGTATAATTTCGAACTAATTACTTTTATTTCTTTATCTTTTTTATTGATGGTAAGATGATTTCTATAAATAAAGAATAAGCAAAACAACCCTAAAATAATTATTCCTGTGATGAAAAAATCTACGCTGTTGCCAAAAAAGTTGTAAAACTTATCTTCTAAAAAATAAAATGATAGAAAGGTAAATAAGATAAAACCAATAATATAAGTTGGTTGTTTCTTTTTTATGGCTTCTATATCATCTTTTAGTTGCCTTTGCTTATTTTGTTGTCTAACAATTTCCTGACTTTTGCTATCCATAATTTTTCTTTTAATTCTTTTCCAATTCTAACCTTTCTTTTTCTATTGTTTCAGAAAGACGATTTCTAATTATTGGGGGAATTAATGTTTTTATATTTCGTTGTTTAACAAACGGATACAATTCTAAATGATCTTTCATTGTATCTTTTTTGTTTTGTTGTAAATTAGTTCCTACCAAAGAAATTTCTTTTTTATCAAGTTGATTTTCTTCTTTAATAGCACTTTCTTTAATTTTTTTCTGAATTATTCCGTCTTTTAATTGGCGTAAAAAACCACCACCTTTTTCTATATTTTTAAAAATTGTTAGAGCTTTTTCTGAAAGTTGTTCCGTTAATGATTCTATATAATAAGTACCATCTGCAAAATTTTGTGCATTCGTAAAACCGCTTTCTTCTTTTAATATTAACAATTGGTTTCTTGCAATTCGTTCTCCAAACTCATTCGATTTATGATAAATTGCATCGTAAGAAACTGTAGATACTGTATTAGAACCGCCTAAAATAGCACTCATATATTCCGAAGAAGTTCTTAACATATTTACATTATAATCATACAATGTTTTATTACGAATACTTGGTTGAACAAATAAATGAGCTTCCGAATCTACAATATTGTATTCCTTTAAAAGTGTTTTCCAAAGAATTCTAAAAGCTCTTAATTTTGCAATTTCAAAGAAATAGTTACTTCCTACAGAAAATTTAAAGTGAATTTTATTGGCAATTTCTCCACCAAAATGATTTAAATATTCATTTGCATGTGCCAGAGAATATGCTAATTGTTGTGTAATATTTGCACCTGCATTTTGATACAGATCTCCAGAAATTGAAATACAATTATTAGTAGATTTTACAATCTCTTCTAACTTTTTATGATCTTCTTTTAAGTTGATATGCCAATTGCCAGTTTCGGCTAAATTACCAATAATATCATTTTGGAAATAGATATTGTTTGAGCTTATGAATTTTGCGATTTCTAGCTGAAATTCATCATTCAAAAAAGAAAAACTAAAATAAATAAGTGTTTTATTGAATTTAATATTTTGAAAAACTGTTTTATAATCGAATTTAGAATTTGCTTTAAATTGAATTGCTTTTGCGCCTCTTTTAAATGCATCTAGAGCTAAAGAATTTGCTATTTTTTCATCATCAATAAAAATAGTTTGGCAAACGACAAAATCTTTTTCTGGAGTACTTATTTCTTGATGAGTTCTATCTTCTGACGTGTAAAAAGGTTTTACAACTACATCTTCATTGGTTTTCCAAAGTAGCGTATCATTATAATCTGCTCCTTTTAAATCTACTTGAATTTTCTGTTTCCAAGCAGATGCAGAACTTTTTTCAAACTCATTAAATAGAAATTTACCCATTATTTTTTTATGCTATCAAATTCAATAATATAAATATCTTCGTTTTCTTTCTTCATTAAATACTTTTCTCTTGCAAAACGTTCTAATTGAAGAGAATCTTGCAATTTTTTTATGGTTGCTTTATCTTCTTTAATTTTCTTTTGATATGATGAAATTGCATGCTCTAAATCGTTAATTTCTGAATTAAATCTACGATGAACTAAATAGGAATTGTCATCCCAAAAAAACATCCAAATGATAAAAAAGGTTAAAATAATTACATACGTATTTGTAAATATTTTTACTACTTTATTGTTTTTAAATTGGTTAAAAGACATACCGTTTACAAACGTTCGTTTATTACAGTTCTAACAATATCTATGGCAACAGTATTAAACCTATCATTAGGTATAATTAAGTCTGCAAAGTTTTTTGTTGGTTCTATAAATTGTTGATGCATAGGTTTTAAGGTAGATTGATATCTGCTTAAAACTTCATCTAAATCTCTTCCTCTTTCAGAAATATCTCTTTTTAATCTTCTTATTAAACGCTCATCTGTTTCTGCATGTACAAAAATCTTAATGTCAAATAAATCTCTTAAATCTTTATTATTGAAAATTAAAATTCCTTCCACAATAACCACCTTTCTTGGGTGTGTTTTTACAGTATCTTTTGTTCTGTTGTGAGTTACAAAAGAATACACTGGTTGGTTAACAGTTTTGCCAGATTTTAAGGCTTTTAAATGTTTAATAATTAATTCAAAATCTATTGCTCTTGGATGATCGAAATTAATTTTAGTTCTTTCTTCATAAGGCATATCATCTGTTGCATTGTAGTAAGAATCTTGAGAAATTACACAAACTTCATCCGTTGGTAATTGTTTAATTATTTGATTTACAACTGTGGTTTTTCCACTTCCAGTTCCACCAGCAATTCCAATTATAAGCATAAAAAACAGTATTTAATTTACTAAAATAGTAAAGATTTTATAATTTAAGATAATTATTAATTTTAATGTCTTTCGCTTTTAAATCGAACATTAAATTATAGAGCCCGAAAAAAGTTCTATTCATGTAAATAAAATGCTTGGAACCTCTACTACCATTCATAGATCTTAATTCTGCACTTTTAGAATAACGTTCGCCAAATTCAGATATTTTATTAAAAAATACTTCGTCAGAAAAATCAAAAGTTTCTACGTGAAAAGGTTGTGTAAAAATAGATAGCATTTCATGAAACATCGCTCTAAAAAATTCTAATTCTTCTTTACTATCATCTTTCAATAAAATTTCTAATTCGTACATTTTCTCATCAAATAATGTATCATTAGCAAGCGTTTCTTTGTTTGCTAAAACAAAATACGGGTTGTAAAAATCTAAAGGAATTGTTTTCATACAACCAAAATCTAAAGCGACTAATTTATCATCTTCAGAAATTAAAAAATTCCCTGGATGAGGATCTGCATGTACCTTTTTTAAATTATGAATTTGAAACATATAAAAATCCCACAAAGCTTGTCCAAGTAAATTTGCTTTTTCTTGATTTGTGTTGGTGTTTGTAAATTCTGATAAATGGATTCCTTGCATCCAATCCATTGTAATTATCTGTTTAGACGACAGTTCCTTGTAATAACTAGGGAAAGCTAAATTTGGGATATCTTTACAAGCGTCAACAATTTCTTGGCTTTGTTCTACTTCTAAAACGTAGTCTGTTTCTTCTAATAATTTATTTTGAACCTCTAAAAAATACTCATCAGACATTTTTCCTTTCATGTTAAACATTCTAATAACAAAAGGTTTTAGCAATGCTAAATCAGATTTTATACTGTCTGAAACTCCTGGATATTGAATTTTAACAGCTAATTTTTTACCATCCTTCTCTGCTTTATGAACTTGTCCAATACTTGCTGCATTGTATGCTTTTAAATCAAAAGAATCGTAAATGTCACTTGGGAATTTTCCAAAACTCTTTTTAAAAGTTTTAGAAACCAAGGCTTCAGAAAGTGGTGGAACAGAAAATTGCGCTAAAGAAAATTTTTCTACGTATGCTCTTGGTAAAATACTTTTTTCCATGCTTAACATTTGCGCAACTTTAAGCGGACTTCCTTTTAAGTCTTTTAAGCTATCGTAAATATCTTCTGCATTCGATTTATTTAGTTTTTCTCTTGCTTCTTCTTCAGTTTCTGTAATTTTATTTCCGTAATATTTTAAATAATTTACACCAACTTTTGCGCCTGTTGTAACTAATTTAGAAGCTCTTTGTAATTTAGAAATAGGTATTTTGCTTGCTTTTTTCATAGTGTTTTATTCTTTTTGAAACTTTTCTTTGTAGATAAATTTCCCTAAATCTAAAGCGTTTTTTAGAAAATTATTTTCTAAAAGCTCAAAACTTGTATTGATAGATTTCTCAATTAAAATATCGGTTTTTTCAAAAGATTCAGAAGTGTCATCTAACCAAAATTTAATGGTTAAAAAAAGTTGAATCCAGGCAGATTCTCCAACAAACTTTCTCTGTGCTTTTTCTAGACCATCAATAGGTAAGATGCTTTCAGAAATCTCTAAATGATTAACAAATTGAATAAATTCCTTTTTTAAATCAGAAAATGTACTGAATGATTTTATCTTGTTTTTACAACCTTTTAAAACAATAACAATGTATTCTCTGTTTAAATTTAGGTTCTCAAAAAAAGTAAAGTATAAACTTAAAAGTTGATTTTTTTTATCGAAAGAAACAAATTCTTCACTTTCATTTAATACTTCTAAAGAATTATTAAAAAGTTCTTTAAAAACTGTTTTTTCAACTTTTTTTAAAGACTTAAAATGTTTGTGAAAAGAAGTTGTTTCAATCTTTACAGTTTCACAGAAATCTTCAACATCTAAAGGTTTGTTTTGATGTTCTACAACGAAATCCATGTACAAAGTAAGGATGTCTAATTTAGAAACTTTTTTCTTTTTTGCCATGTAACAAAAATACGAAACGTTTTATGGTTAAAAGAATAAGAAATGATATAAAAACAAAAAACCAAGTTAAAATTTAACTTGGTTTTTATCTAAATGTTAGGGAACTTTTTAAGCAAAAACTTTGCTTAACTTTTTCTTTCCATCTATTATTTGAGCTTTTACTGATTCTAACGTATCAAAAATTAAATTTTGTTGATTCGCCATTAACTTTACGCCACCTTTTAAAGCTTTGTCAGTTACTTTTTGCCAGTTTTCAGCAATTGTAATTGTTTCTAAAACTACTTCTTCAGTTGTGTTTAAAGCATAATCATTTGCTTTTTTTGCAGAATTTTTTGCAGTATCAATTACGTTGTTTAATTTTTCGGTAACTTTTATATTTTTAGTTTTCATTTGTATGAATTTTTAAAGTTGATAAAATTATTTCTTCTCCCAGTTTTTAACTGCTTCCATATCTCCTTTTAAAGCCAATTTTGCTTGTGCTTTCCAACCAGATAAATCATAAATTTTTGCATTTATTCCTGCATCAGTCAACAATTGATTCATGTTTTTAAGCGTCATTTTTGCAATTTGATCATAAGCAGTTACACCTAAATCATTTAAAGAAGTTTCTAAAACAGGTCCAATTCCTTTAATTACTTTTAAATCGTCTTTTACATCCGTTTTTACAACCACTACTTTTTCTACTTCAACTTCTACTTTTTTAGTAACCGCTTTTTTCTTTGGAGCCGTTTTTTTAGTAGTAGTTTTTTTAGCTGGAGCTTTTTTAGATTTTGTACCTGTAGCTTTATTTACCTTTCCTTTTACGTCATCAATAACGTCTTCTGTATAATCTTCTATTTTTTCTTTAACATCTTCAATTGTATTTGTGATGTTCTTTTTTAATTTAGAAGACATTTTTTCTGCTTTCTTAACTAATTTATTGTTAGAAACTTCTTTTTCGATTTTGTCTTTCATTTCTTCAGCTTTTTCAACTAAAGGATGTTCAGATACCATTTTCTTTGCATTTTCTAACATTTTTGGGTCGTAACCAACCAATGTTTTTAAACGCTCTGTTCCGTTTTCTAACTGACCTTTAATAGATTCTGCAGTTTCTACAACCATATTAATTTGTTGCTTTGTTAATGGTTCTGCTTTCTTTACTAATTTAGCCGTTAATTTTTGCCATTTTTCTCCTGTCTTAACAGTAGTTTCAATTGCGTTAAAAGAAGCATCAATTAAATCGTTATTTATTTTCTTTACGATTGCTTTTGCTTTTCCTAATTTGTTATCTTTTTTAGATTTTTTTGTTGCCATAATATATGTTTTTGTGCGTTGTTTATTAATTTATACTGCAAATATAATTTCTGTTAGTTGCAGATGAGTTGCATTTTAGTTTTTACTGAAAAAATCTACAGTTTTGTTTATTTTTTTCCAAACCAAACTTTTTACATTTTCAGCTTTATTGAAGAAATTTTCTTGTTGCTTTGCTGTAAAACTTAAAGTGCTTTTTAATTTCTTTGCTGTAAATTTTTGTAAATCTTCAGTTGTATTTATTGTTTTCAAAACAGCTTTTTCTGTAGATTCTAAAGCGAAATCATTTAACTTTAATGTATTGTCTTTTATATTTATTGTTGAAATAGTTTTCATCTTTTTTTAGTTTTATTTACTAATTATGATGCAAACATAAAAAATGGAAGTTGCAAATGAGTTGCAGATTAAGTAAGAGGTTGTATTTTAGGTAATTGCTTCTATTTCTTGTAGTAGTTTTTTTGTTTCAGGAAGTGGAGAAATTCCATACTCTTCTTCTAAAATAACCTCACATTTCATATAGGTTTTTATTGCTTGAGGTCTGTTGCCTTTAACAATATAAGCCTTCATTTGTATTCTGTAAGCTTCTTCCCAAGCAGCATCAATTGCCAATGCATTTTGCGCCAAACGAATACTTTCTATAGGTTTTTCTTCCAATAAAATTTCTGCTAAAGTAATATAGGCTCCTAAAATAAGTAACTGCGATCTTTCTCTTTCTTCGGAAGTCCAATCTTCGTAAATTCTGTTTGGTAAATAAGAACCTTTGTATAAATTTATAGCATTTTGATATGCTTTTTTAGCAACTTCATTATCAACTTCAAAAGCCTGATTTCCTAAAATGATATATTTTTCTAACGCTTCAACATCAATCCAAAGTTTTTCCAAATCAATTTGATAACTAACACCTTGCCTTGTAATGTAAATCGCTTCAGTTCTAGAAGGTCTGTTGGGTTCTAAAACCTTGTTAATTCCATGAAGTGCCACTTTAAAATCTCTGTCGTTCCAATCTTCCCAAAGATGATCCATTATTTTTTCTTTGTGAAGCGCGTTTCTTTTTCTGTATGAAATTAAATATTGTAAAAGCTGAATGGTTTTATCTCTTCCCCATTCTTTAGCATCTATTTTTTCTTGATTTCTCCACAAATTAAAACCACCTAAAGTTTGAATGCGAATTGTTGCATTCTCTTGAAAGATTTCTAATTCTTGTAATTGTTGAAGTAAATCTGACATATAAATAACTACTTCTTTTTGTTCAATTTGTCAATTTTCGAAGTCAATTTTTTCATTTCTGATGACAAATCTTGAATCTGATTTTGAATTTTATTAAAGTCAGATCTTGATGCATTTCTCCATTCATTTATATGAACTTTCTCGCCAATTTCTTCACCAAAAGAACTTATTTTTCCTTGGATTTCATCTTGTAAATTCGTCAGCTGTTTTTTAGGGTCTTTTAAAGTGTCTTTAATAATTTGTGGACCTACATTTTTAATGGTTTTCCACATAGAAAGACTTTTATCTAAAATAGTTTCTTGCTTTTCTGAACTTTCATGTTTTGTAGCTTCTTCTGTTAATTCTGCCAATTTTTGTTGCATAAAAGAAAGTGCATCATTAAAATCCGTAAAACGTTGTTCTTCTCCATCTTGAATATGAGAGATTTTTCCACGCCATTGCACAGAAGATTCTCCTTTTTCTTCAAATATTTGCTGATTAAAACGCACCATAAAAGAGGCAGTTTGTTCTTGTTTTTTTGTCATAGTCTCAATTTTATCCTGGCTCTTTTTCAGAGCCAACTTCATATCTTAATAACCCTTTAAAAGCATCATTTACGGTATTTCCTTCGTACAAAACTTTATAAATTTCTTGAGAAATAGGCATATCAACATTATAATCTTTTGCTAATTCTACCACAACTTTTGCAGTTTTTACACCTTCTGCAACTTCATTCATTTCGTTAATAATTTGCCCTAAACTTTTTCCTCTTCCTAATTGAAAACCAACATGATGATTTCTACTTTTAGCACTCGAACAAGTTGCCACTAAATCTCCCATTCCTGCTAAACCTGCAAATGTTCTTTGTTTTCCACCCATTGCAATTCCCAACCTTGTCAATTCCGACAAACCTCTGGTAATAATTGCGGCTCTTGTGTTGTCCCCTGCATTTGCGCCATCTCCCATTCCTGTTGCAATGGCAATAATGTTTTTTAAAGCGCCACCTAATTCACAACCAATAACATCTGTATTTGTATACACACGAAAAAGACCAGAACTAAAAACGCTTTGTAATCTGGTTGCAATAGACTTGTCAACCATTGCAATAACAGCAGCAGCAGCGTTTCCAAAATGAATTTCTTTTGCCAAATTTGGACCCGTTAAAACTCCTGCAGGATGTCCAGGCATTATTTCGTTAACAATTTCTGTCATTCGCATTTTTGTGCTAATCTCTAAACCTTTTGCCAAGTTTATAATAGGAACCCAAGGTCGAATATGAGGTTTTGCTTCTTCTAAAACTTTTCTAAAACTTTGTGCAGGAACGCCCATAACAATAACATCTGCTTCTTCTACAGTTTCTTTTATGGATGATGATGCTCTTAAGGAAGATGTTAGTTTAGCATTTGGCAAATATTTCTCATTTGTATGATGCTCATTAATCTCGTTAACTGTTTCTTGGTTTCTTGCCCAAAGAATTGTTTCCGCATTTTTTGCAGTTAAAGAAGCAACAGTTGTTCCCCAAGATCCACCACCTAATAATCCTACTTTTAGTTTCATAAAATGTACTTTTAGTTGATTAATTTTCTAATTCTTTCTGAAATAAATTACGAACATCTTCCACGTACGTATCTATATTTTTTGGTTTCCATTCAGAAGTATCTACAGGATCTAAAACAACCACTTCTATATGCGTTGGTTTAAAGATTTTACTTCCTTTTGGCATTGCCATATATGCGTTTTTAATTACAATTGGTATAATTGGAACTCCACCTTTCATTGCTAAATGAAACGCACCTTTTTTAAATTTCCCTAAAGTTTTAGTTCCACTTCTGGTGCCTTCTGGCGCAATTACTATAGAAATTCCGTCTTTTAAAGCTTGTACTGCAGGTTTCATGGCTGCAATTGCTTTTGTTTTATCAGATCTATCAATAAAAATAGCACCCATAGCTTTAAAAATTGGTCCCATTGGTGTGTATTCTAATTCCTTTTTCGCAACTCCAGCAATGTCTTTTCGTAATAATTTCATCAAAATGAAAAAATCCGCAGAACTTTGGTGGTTGAAACAAAAAACTGCGGGTCTAAAATCTTCTAAATTATGTTTTCCTTTTACTGCAATATCTAATCCAGCCAATTTTGTTCCTAAATCGCCAATACTTGCAAAAGTTGCATTTGCACCTTCTTGTCTCGACATTTTTAAAGTTCCTGTAACTAATCCTTTAAATGCTGATGGATAAATACTTGCGCCTGCCAAAGCAGTTCTTACGCCATTAATAATTGGTTTCTTTTTGGTTTCTTTAAAACGAAGAATAGGCCAATTACTTTCGAAAGCAACTTGAGATAATCTACTGTCAGGATTTGTCGCAACCGGATTTCCAACAATTTCCATTAATGGGAAATCATCTATACTGTCTGTGTAAAAGAAACTTTTAGATAAATCGATATTATTTGATTTTGCAAACTTTCTTCCAGCTTTCGCTTTTCCTTCTGCCCAACACATTTCACTAATAGAACCTGTAAATTTTCCTTTTCGTATTTCCATCTCTGTACAGTAAATATCAGTAATTCCTAATTCGTTGGCAATTGGAGTTACTTGATAACGTGTTGCTGCAGAAATAATAACAACTTGATGTCCTTTTTCTAAATGTGAAGCAATTAATGCTCTCGATTCTGGATAAATTGTATTTGCTAAATGATTTGCATACACTTCTTCACCTAAATCGTAAAAATCTTTTTCTTTGATTCCTTTTACACCAGATGCAGAAATTTTTGTTAGAATTTCAAAATCTCTATTTCCTGCTGCATAAATTAAAATTGTTGCAAATTGAGAAAGCAATTCTTTGGCGGTAGATTTTCCACTAAATAATCTCGATTGCATAAATTTCTTTGCTGAAAAATCATTGATTAACGTTCTGTCTAAATCGAAAAAAGCAGCAATATGTGGCCCTTCTTCTTGTTTTTCGATTTGTTTAGAAACACTATTTAATTCTGAACCAGGAACAATTTCTGTTGCTGTTTCATTGTTTTGTTGAATGCTTTTTTTGTTGATGACAACTTCTAATCTACGAAGATAATTTAGACGTTCTGTTAAATTGTCTAACAATTCCATCCAAATATCTAATTCTTTAAAATCTATTTTTTTATCAATAGGAGTTAGTTTGCTGTTTTTTGCCAAACGTAAAGCGCTTACCAAAAATGGTTTAGAAACACTATCTAATCTGCTAATTCGAGATTGCCAATGCAATTCTTTTCCTTTAAAAAGACATAGTTCTATAAAATCAGCATCGTTAAAATCATCTTCTAAATCCCAAGTATGTAAGGTGTGACAAACTACTTTATTTGCTTCCAAATAAATTTGAAGAATTGCTTTTGAAACAAATAATTCTTGTTTCGATAATAATTTATCAATATCTCCTTCTGGATTGCTAATAATTGCTCTCCAATTTTTGTCAAATAATTCTAATTCAGCTTCAATTTCACTACTGAATTGTGGTTTGTTGGTATAGAAAAATTCAAACTTAAATAAATTTCGAAGGCGCATTATTTCTGTCCAAAAAGATAAAATTCTATCCGTTTTTTCATCTTTAATTTTTACCAAAGCCATTTCTATAAAAGCTCTGTGATACAAATGAGCAGAAGCCATATTTGCATAATAAGTAGCCGTTAAAAACTCATTTTGAGTTAAACTATATTGTGTTTTATAACCTGCTTTGTTTTTCTGAACAATTCCAGCACTTTTTAATAAATTTAATGCTTTTTGCACAGTTACTGCAATACTATTTCCTCTGTCTATTAGAACATCTTCTTTTCGTTGTTCTATGTAATTCATCAACTTTAAAACACTAAACTCTAATTCTTTTTTTGTGAGTGCAAAACTGCTTAAAAGTACGTTACAAACTAAAGAAACGGTTGTTACTGGAGTTATCATATTTGCTTTATGAATCAATTCAAAAGCAAATCTTGGCAACGTATTTTTGTCTGAATAACTGTCTTCTTCAATATCTGGAATAATGGCATTTTGATGCGCACTTGCATCTACAGGATCGCCAAAACGAATGGCTGCTTTCCCAAATTCATTTCCTAATTTTTTAAAATATTTAAAAAAAGCAGCAACGTTTTCAGACTTTTTTTCTTTGCCTTTTCCTTCTTCCATCATTTCTTTTACATCCGGAATTAAATCATACACAATAGAAACTGGTATGTATTTAATGTCTTTGGTGCTTTGCTTTTCACCTTCCATAATGTATTTTAAAATCCCCATTTGAGGATAGACAATTTTACCTGTTCTGGAACGCGTTCCTTCAATATTCCAAGTAAGATGATCGCCATTTTCAATTAAAGAAGCAATGTAATGTCTTAAGGCAGCTTTATAAATGATGTCGTCTTTAAAACTTCTTCTTATAAAAATTAATCCAGAGTTTTTTCCCAATTGTTTAAATCCTGGAAACGCTAAATTTATACCGCCAAAAGAAAACGGAATTGGCATTCCATAACGTGCTAAAGTGCTTACTAAAACAACAGTATCTAAATAGGTTTTATGGGTTAAAATAAATGCAACAGAGTTTTGTCGCATAATTTTCATTAATTTTTTTATTTCACTTGGATCAATATCTATTTTGTCATTATAAGCTTTTGAAAGCAAATATTGAAAACCTCTTACAGAAACTGTATTTGCAATTGGATGTTGTTGAGAATATAATTCCTCAATACAATTTGCAGCCGTTTTTTGAACTTCAGAAAGGTCTAATTTTAATTCTTTTGCAATTTCTTTAAGACTATTTTTAAATTCAGCATGCTGAATAATGTTTTGCATTGTGTGTTCCATAATCAATTAAAAAATAGATTTGTGAATTTAGAAACGCCTTTTTGTTCCCAAAACTTTGGAAAAAATAAACTTTCAACTTTGGTAATAATTCCTTTAGGTTCTTTACCAGTAATGTTTTTGTTTAGGGAATTTGCTACAGTTAATAAAACGGATGCATTTGCGCCCATTCCACAATGACTTCCAAAAACTTCAATGTTTTTGATGTCACTTCTCAACGTTTCTGCCTCCATACAATGTTTCCAAGGTAAAAGTCCGTCTGTTTTTGTGTAAATACACGTTACAGGAACATTTGGTATTTCCTCCAATTCGTGTATAAATTTATCATTTCTGGCTCTTAAAGTTTTTCCTCTTAAAAATTCTAACATTCTTACCAAAGGTGTTTTCATGTTTTTAACTCCCCAAACTGGCGAGCCAATAGTAATTAATTGTTCTACTTTATCTGGATATCTATTGGCGATTATTTTTGCGAAAATTCCACCACCAGACCAACCTACAAGACTTACTTTTTCTTGATGTTTCTCGAAAATTTCATCTAATTTTTCGATCAATTTTGGTAAATATTTAGAGTTGATCATATTTACACCCAATTCCCATTTATAGGTTTTAAAACCAACAGATTTTAAATAATTACGTACAAAAGTTGTAGAAACATCATTACCTAAATATGGAGGCATTAATAAAACAGGTTTGTTTTTGCTGGCTTTGTGCTTTGGAATAAAAGGATAAATACCAAACATGGTAACCCATTCAATAGCAGATCTTGTTTCTAATAAGGCATTGAATAGAGGAGGAGCATCAATTTTTGTGTTGATGGTATCAATCTGATTTTTAAACGTCAATAAAATTCTTGCAGAAATAGTATCTGTTCCTTTTTTTGTCGCTTTTATTTTATCAATTCTTTCTAAAACAATAATTAAAGTGACATAATCTCTATCAGGCCCAAAATCTTCACAGACTGAAATACAGTTTTTTAATAATGTGTCCACATCTTTTCTGATTAATTTTTTACTGTCAATTAGACCAACAATCATTTTTTCAAAAGGATGCAATTCAAACTTTTGAATAACTACTTCTTTGGCTTTTTTTAATGTCATTCCTTTAGACATTGCAACTTTTAAAGCCAATTTGGTAAATGATGTATAGAGTGTTTTGTTGTTTTCCATGTTTTGAGTTTTAGACTTTCGTCCTTTTTTCTAACCAATTAATTACATCTTGCTGAACTTCTTCTTTGTTCACTTCATTCAACATCTCATGTCTTCCTCCTTTATATAATTTTAAAGTTAGGTCTTTAATTCCTGCTTTTTTATAATTTTCTGCAACTCTTTTTACACCTTCACCCATTTCTCCTACAGGATCTTTATCACCCGAAAAAATAAAAATGGGCAATTTTTTTGGTGTTTTCTTGAAAGTTGATTTCTCGTTTATTTTTTTACTTCCTTTTAAAATATCTAAAAAGACACTCAAAGAAAAATCTTCTATTCTGTAAGGGTCTGCTTCAAATAAATCCACTTCATTTTCATCGCTACTAATCCAATCTACTTTTGTTCTGTTAGGTTTAAATTTCTTATTGAATTCAGAAAAAAACACCGATTTTAATAGTTGATTGCTTCTTTCTCTTCCTTTAAATTTGCTGATAACTTTTGCGCTGTACAAACCAAAAGTTCCCAAACCTTTCATAAAACTGGCAGTTCCAGAAAGAATTAAAGCTTCTAAATCGTCACCATATTTTGTTACATAATCTCTACTTAACAAAGAACCCATGCTATGACCAAAAAGAATTATTTTTTTATTCGGATGTTCGTTTTTGATGATTTCTGTTAATTGACGCATGTCATTTATGGCGTCATCAAAATAATTATCACCATCATAAAAACCTAAGTCGTTTTTATTTTCGGCAGATTTTCCATGAACTCTGTGGTCATTTGCATATACTTCATATCCTTTTTCTTGTAAAAGTTTTGCAATAGAATGATAACGACCTGCATGTTCGCCAACTCCATGAGAAATTTGAACAATACCTTTTAAAGGCATTTTTTTTACTTCCCATTTATAGTAAAAAATAGTTTCCTCGTCTTTAGTTTTATATGTATCTGTAATAAACACCATTTATGCTTTCTCTAAAAAAGTTGACATTAATTTTAAGATTAAATCTGTGTCTTTTTTTGTTCCTGTGAATTTTATTCTTTCCTGAATTAAAAGTTCTTCCAATAATAATTTCCCTTTAAAAACATCGTATAAAATAGTATCATCAATTGTGATGACAGTATTTACTTTTGCGGTTTTTTTCTTACTTAAAGAAGGTTCTTTTTTAGAGAAATCTAATGTCCAATATGCAATGGTTTCATTTTGATGAACCTCAAAACTATAGACAGCTTTTAGTTTTTTATCTAAAGATTTGCTTTCTTTTAAGAATTTTCTAAAGGAATTAAAGAAAGAAATACTTTTAAATTTAATGACTTTAGAAACTGTTTTTTCTTCTTTCTTTTTTAGAATAATTTCTTCTAATTCATTTGCAGAATCTCTAATATATCTTGAGAATTTATCAGCATCTGGCATTGTTTTCGCATCCGAAGTTGTAGTAATTGTTACTTGTCCATTATAACTAAAAGCAGCAATAATTAACCCAAAACCATCTAAAACAGGCGTTAATCCAAAAATACCAACAATTTTATGACCTTTTAAATAGAGCAAACCTTTTGGTCCAGGAACATTTGTAATTGTAACATTAAAAGGTGGTCTGTGAAATTCTTTAATATTGTATTTACTATACAAACCAGCAGCTAAATTTGCCAATCCAAAAGGAACAGCATCTGCCATTTTTGCCAAAGATTTTGCTCCAACAGCTTTGTGTCTTGTTTTTCCTAAATTTGTTTGTTCTTGTATATATTCTAATCTTTCAATTGGGTCTTTTATATGCGTTGCAATTCTAACCAACATGTTAGAAATTTGATTGTTCATTTTTTGTTTTTCGCCTTTTACACGAATAGAAATAGGAACATTTGCAACTAAAGGTTGTACAGGTAATTGCTCTCTTTCTTCTAAATATTTACGAATTCCACCAGCACAAATTGCCAAAATAATATCGTTAATACTTACGTCCATTATTTTACGAAGCGTGTTTATTCTTTCGAAAGATAAAATAGCAGTTCCCCAAGTTCTCTTTGGTGAAACTGAACCATTAAAAATGGTTTTAGGAACAGGATATGCACTTTTTTGAAATGTTCTTTTGTTTTTAAGTTGCGCATTTATTTTTCCTTTCATCATAGAAACAGCAGTTTCGCTAACTAATTTCGGGATTTTTAAAGGGTTTTTAAGAAAACTATAGGTGCTTTTTAAAAGCAAACTCAATTCATCTGGCAAAGGTTCTGGGTCAAATGGTTTTGGTTTTGCAGGTTTTTTATCTTCTGCTTTTTCATCTTTATCAAACAGCAATCCCATAATACCAACACCAGAACTACCATCTACCATTACATGATGTACTTTGGTAACAATTCCTACAGAACCTTTAGGTATTTGGTTAATTTCATCTAAACCTTCAATAAAATAAACGGACCATAAAGGTCTTTTTAAATCTAAAGAACTGCTAAAAATATTCGATGTTAAATCTCTTAAGGTTTTCCAGTTTGCTGGATCTGGCAATTTTAATCGGTTCAAATGCAAATCAATATCAAAATTTGGGTCATCTGCCCAATAAGGATAATCTAATTTTAATGGCACATTTACCAATCTTTTTCTAAATTTCGGAATTAAATGTAATTTAGAAGCGACCATTTCTCTAAAATCATCAAACTTTAAAGAACCTTCCACAATTGTTAATGTTGCAATGTGCATAGGACTTGAAGGTGAATCTGCATATAAAAAAGTTGCATCTTGTCCAGAAATTTGCTCTGCTGAAGTTTCAATTGCGTCTTGTAGAAGCTCTGTTATTACTTTTTTTGCCATTTATCAAAATAATTAAGTTGACTTTTTAGTCTAAAATTGATCAAAAAATTGTTGCAAGAATACCACGCAACTCTGCAAGATAAAGAAAATTAGTTAGATTTTTAAGGCAAAAAATGAATTAACAAAAGAGCTTCTAATATGAATAGTTTAGTGTAGGTTGATGTCTATGTTTTTGATTTTCAAACGTATACTCTAATAAGGTTAAATTGCTACCTTTTAAAACGAAAAAAAGTCTCAAAAATTAATTTGAGACTTTTTAATAAAAAGAGCCGATGGAGGGACTCGAACCCACGACCTGCTGATTACAAATCAGCTGCTCTAGCCAGCTGAGCTACATCGGCTTTTTGTTTTTACGAGCGCAAATTAAATACAAAAAATGAAATTGACCTAAAGAAAAATGTTTTTTTTTAGCATAAAAAAAACTTCAAAATAAATTGAAGTTTTCTAACAAGAATAATAAATTTTACATGGTGTAAAAGAATTGCTCATTCGCAATCTTTCCATTCTGTACTTCAAAAACGCAAACTTCGTCCATTTGTTGTCTTCCTCTACTTTTAAATGTAACATCGAAACTCATTTTGCTTGTAAAATGATTGTCTGCAACAACTGGTTCAGAAATTTTACTGCTGTGAAATTCTACAACATCTTCTAACCATTGTTTACTTTTTTCGAATACATTTTGTTTTCCAGAAACAACTTCTCCATGAGGAACACCAGGCATTTCTCTACTAACTACATTGTCTGCATATAACTCTGTAATACATTCTAAATTTTTTCCTTCTTGGCACATATGGCGCCATTTATTGGCAACTTCTAAAGTATTCATATATTTTATTTTTGGTTGACAATAAAGTTAGGGAAATTAATTTAAAGCTTCTTTATAAACTTTTAAACAACGCTCTCTTGCCTCTTTATGATCTACGATTTCTTTAGCATACGTTAATTCTTGAAATTCTGGAACCCACTTTTTAATATATTTTAAATCTTTATCGAACTTTTTGATTTGAGTTGTTGGATTAAAAATTCTAAAATATGGCGAAGCATCTACACCAGAACCTGCAACCCATTGCCAATTACCAACGTTACTTGCCATTTCGTAATCGTGTAATTTTTCTGCAAAATAAGCTTCTCCCCATCTCCAATCGATTAATAAATGTTTGCATAAAAAACTACCCACTAACATTCTTACTCTATTGTGCATAAAACCAGTTTCATTTAACTCACGCATTCCTGCATCTACTAAAGGATAACCAGTTTGACCTTCGCACCATTTTTTAAACTCTTTTTCGTTATTTCTCCACTCAATTCTGTCGTATTTTGATTTGAAGGCTTCTTTATGAGTTTGTGGAAAATGCCATAAAATCTGCATAAAAAATTCTCGCCAAATTAATTCCTGCCAGAAAATCTCGTTTTTTTCTGCAGTGGCTTTTTTTATCATTTTTCGAATGCTAACCGTTCCAAATCGTAAATGCGGGCCTAATTTTGAAGTAGCATCTTTTGCTGGAAAATTTCTAGTTTCTTCGTATTCTTGAATTAAAGTAGGCGTAACATCGTACTCTTTAATTTCTTGTTTCGATTTAGTAAAACCTAAATCAGACAATGAGAGATTTGGTAAACGTGTATTTTTTACCAAATTTTTTAGGAAGGAATTAGTGTAGTAGATATCTAAATTATGTGTTTTAAATTTTTCTTTCCACACTTTCATGAAAGGCGTATAAACCACATAAGGAGTACCATCTTTTTTTACAACTTCGTCTTTTTCGAAAATTACTTGGTCTTTAAAAGTCTTAAAATTGATGTTACTATCAGCTAATAGTTTCTCTATTTCTTCATCTCTTTCTTTTGCATACGGCTCATAATCTCTATTTGTAAAAACGGTATCAATTTTATATTCTTTTATTAAATTTTGATAAATATTCTTTGGAGTTCCATGAAAAATAGCCAAACTACTGTCGTTTTCATCTTGTAAGGTTTTTCTCATTTTTTGCAATTCATCAAAAATAAAGTTGACTCTTGCATCGTCTTTTGGTAGTTTGTCTAAAATATTTTCATCAAAAATAAAAATAGGTAGAACAGGATTCTCACTTTTTAAAGCGTTGTAAAAACCTATATTGTCATCTAATCTTAAATCACGTCTAAACCAAAAAATATTTATTTTGTCTTTCATTTTACTTGTATTCTCCAAAAAGTTCTGTCAATTTTTTCTGTCTATATTCAAATATTTCTTCCAATTTTGGTTTCACTAAAAAAGGATGTACCATTTGCCCTAAAATTCCCATAGGAACTTTGTAATCTATAATATCTTCCATTTCTACACCATCCTCAATTTCTTTGATAAAATGTTTGTGATGCCATAAAGCATAAGGTCCAAAACGTTGTTCGTCTACAAAATATTCGTTGTCTTTTACGTGCGTAATTTCTGTGACCCATTTTGTTTTTATCCCTAAAATCGGAGTAACAATATATTGAATTATTTGTCCAGGATACATAGGTCTGTCTGCTCCTGAAAGGATATCAAAACTCATATAATCTGGAGTAATTGTTTTTAAATTCTTCGGATTCGATAAGAATTCCCAACCTTTTTCTAATGAAATTGGTAGATTTTGTTTTCTGTGAAACGTGTATATTTTCATCTTAATTATGAATTAAAATATATAGATTTAAGGAAGTTGCAATGCACAGCCAAATCTTATATGGAAGTAATAAATATTTGTAATATTTTACTTTATTACTCAAATTGAAGAAGTAATAAAATAGGAGGGAAGTCAATAATGTAATGGTTATCAACCCAAATAAAACCAAATTTTGGTTGAAGAAAATATAATTCCAACTTACATTCAATATAAATTGAAGTAGAAAAAATAATTTCATTTTCTTGGAATTTTCTTCAGAAAACAATTTTCCTAAATAAATGGAAAAGCAAATCATAATTAATGTCCAAGCAACACCAAAAACCCAACCTGGAGGTGTCCAAGGAGCTTTATTTAAATTGATGTACCAATCTGTCATTGGTCCATTTTCCATGAGCCAATTTCCAATTGCCAAACCACCAAAATTGATGATTAAAAATAATATGGTAAACTTTAATTGTTTCATCTTTAAGAATTTGCTTTCAACTTTTCTATTTCTTTCAACAAATTATCTGCTTCTAAATATTTCTGATCACTATCACTTCTATTGATAGATTGAAGCTTAAAACCTTCTTCCATCAATTTTTTATATTTTTCTTGTAATTTTTCTACTTCCGATTTCTTTTTGAAAAGTCCGAACATTATTTTAAGTGTTTAGTAATTTTAGAACTCAATGGTTTTGTAATTGAAAAATAATAATCGATTAATTTTCCTTCAGGAGAAACCAAATATTTTTGAAAATTCCACTTAACAGTAGAACTTTTTTTGCTATTAAATTCTCTATTTGTTAGCCAAGTATATAAAGGATGTTGGTTAATTCCTTTCACATCTACTTTTTCTGTAATTAGAAACGAAACTCCATAATTTACCTCACAAAACTCTTGAATTTCAGAAGCATTTCCAGGTTCTTGTTTTCCAAATTGATTGCAAGGAACTCCAATAACCACCAAGTTTTCTTTGTATTGACTACTCAATTCTTCCATTTCTTTATATTGTGAAGTAAAGCCACATTTCGAAGCGACATTTACAAACAAGATAAATTTGTTTTTGTATTCAGATAAGTCAATAGCTTTATTTTGTAAACTATTAATTTTAATATCGTAGATATTGGTCATATTTTAAATTTTGAAACTAACAATTCCGCAATCTAATTCGAAAATTTGTCCGGAAATAGATGTTGCTTTGTCAGAAATTAAGAAAGTTGCTAAATCTGCAACTTCAGTAGGTTGTAAGTATTTTTTAAGAGGATGACGTTCTGTGATATTTTCTATCATACGTTCATTTCTTAAAAGTTTTGAAGCCAGTTCAGTATCTGTAACTGTGGGTGCAATTGCATTTACACGAATCGTGGGTGCTAATTCTGCGCCTAAAGATTTTGTTAAACCTTCCACAGCAGATTTTGCTGCAGCCACACTTGCGTGAAAAGGCATACCTAATTTGGCGGCAACTGTGCTAAATAATAAAATATTTGGGTTGTTTCCTTTTTTTAGTGAAGGTAAATAATGTTGAATCGCTTTTACAGCACCAACAACGTTAATTTCGAAATCGTTTCTAAAATCTTCTAACTTTAATCTCGAAATTGGTTTTAAGTTAATGCTTCCAGGACAGTATATTAAAGCGTTTATTTCTTCAATTTCTGGTAAAGCATCTTCTAAAATATTGCAGTTATAATGAGTAAGATTAGTGTGAGGCTGCAAAGGAGCAGATCTGCTTATGTTTATAATTGAGTTTTCTTCAACTAAAGCAGTTACAATTGCATTTCCAATTCCTTTGCTTCCTCCAATAACTAATATTTTTCTCATAGTGCTTTTAAGGTCTTCCTTTCAAGCGCTTTTCAATTTTTTGTTTTACAACTGTTAAGCGCTTCATCAAATCCATTAATTCTGGATCTTTTTCTTTTTTATATTCTTCGTTAAGCTCTAATACTAAAGCTTTTACTTCTCTTGATGCTAAAATTCTATCACTTGTAGTTTTAAATGAGAATTTTCTTGTCTCAAATTCTACTGCCTTTTCTTTTAATGTCATTATCTTGTATATTCGATTTTTTATCTAATTTTCGAATATAATTATAATTGTTAGAAAAGCAAGCAAAAAGTGAATTTATTATGCAGTTAAAGGTTTTCCCTTTAAACGTTTCTCAATTCTTTGCTTGATTACAGTTAGACGTTTCATGATATCCATAATCTTTTCGTCTTTATTTTCTTTGTAAATTTCGTTTAAACTCAAGACCAAATCTTTTGCTTCTCTTGCGGCCATAATACGATCGCTTGTTGTTGGGAATCTCATTTTTCTTGTCTCAAATTCCAGTGCTTTTTTTATTAATAAATTCATAATTAGTAATTTAAAGTGTTTTGTAATTCTGCTATTTTTTCTTGATTTTGGAATTTTCCTCCAAAATAAGAGGTGACAGTAGAAGAAGTATCATCTTTAATTCCTCTTGAAGAAACACATAAATGTTTTGCATCAATTATTACTGCAACATCTTCTGTGTTTAAAATTCCTTTTAATTCTTCCGCAATTTGGTTTGTTAATCTTTCTTGAACTTGCGGTCTTTTTGCATAATATTGTACGATTCTGTTCAATTTAGAAAGTCCGATTACTTTTCCTGATGAAATATAGGCAACATGTGCTTTTCCAATAATTGGCACAAAATGATGCTCGCAATTAGAATAGAAAGTAATATTTTTTTCCACCAACATTTGGTTGTATTGATATTTGTTATCAAACAAAGCAACTTTTGGTTTATTTGCCGGGTTTAATCCGCTGAATATTTCATCAATATACATTTTGGCAACTCTTTTTGGAGTACCTTGTAAAGAATCATCAGTTAAATCCAATCCCATTACATCCATTATTTCTGAAAATAAATGCGCTATTTTTTCTTTTTTCTTTTCATCAGAAATTTCAAATGCATTCGCTTTCATTGGAGTTTGTAAACCCGTAAATAAGTGGTCGTCTCCAACTTCTTCGAATGAAAAGCCGTTTAATTTTTCTGAAATTTCTTTTGGTATTATTTCTGTAATCATAATTTGTCTTTTTAATGTGCTGTCTTTAAGTACTCTAAACTTAAAAGCAAAGCACGGTTTTTATCTTTTTGCTATAGAGTTGTTTGATATTGATTTTTGCCTCGAACACTTAAATCTTCCTTTTTCGAAAGTTCTTAATTTCTCGTGTTTCGTTTTCCTTCCTTGAACTCTTTCTCGCCACATTTTAAAGCTTTTCGGCTTCATTTCTCTTCGCATTAAATCGATAACTTCTTGTTCTTTTAATCCGAATTGAAAATTAATTGCTTCGAAAGTTGTTCTGTCTTCCCAAGCCATCTCTATTATTCTATCAATTGCTATACCATCTAAAACCATACTCAATCAATTTAATTTATAGCGTCATAAAACTCGTAATTCTTGTCGTTTTCAATTTTTAAGTCCACCAATTTGTCAATAAATTTTTTATTTTCTTTTAGTAATTTATTACTTGTAAATCTTACAAAGTTTCCTTGTGCGTGTATGCTAAAACCATCTGTTTTATACATATAAAGTTGATAAAAAGGAATTGCCCAACTGAAGTTTTTGAGTCCTTTATTAATATGAACTAAAATTCCTTTTTTTCTGATTTCGATATTTGCATAGTTAATATCAGAAACGACATTCATTATATTTCTGAAATTAGGGCTTACATCAGAAACCATCATTCTTTTAGAACCTACACCTTTCTTTTTTATAGCTTCAAAAAAAGTGTAAGCAGATCCTACTAAATCATTTATAGTAGCTTCTTCATCTTTATTTTTATGTGTTGTATTAAAAATCACACTCAAAGATACATAAAATATATTTTTGTTTAACTATTATTTGTTATTGATAAACAAAAATTAAGAAAGTATTAACAATCAGTGTAATAAGGAAGTAATAAAAATTCTGTTTTAATAGAAACTACAGCATTTTATCTCTGGTTGTAATGGTATGTTTTTTAAAAATTCTACTGCTTTCTGCAACAACATCTGGGTCGTCTTTCATTTTCCAGAGAATTTCTGTTGCTTTTTTACGAGTTAATTTAATGTCTACAATCGTTTTAGGATAATCTGTTCCTAAATGGAAATTATTAAATTGCTCATCTAAAGAAGTCATTAAATAAGGTTCATGAATAAATGCTGTGGGTAAATTTGCTAGTTCTGGAACCCATTTTTTTATAAAAGTTGCATCTTCATCATGCTCTTTGCTGTTCTTAATGGGGTTATAAATGCGAAGCGTGTCTAAACCAGTATCGCCAGAACTCATCTGTAATTGAGGAAAGTGAATGCCAGGTTCGAAATCTAAAAACATTTGTGATAAATGTTTGCTTGCATCTTGCCAAGGTTGCCACAAAATATGAGTGAAAAATGAAACCAATAATGCTCGCATTCTAAAGTTTAAATAACCGGTTTCATTTAAACAACGCATACTTGCATCGACTAGAGGGAAACCAGTTTGCCCATTTCTCCAAGCTTCTTGGTACTTTTCTGAAATGCTTTTCTTCAATTTTTGAAAACCTTTATTCAAACTTGCATTTTCCATGGTATGTTCCATTTCAAATTTTTGAATAAAATGAGCCTGCCATCTTAAACGTGAAGTAAAAGCATCTAAATGTCTTTTATTATTGTCATTCTTCGCTTCATTTGCTTGCTGAAAAATTTGTTTGATAGAAACATTTCCCCAAGAAATATAAGGCGATAATCGACTACAACTTTCTCTTGCCAAAGCTGGTTTCGAAATATTGTACATATATTGTTTATGCCTTGTTTCAAAGAAGGTTTTTGCGTATTTCCAGGCTGTTTTTGTGCCTCCTTTTTGAAATATTTTTGAAGTAGGAGTTTCTAAATCAACAATAGTAAACCCTTTTTTTAAGTCGTTAATTTCTTCAGAAGAAACAAGTTTTTCCGTTTTTAAATTGATTTTAATCTGATTGGAATTCATATATTCTTCCCAGTGTTCAAACCAATCTTCTCTATTTAATAAGCCTCTTAAAATGGCATTATTTTTATTTTCTATCCAATTAATTGAATTATTTCTACAAAAACGAGCAAAATCTTTATCTCGATTATAGGTTAGTAATAAGCCAGTTTCTTGATGCGAAAAAACAGTGTTTATTTTATAACTATTTAAAAGCTGATTAAAAGTCGTTGTAACTTCGGAAGAGACGCATAAAATTTCTGAGTTAAAAGCTTTTAAATCTTCGTTCAAATCGACTAAAGATTGTTTTATAAAGTTCCAATGACGTTCGCTATAATGCAAATCATTTTGAAGCGATTTTTCAAAAACATACAAAAACAACACTCTTTTTTTTGATGCCAAAGCATTGTAAATCGCCTCATTATCTTGGATTCTTAAATCGCGTTTAAACCAAACAACATTTATTTCTTCTCTGTTACTCATGGTCTAATTGATTTAAAAATAATTTAGCATTTTCGAAATGTTCTTCTTTTTTATCTTGATTCATTTTGTCGAAAGTTCTAATTAGCATTCCCAATCTTGGGTTGCTTAAAAAGAAATCTCTGTGTTTGTCCATAAAAGTCCAGAACAAACCATCCCAAGTTTTTTGCCAATCGCCTTTTTTGTAATTGCTCATTTTCATGATGTAATTACTGCTACTTATGTAGGGTTTTGTGCTCATTAAACCACCATCTGCAAACAAACTCATTCCATAAACATTGGGCACCATTACCCAATCGTAAGCATCAATAAAAAGTTCCATAAACCATTGGTAAACTTCATCTGGGTCAAACTCACACAAGACCATAAAATTTCCTAAAATCATTAAGCGCTCTATGTGATGTGTGTAAGCGGTTTTATTTACTTTTTTAATTACATCATCTATGGGTTGAATGCCAGTTGTACCATCATAAAAAGATTTTGGAATTTTCCTGTTGAATTTCCAAAAGTTTTTGTTGCGTTCTTCAGTTCCTTTTACTTCGTAAACACCTCTTATAAATTCTCGCCAACCTAAAATTTGACGTACAAATCCTTCTGTTGAATTTATGGGTACCTCATTTTTATTCGCAAATGCTATAGCTTGGTCAATAACATATTTTGGGTGTAATAAACCCACATTTATTAAAGGTGATAATAAACTGTGATTCAAAAAATGTTCTTCTCTAACAATAGCATCTTCATAAGTGCCAAATTCGTGAAAACGGACTTCAAAAAATTGTTGTAACCACTCTTGGGCAGATTTAAAATCGATAGGATATACTAAAAAATCGTTTAGTTTTCCGTAGTTTTTAGAGAAGTTTTCATTTACATATTTTGTAGCTTCTTTATGATATTTATTTTGCGCAGGAAACTGAATTATTGGAGGTGTTTTTGTCTTTGGATATTTCTTTCTGTTTTCATCATCAAAAGTTAACTTACCTCCAACATGGTTTTTTCCATCCATTAAAATATCTCTATTTTTTCTTTCACTTTTATAAAATGAAGTCTGGAAAAATTTCTTTTTTGTAGGTTTAAAAAAAATGGATAACTCTTCTTTTGTATTGATAAACAAAGGATTATTATACCAAATTAATTCTAAATTCTTTTTTGATTGTTGAATGTGTTTTTCTAACCAATTGTCTGTTGGATCGATAATATGGATTTCAGTAACACCGTCTTTTGCTAATTTTGGGAGTAATTTTCGAACATCGCTCAACTCATTTTTAGCCTCAATATAATTTACTTTTTTTCCTTTTTCGGTTAAAAAATCAGCATAAGATTTCATACTTGCTCTGTGAAAAGCAATTTTTTGTTGATGAAATTTATACAGATTGAAAAACAAATATTCTTCAACTATAATAATATCATCCACTTTATCTAATACTTCAGAAGTTTTAAAAAGTTGATGCGGAAATATAATATGTACAGATTTCTTACTCATTTAAAATAATGTTTTTTCTAACCATAATTTTCTAAATTTATGATTCGTATCATAACGTTCTGCTTGCAATTTTGTGTTGAATTTTCGGTCTCTTGGATCATTTCCAACGCCAGCAACATACATCCAATTACCATAATTACTGTGTACATCGTAATCTAACAACATCGATTCGAAATAAGAAGCTCCAATTCGCCAATCTTGCAATAACTCTTTGGCAAAATAAGAGGCAACATTTTGTCTTCCTCTGTTGCTCATCCAACCAGTTTCTTTTAATTCTATCATATTGGCGTTAACAAAATCATCTTTTGTTTCTCCATGTATCCATTTTTGAATAATTTCTGAATCGGAGTTCCAATGATATTCTTTTTCTAAAATTCCGCCTATTTTAAAGATTTTGGAATCGTATTTTAAGGAAATGTATTTAAAATAATCTCTCCAAATTAATTCAAAAATCACCCAATATGTAGATTGATTTGCGCCAAATTCAGCTTCAAATTCTTTAATTTTCCAATAAATAGTTTTTGCAGAAATACTGCCATTTGCCAACCAAGCAGAAAATTTTGTACTATAATCAGTCCCAATCAAACCATTTCTAGTTTTCTTATAAAAAGCAACTTTTTTAGTTTCAAAAAAGTAGTTATATAATCTTTCTAAAGCTGAGTTTTCTCCACCAGAAAAAGGAAAAGCCGATTTTTTATTTTCTTCGAAATCATCAAAACCTAAATCTCTTAAACTTACAATTTCTGTACTGTTTTCAACTAAATTATCATCAGGAAGTTTAGAAATAGAGCTTATTTCTTGTATTTCAACTGTCTTTTCTATCTTCTTTCTAAATTGCGTAAATACATTTGGGGTGTTAGAAAAATCATTAGAAACAGTTTCAGGATGATATAAAAATTGGTCGTAATCTTCCACAAAAGGAATGTTATCAGAAAGCGTATTTTTAACCAAGTCATTGGTATCAATTTCCTCTTTTGTCCATTCTTTTTGAGTGTAAATTGTATCAATAGAAAACTCATCACAAATTGTATGAATTTTGTCTTCTGGAGCATTAAAATAGGTGAGGAGTGTAATGTTTAAATCCGAAAGGTTTTTTTGTAAATCTTCAATCGTTTCAATTAAAAATTTTGCTCTAAATTTTGCTGTTTTTTGGAAACCAAATTCATCAACTTTATAATATTTAGGATCAAAAAAATAAACAGCAATTACTTTTTTATGATTTTCTGTAGCTTCTTTTAAAGAGCTATTATCATTTACTCGTAAGTTATTACGAAACCAAACTAAACCTGTTTTTTCTTGTTTCTCCTGCATTTTTCGCTACAATATTTTACGTCTTCCCAATTCTTTTCCCATTTTTTTCGCCAAGTGAATGGTTTTTCACAGACCAAACATATTTTTTCAGGAAGATGCTTTTTTTTCAAAATTACTTGTTAATGTTATTTATCATTCCGTTGAAAACGAACCAATGAAAAGGCATCACAGCATACCAATACAATCTTCCAGCCAATCCATGAGGTCTAAAAGTAGCAGTTTGGTATAAAATACCATCTTCAATTTTAAACTCTAACCAAGCTTCACCAGGTAAAACCATTTCTGCATAGAGTAGGAGTTTCCCTTTTTCTTTATCTGCAAAAATAACTCGCCAAAAATCTAAAGCATCTCCAGCATTTAATTGTGTTGGGTGTCTTCTTCCTCTTCGCAAACCTGCTCCACCAAAAATCTGATCTACAAAACCACGTATTTTCCACAAGAAAGTTCCATAATACCAACCAGTTTCTCCTCCAATTGCCCAAATTCTGTTTAATGTTCTTTCTTTGTCTTTTACTTTACGTTTCTTAAAATCTTTAAAGCAACCATATTCAGGAACATTTATAAACTCATGAACATAGTTTTTTAATTTTCCACTGCTTACATAAGAATCTTTCCAGCTGGAAACAATACTATTTTGTTCAATTTTTTTGAAAGCTAATTTTACAGCTTCTTTGTATGACATAGGATTTACATCCAAAATCTTATTAATGTCACTTTTATTTCCAATAACTTCTACACCCATTGAGTTTACTAAAGTACTCGCCAGTTTATAAGAAGTTGACGTAACAAAATATAACCAGTAGGAAGATAATTTGGGTGTCATTATAGGAACTGTAATAATGGTTCTTTTTAATTTCCTAACTTTAGCGAATTGCAATAACATTTCTTTATACGTGAGTATTTCTGGGCCAAAAATATCGTAAGAAGTGTTGTATAATTCTTTTCTGTCCAAAGCATTGTGTAAAAATGATAAAACATCTCTAATTGCTAAAGGTTGTGTTTTTGTATTTAGCCATTTTGGGGCAATCATTGCTGGTAATTTCTCTACCAAATCTCTAATAATTTCAAAAGATGAGCTTCCTGAACCCACGATTATTCCTGCTTTAAAAGTGGTTAATGCGTATTTTTCTGAAGCTAAAGCGTTTTCAACATTTTTTCTTGATAATAAATGTTTAGACAGTTTTGTGTCGTTTGTAATTCCACTTAAATAAATGGCTTGTTTTAAGGTTGTTGTTTCTGCAAATTTTTTGAAGTTAAAAGCGCATTTTTCTTCCAAAGCATGAAATTCTTTTGCAGAATTAGACATAGAATGAATTAAATAATAAGCAATATCAATATCTTTAGGAATGTTATCTAAACTATCTGCATTTAAAAAATCTGCTTCAACAAGAATTACATTTTCTTTTTCTTTAAAGTAATTTTCTGCTCTTTTAAAATCTCTAACAGGACAAACTACAGTATGACCGTCATTTAATAATAACGGAATTAATCGTTTTCCAATATAGCCAGTTGCTCCTGTAACGAGAATTTTCATAGAGTTTATTGTTGTTTTTTTGGTCTTTGGTAAGACAATTGTTTTTTGAATTTAGGAATCGCATATGTATCTAAACCATTTATGGTTGCTACATTTCCTTTTGATAAATTTATGAGTCCGTCTTTTTCTAAAAGTTTGTCATTAATATATAATTCTTCAATTTGGGCAACCACTAACATTACATCGTTAGAAGGTACGTAAATTTCTTCAACAAATTTCATACTCATTTGAACTGGGCTATTTTTTACGAAAGGCGCCTTAAAACTCCCTTTGTATTCTTCTTCCAAATTTGTCATATCAAATTCAGATATTTCTTCGGGATATTTTGCTGAAGTATGATGAGCATCTTCTATAATATCTTCAAAAATATGATTGATGGTAAAAACGCCAGTATCTTTTATATTCTTATGAGTATTTCTTGGAACTGTTGTTGGTCTTAAAATAAAGCCCAAAGTTGGTGGGTTTGAGCCTAAATGTGTTACAGAGCTAAAAACAGCAACATTCGGTTTTCCTTTTGTAGAAACAGAACCTAAAAGATTTGCAGATTTAAAGCCAGAGCAACTATTTATTAAATTTATTTTATAGATTTTGCCTAATTCATCTATGTCTTTTCTGTTAAAAAATGCCATTAGTAATATTTAATTTTTTTAATTGTAAAGTATTCTCAAAAGCAAAGATACATTTTGTTTATTTTTTTTGCTTTAAAGTTAAACAAAATAACATTCAAGATTAGTTAAAGTTTTCTAAATAAAAAGGTCAAAAAAATATAATTTACGAACTCTTTGTTTTTAAAAGCAATTGTATCTTTGTATTAAAATTATTTTTTAATATTTATAGTTATGTACTCTAAATCAAATTACTCAATACTTCTTTTTTTATCAGCTTTTATACTAATAATTGGTTGTAAAAAAGAGAAGGCTTCAAAAGGTGAAGTTGCAGTTGAAAAATCAGTAGATATTTCAGAAATTGAAACCCCAGAAGGCATGGTTTGGGTAGCTTCTAAAACTTTTTTAATGGGGGCGAAAGAAGGTGATAAATATGCAATGATGAGAGAAAAACCAGCTCATAAAGTTCATGTAGATGGTTTTTTTATTGATGTGAATGAAGTTACAAATCAAGAATTCAGAAAATTTGTAGAAGCAACAAATTATATTACAACAGCAGAAAAACCAATTGATTGGGACGAAATTAAAAAAGATTTACCAGCAGAAACTCAAAAACCAGCTGATTCTATTTTACAACCAGGAAGTTTAATTTTCAATAAAAAAGCACAAGGTGTGGTTTCTATGAATAACTATCAGCAATGGTGGACTTGGAAGATTGGTGCAAATTGGAAACAGCCAGAAGGCCCTGGAAGTTCTATTGAAGGCAAAGATAATTATCCTGTGGTTCATGTAAGTTATTTCGATGCTTTGGAATATTGTAAATGGGCAAACAGAAGATTGCCAACAGAAGCAGAATGGGAAGCTGCAGCGCAAGGTAATAACTCTGACGATATTTTTGTTTGGGGAAATAATTTTGATGATTTAGATGCAAATGCAAATACTTGGCAAGGTCAATTTCCTATAAAAAATGAATCTAAAGATGGTTTCGAATATATTTCACCTATAAAATCTTATCCAGCGAATAGTATTGGAATTTATGATATGGCTGGTAATGTTTGGGAAATGACAACAGATTTATTTAATGTAAATTATTATCAATCTCTAAACCCAAATGAAGTTTTAAATAACCCTAAAGGAGCAGATAAATCTTATACACCTTCAAATCCATATCAGTTAGAAAGAGTTATGAAGGGTGGGTCTTTTTTATGCCATGCATCTTATTGTGCTAGTTTTAGAATTTCTGCAAAAATGGGAATGGAACCAAGTTCTAGTTCAGATCATATTGGTTTTAGAACAGTGGCAACTCCAGAAATATTAGCTAAATAAAATAGATTATTTTTTATGAATAACAAAAAACCTTAATAAGTACTATCAAGGTTTTTTGTTGGGTTAAAGTTTTAATTTATTCTTATTCAATATTCATTTCCATATTATGATCATATTTACAACAACCAGGCAAACCATCATAAGCATTTAAATCTCCTTTTGCTTTTTCTGTATCGTAACCAGAGGCAGCAATTGCTTTATGAATATCCATTTCACTTGTTTTGCTCTCGTCGAAAGAAACATCAATTTTCTTTTTATCTACATCCCAAGCTGCAGTTGCAACACCTTCAACATTTTTTGCTGCTTTTTCAATAGTACTTTTACACATACCACAATTTCCTCTTACACCAAAAGAAATATCTGTTGTTGCCATTTCTTTAGAAACTTCAGTTTTATTAGTATTTGTCTCTTTTTTACCTTCATTTTTACAGCTTGTAAATACTGTTGCTGTAATAATTACTAAACTTAAAATTACTTTTTTCATTTGTTTAAAATTTAATTATTAATTGATTTTTATTATTCTACTACTTGTTTTACTTCTCCACAGGTTAACATTTTTTCTCCATAATAAGGGTTGATTACTTTTTCCTCTTTACTTAACCAATAGGCACCTTTATTGCTATTTGCCATTGGACAAAATTCTACATATACTTTTTCATTGATTCCGAATATTTGAACAGCACTAATTAAGTTTAACGAAAGGTTTTTAAAATGATTTCTTTGTTCATCTATTTTTGATGTTTTAGAAATTGAATTGGCAACTTCTTTTATTTCTTTTTCTAAAGACATCCATTTTTTATGAGTTTCATTTTCTTTTAGCAATTTCATATCTACTTTAGATATGTTTTCTAACATTTTTTTTGATGCTGATATTACTTTTTTTGTATCATCTTCAACCAAAGCATCTTTTAAAATTATGTATTCATTAAAAACTTTTTTTAATTGATTTTGAAAATCTTTAGATACTTTTATTCTTTCATTTTTGTTGAAATTGTTTGTTGTTGATGAAGTGTTTTCTTCCATTTCAGGATGATTTTCGTGACCAGTAATAACTTTTCCACCTTTTTTATTCATCATGGATTTTTTGCCTTGTAATTGAGCAGCTGCATCCACAGTAAAAGTTCCGTTTGTTACAATTTCATCACCATTTTTTAAGCCTTCTAAAACTTCGTAAAATTCACC
The DNA here is from genome assembly GCF_014352875.1 of Polaribacter pectinis. Taxonomy (NCBI): domain Bacteria; kingdom Pseudomonadati; phylum Bacteroidota; class Flavobacteriia; order Flavobacteriales; family Flavobacteriaceae; genus Polaribacter; species Polaribacter pectinis. Next base: position 329,651 of record NZ_CP060695.1, read on the forward strand.
AACTCTATTACCCAATGTAACTTCTTGCATTTCAAAAACAGTTTCATTCGTATTTGTTTTTATATAGACTAAAGAACGTTTTCCTGTCCATAAAACTGCAGATGATGGAACTGTTACGATCTCTTCATCATTAGAATTGATTCCTTTAATTTTTCCTTCGACAAACATTCCTGGCTTCAATTCATTATCTCGATTATTAAGCACAACTCTTAATTTTACAGTTCTTGTTTTTGTATCTAAAACTGGGTCTATAAAGTCTACTTTTGCCTTTATTTCTTTATTGTTATTCGTGGTTATAGAAATTTCTTGCCCTTTTTTGAACAGATGAATTTGATTCTCATACACATCAAAATTTGCCCAAACAACAGAAAGATTCGAAACTTTAAACAATGCTTCTCCTAAAGCAACATGATCTCCTTCTGCTACCATTTTTTCGGTAATTGTTCCTGTTTGTGAAGCATAAATTGGAAAATTCTGAATTGGTTTTCCTGAGTTTTCTATCAAATTGATTTGTGCATCTGTCAGTTTTTTAATTTTTAGCTTTTTACGAACCGCTTTATATAATTCTGGTTGCGATTCTTTTATAGAAGATGCAGTAATTAGTTCTTGTTGCGATGCAAATAATTCTGGCGAATAAATCCTTGCTACTAATTGCCCATTTCTAATCTTTTCGCCAGTTGAAGCAACGAACAAACGCTCTATTCTTCCAGCATAATGCGTAACTTGAACTGTATTTAAGTTCTCGTTTTCTGCAATTTTTCCAGATAATTTAATTGCATTTTTTTCAATTTTACCTTTGCCAACAATAGAAGTTTGAATATTGGCCAAAGCCATCGCATTTTCTGTCAGCTTAAATTGGTTTGCCATTAAACCTTCAGAATTATTTTCTGCAGGAATTAAATCCATTCCACAAATAGGACAATCTCCAGGCTCTGTTTTCATAATCTGTGGATGCATAGAACAGGTCCACATTTCATTTTTTTCGGATGTTTCAGAATGATTATGAGTTGTTTTATCAGAAGAGTTTCCGAAGAAAAAATAGCCTAACAACAACCCAAAAGCAAGTATTCCTAAATAAATTATTACATTTTTATTTTTCATTTTCTAATCGTTTTATCATCGCTTTCATTTCTTCAATTTCTTTTTTCTGTGCTTTAATAATATCGTTTGCTAATTTTTTTACTTCGGAATCTTTAATGTCTGCACGTTCACTCGTTAATATTGCAATTGAATGATGAGGAATCATTGCTTTCATCCAAAGAACATCATCAACTGTAGATTTTTGTTCACGCACCAAACCTAAAGCACCTAAAAAAAGTACAATACTTCCAAAGACAATAGCAATATTCTTCTTTTTATTTTGATACATATTGCGCATAAAAAACCACATAATTAAAGCCATAGTAGATATCCCTAAACAAGACATATAAAAACGAGTTAAGCTAAAATAAACGTGGTCAAATTCATATGTATTTAAGTACATTGTGATGTACATTGCTACAAAAGAGCAACCTAACATTAAAAAGAATTTTGTATAATTACTCATTCCGTTTTCTTTGTTTGTATGTTGATTTGAATTTTTCATATTTTTTGATTTTTAAAAGATTAACATTAAAACTGCCATAACAATCATAATTGCATTTTCTATAAAAGTGGCTTCTGTCATTGGTAATTTTAAAGCAGTACCAAGACATGCACATCTTATTGCTTTTTTATCTAAAAGTGTTTTTGTAACGCCAACTGTTGTAACTCCTAAAATAATAAGTGTAATTATTAAGGCTATGTTTATTTCAAAACGAAGCAAAAACATCAATCCTAAAGCAGTTTCTATAAATGGATAAATTTTTCCATAAACAGGAATTCTCTTCGCCAAAGGATCGTACATTCTAAAAGAATCTGGAAATCCTTTTAAATCTAACATTTTAAAAAAGCTAAAGACAATGTAGAATAAACCCATAAAATCGAGCATAAATGCACTCCAATTCCAGTTTTTATAATTCATTAAGATACCAGCTGTTGTAATGTAAAAAATGATTAAAAACAATGGTTTTAATTGCTGAAATTTCGATTCTTCCATTCCATCAAAAGCAACATCTGGTATTTCTTTCTTTTCTTGTTTCTTTTCTGAAAGTGTATATTTTTCAGGTAAAGCATCTTTTAAAACTTTCGTTTCTATATGTTTTTCCATAGTAATTTCTGCTTCTTCTTTCTCGAGATTTACAGAAACATTGGTAACACTTTCTATTTCGCCTAAATATTTTTCTACGGAAGCTTTACAGTTTCCACAAGTCATTCCTGTAATTTTATATGTGTGTTTCATTTCTATTGAATTAAATAATTAATAATTGTAGTTTGTAAATAGTAGTTTTTTATCGATTTAATTTGATTCATTTCAAACTTCAACTGCAATTCTTGAATGTCTAAAACGTCATTAAAATCGATGGTTCCTGTCTCGTAACTTTTTATTAAAATTTCTTCAGCATTCTTCGCTTGCTTTAGATTTTTAGTTTGCGTTCTATAACTTATTCTTGAAGAAATCCGGTTATTTATTGCTTGGTCTAAAATCGTTTCTAATCTGTTTTTACGTTCTTGTTTTTGCGCTAAAATCTCTTGTTGTTGCAATTGATTTTGTTTGGTTTTCGATTTGTAACTATTATTGAAAATAGGAATAGAAATAGAAACCATTGGCATTAAAATATCTTTACCATTGTCAGTAAAACTCATATTAGGTCGTTCTGCAACATTTACATAATCGAAACCGAAACCAATCATAGGATTATTTTCTTTCTGATTCAGTAATTCTGATTTTTCTACAGATTGATAAATCTTATCGTACTTCAACAGTTCTGGATGCACTGCTAAATTTTCTACATTTATTTCGAAATTTTCTGAAGGAATATTCAACTTATTTATAACATTTACTGAAATTGCTTTGTCACGATTTAAGAGCTTATTAAACGTAGTTTGTTCAGCTAAAAATTGTTGATTTAAAACCGCTAATAATTCTGCCATTTCATTCTGTCTCATTTGCAATCGTAAAACATCTACTGCAGATGCTTTACCAACTTCAACAGATGTTAACGCTAATTTTTCATAAGTTTTAAGTAGTTTTATATTCTGCTCTAAAACTTTTTGTTTCGCTTTATTCTCATATAAATTATAATAAGATTTTGAAACAGAGGTGATTATTTTTCGTTTTGCAATTACAATATCTTCATATTTAGCATCTGCCATAGAAGAAATATAATTTTCTCTCGAAGTAATTGTACCAAACCAAGGCAACATTTGTTTTATTGAAATCTTAAAACGTTGTGCTCCAGTTCTGGTTTCTGGTTCACTCACAAAATATCCTGCACCAAATTCCGTATTCGGAATTGTATTTACCTCGTTCACTTTTTCGGAAGCAATATTATATTGCAATTCGAATTTTTGAATTGTAGGATTGTTTTCCGTTGCTTGCTCTATATAGCTTTGCAAATCTTGACTTTGAAAATTAAGAACAAAGAAAAGAGAACAAAGAGTAAAGATTACCTGAAATTTTATATCTAAATTTTTCATATTAATTAACAATTTGTCTTGGTTCTTGTCTCTTTTTTCTATGCTCTTTTTTCTCTATTCTTTTCAATTTCAACTCTTCTCTCCAACTATATAAAACTGGCACAATAAAATAGGAAGTAATGTCAATAACCATTCCTCCAAAAATTGGAATTGCCATTGGAATCATAATATCGCTTCCTTTTCCTGTGGAAGTTAAAACTGGTAAAAGCGCCAAAATGGTAGTAACTGTTGTCATTAAACAAGGACGAATCCTTTTTTCTCCAGCTTGTAAAGCGTAAAATCTAATACTCTTCTTGTTAGCAGGTTTTTCACGATTGAAAGTTTGGGTTAAATACGTTGCCATTACAACTCCATCGTCTGTTGCAATTCCAAATAATGCAATAAAACCAACCCAAACTGCCACACTTAAATTAATGGTTTTCATATTGAATAAATCCCTCATGTTTTCTCCAAAAAAGCTAAAATTGAAAAACCAATCTTGTCCATACAACCAAATCATAATAAATCCACCTGCAAAAGCCACTGTAATTCCTGTAAAAACCATCAGCGAAGTAGAAACCGATTTAAACTGAAAATATAAAATCAAGAAAATAATTGCTAAAGCTAATGGAACAACCACAGACAACGTTTTTTCTGCTCGCAATTGGTTTTCATAGGTTCCTGTAAATTTATAACTGATGCCTTTTGGGACAGTCAATTCGCCAGCATCTATTTTTTGTTGAAATAATTCCTGTGCATTTTCAACGACATCAACTTCCGCAAAACCGTCTAACTTATCAAACAATACATAGCCCACTAAAAAAGTATCTTCACTTTTAATTACTTGTGGACCTTGCTCATATCTAATCGTTGCTAATTCACCTAAAGGAACAGGATTTCCTTTTTCAACAGGAATATAAATGTCTTTTATCGATTCAGGATTGTTACGTAATTCTCTTGGGTAACGCACTCTAATTCCATAACGTTCTCTTCCTTCCACAGTTTGCGTTAATTGCATTCCACCAACTGCAACTTTTAAAACACTTTGTACATCTTCAATAGAAATTCCATAACGAGCTATTTTTTCTCTATCAATATCAATTAATAGATAAGGTTTTCCAACGATTCTATCAGCAAAAACAGCTTCTACTTTTACACCTTCTGCTTGTTTTAAAAGGCTTTCTAATTGTAAACCAAAAGCTTCAATTTGTTTTAAATCTTGTCCTTTAACTTTAATTCCCATTGGTGCACGCATTCCTGTTTGTAGCATTACCAACCTTGTTTCAATTGGTTGTAATTTTGGAGCAGAAGTAACGCCTGGTAATTTGGTAACTTTTACAATTTCATTCCAAATATCATCTGGAGAATTAATTTCTGGTCGCCAGTTTCTATAGAATTCGCCATCATTATCTTCGATAAGTTGTTTGTGTTCAAGTTTTGTAAAATTTGCATTTTCTGAAATATTCGGATTTTGAATAAATTGTCCGTTTTTCAATTCAAAAGCACCTTCATTATTTATTTTATAACGCTGTCTTTTTCCTTCTGAATTACGCATATATTCAGATTTATACTGAATCATATTTTCATACATAGATAAAGGTGCAGGGTCTAAAGCAGATTCTGTTCTTCCAGCTTTACCAACCACAGTTTCAACTTCTGGGATTGTTGCAACTGCCATATCTAATTGTTGTAAAACGCGTTTGTTTTCTTCGACACCAGAATGTGGCAATGAAGTTGGCATTAATAAGAATGAACCTTCATTTAAAGATGGCATAAATTCTTTTCCTGTATTGTTTAAAATCCAACCTCCAGAAATAAGAACAGCAGTAGGAATCATTAAAAACAAGATTTTATTCGCTAAAGCCCATTTTAAAATTTGGGAATAATAGTTTCTAAAAACAGAGAATATTCCTAAAATTCCAAAGCAAATTATAGCCACAAAAATCAAATTGATAAAAATACTTCTGTTAAAACCTAATGGACGCCAATATTCTGCTAATAAAAATATAATAGCAGTACAAGAAATAATGATATTTATAAGATTGCTATTTTTCTGATTCAGCTTTCCTATAACAAGTAATAATCCATTAATTCCGAAAGCAATTAAAATACTTCCTAACCAAAATCCGCTAATTATAATTACAATTCCAGCAACTATTAAAGCAATGTTTATAAGATATTTAAATGAATTTTTTAAGGATGTTTTTCTGAATAAATAAGCTGCAAAAGGAGGAATTAAAAACAAAGCAATTACCAAAGATGCAGATAATGCCATTGTTTTGGTAAAAGCCAAAGGTCTAAATAATTTTCCCTCTGCACCAATCATTGTAAATACTGGAATAAAACTGATAATCGTCGTTAAAACGGCTGTTAAAATTGCACCAGAAACTTCTGCTGTTGCATTGTAAACTATCTCATCTGTGGTAAATTTTGTTCCATCTTCACGAGCTTGTAGTTTTTCATCATCTAAATGACGAATCATATTTTCGGCGAGAATTACGCCAACATCAACCATGGTTCCAATGGCAATTGCAATTCCTGAAAGTGCGACAATATTTGCATCTACATTAAATAGTTTCATCGCAACAAAAACCATTAATACTGCAACTGGTAATAAACCAGAGATTAAAATGGAAGCTCGAAGATTAAAAACCATTACAATAATTACTAAAATGGTAATGAGAATTTCTAATGTTAACGCTTCATTTAAGGTGTCTAATGTTTCGTGAATTAGTTCTGTTCTATCATAAAAAGGAACAATTGTTAATTGAGATATTCTTCCATCTGCTAAAACTTTCGTTGGTAAACCTCCTTTTAATTCTTCAATTTGAGTTTTTACATTCGTAATTACTTCCATAGGATTTGCGCCATATCTTGCAACTACAACTCCACCAACAACTTCTGCACCTTCTTTATCTAACAAGCCTCTTCTTGTTGCTGGGCCTAAAGTAACTTTACCAATATCTTTTATTTTGATGGCTGTAAAATCTTCGGAAGTAACCACAGCGTTTTCAATATCTTCAATCGATTTTATATAGCCTAAACCACGAACTAAATATTCAGCTTGATTGATTTCTAAAGTCTGTGCTCCAATATCTTGATTGCTACTTTTAACCGCTTTTACAACTTGATTTAGACCAATTTTGTATTGTCGCATTAATTCTGGATTCACATCTACTTGATATTCTTGAACATAGCCACCAATTGAAGCAACTTCAGAAACGCCACTTGCTGATGATAATCCGTATTTTACATAGTAATCTTGAATACTTCGTAATTCTTGTAAATCCCAACCACCAGTAACATTTCCCTTTTCATCACGACCTTCAAGCGTGTACCAAAAAATTTGCCCCAAACCTGTTGCATCTGGCCCTAAAGCAGGGTTTACACCTTCTGGTAATAAATTGCTTGGTAGTGAATTTAGTTTTTCTAAAATTCGACTTCTGCTCCAATAAAACTCAATATCTTCTTCAAAAATGATGTAAATACTAGAAAAACCAAACATAGATGAACTTCTGATTGTTTTTACTCCAGGAATTCCCAATAACGAAGTTGTTAAAGGATAGGTAATTTGGTCTTCGATATCTTGTGGTGAGCGACCATCCCATTTTGTAAATACAATTTGCTGATTTTCACCAATATCTGGAATCGCATCTACAGCAACAGGATTGCTTGGTAAAAATGGAATATTCCAATTAAAAGGAGCATTTACAGTTCCCCAACCCACAAAAAGTAAGAGTAATAAAACTGAGACGAGTTTATTTTCTATTAGAAATTTGATGCTTTTATTTAGCATTAGTTTTGATAATTAAACAGTTAGACATTGGTGTTAGAAAAACACCGAATTCAACAAATTATCCTTATAACATTGCAGTTATAGGATATTACAGTCTATTGTTTAAAAATCAAATTAAATAAGTCTCGTCAACTTTGTATAGTTCTTTTATGACGAGTGGTGGTTTGTATGCTGAATAATTAGAAACATTGTTATCTAAACCTTCGAAAAGATTTATGTAAGTATAGATAAATGAAGCAATAAACAATTCTTGGTTAAAAGTAATGTTATCAACTTGTAGTTGTACTTCATCTTGTCCATCAACTAACAATTGTTCATCAGTACAACAATCTTTTTTAACGACAGAACAATCAGAAATAGCTACAGAAGTATCTTTCTGACTTTCCATTCTACAAGTGGATGCTTGGCTAAAAACAGAAGTATCTACAAGAGTATCCCCACAAAAATGTTTTGTGATAGCAAATGAAGTTGTAGAAAATAAAACTACAAACGACATTAAAACAGCTAATATTTTATGAGAAAATTTTGTCATTCTAAATACAAAGGTACAAAATAGTTATAATATGGATTAAAAGTTATGTTAAAACAGTCAATCTTGACTTTTAAGATTTTATTATGTTTTTCTAAATCATATTAAAATGTGTGAACTTAAAACAATGAATATAATTATTCCACAAAAAAACCAGTAACAAAGTTACTGGTTTTAGTCGGGGTGGCAGGATGATAACTCAACCGCCACTATGCAGTAAAATCAATACTTTAGGAAAAAGACTAAAACAGTGTGAACCGAATTGTTGACCTATTAGTTAAATTGAAATAGTATATTTTGATAGAACGTCTTTAACAAATTTACGAATTTAACTTCATTAAAACCAGATAAATAGCATCAAATATTATGGTTAATCTATTAAGTATTGATTAATAATTTCTTCTTCAATACCACTATAAATAGCAAAATCCTTTACTGTTATAAATTGATGAGGTTCTTTGTCTAAATATTCTTTTATGATGTTAATAAGCTTGCGACAATAACGCTCACTTCGTCCTGTGATGCGTTGAATGTCCTTTGGGTATATACAAGCTCTTTTTGTAATCATCATACTTTATCTATGCTTTAACCATACTTAAAACCAGTAGTGTCATTTTAGGAGTAATTAGGTTTAATCGGTAAGAATGGTTTTAATCGGTTTCTCTTTTTCTTTAGTAAGTCATAAAGTTACGTGATTTGAAAGATTAATCATAAAAAATGTAAAATTATGGCAAAACAAACAGGAATTATTAAACTAAAAGGAACTATCGGAGGTATTTCTTTTTATAAAACAAGTGATGGACACCTTGCACGTGAAAAAGGAGGTGTGGATAAAAGCAGAATTCAGAATGATCCTGCCTTTCAAAGAACTCGTGAAAATGGTTCTGAATTTGGAAGAGCTGGTAAAGGTGGTAAAGTATTGCGAAATGCAATTCGTGTGCTTTTGCAAAATGCAAAGGACAAAAGAGTTGTCTCTCGTTTGACAAAATCTTTAGTGGCTATCACAAAGACAGATACGACTAATGAAAGAGGTTTAAGAACGTTGCAAGATGGAAATTTAAGCCTTTTAGAGGGTTTTGAATTCAATTTGAATGGAAAGTTAGGAGCAACTTTATTTGCTGCATTTACAAAAACATTTGACAGAGTTTCTGGAGATGCAACTTTAGATTTGGCTGCATTTTCACCAACTGTTAGAATTGCTGCACCTGCAGGAACTACCCATTTTAAAGTAGTAATGGGGGCTTCTGAATTAGATTTTGTAAATGAAACTTCAACATTTGAAAATGATGAAACAGCAATTTTGCCTTATACTGCTGCAAATACTGCTGCAATTGCATTATCTGCAACAATTACTGCTAATTCTACATTACCAGTAGTACAGGTTTTAGGTGTAGAGTTTTATCAAGAAGTAAATGGAGAAATGTATGCCCTTAAAAATGGTGCTTACAATGCTTTATCTGTTGTTACAATTGATACTCCATAATAATGGAGTTAGTGCTTCAAAGAGCTTATTTTAAAGAGGGTACTAACGGTACTCTCTTTTCTTCTGATAATTTTCTTTGTCATACCATTGAGTTACCCTGGTTAAATAATAAGAGAAATGTTTCTTGTATTCCTGAAGGAGCCTATGAAGTTGTTCCTAGATTTTCGAAACGATTTCAACATCATTTGATTTTGAAAAATGTCAAAGGGAGAAGCTATATTTTATTTCATCCAGCAAATAATGCCTTAAAAGATTTACAAGGCTGTATTGCTCCTGTAACTTACTTAAATGGTATTGGTAGAGGTGTATATTCCAAGGATGCACTACAGAAACTATTATCATTAGTTTATCAAGCTAAAGACCGAAAAGAAAAAATAATATTAAAAATTAAATCACAGAATTATGAAAATTATAGAACGTTATAAAAAACCAACTCCGAAATTTTTTAGAGTATTAAGAAATATAGGTATTGCATTAGCTACTGCAGGAGGTGCTATTATTGCAGCTCCTGTTAGTATACCTGCTGCAATAATTACTGTGGCAACCTATATGACTGTTGCAGGAACTGTAGCTACAGCAGTTAGTCAAGCTGTTGTTTCTGACGAAAAAAAGGATGAATAAAATATGTTTCAGAACGATATTCAAATAAAGTCAGGTGTTGTTGGGGGAACATTACTTTCTACAGTTTTTACTATTAGTTTAGACGATATCCTTTTTACTGTTGTTATGGCTGTTATTGGAGCAATTGTTAGTTTTTCTGTTTCTACATTATTAAAGTGGTTGTTTTTTAGAAAGCGAAAAAAGAATACCTAGTTTTAGTACTGGGTATTCTTTTTTTTTTTTTTTCATTGACTAGGTAGTAAGAATTTCGTTTTCAAAGAGAATTATTCTAGTTTTTAAATGTCTTTGTTTAGCAAGTTGAATTATGTTTTTTGTTCCTTTACTTTTTCCATCCCAAAAAGCAATTAATACGTCTGCATATATTGCCATTTGATTATTTCTTTTTGGACCAGCAGCTTTTCCGTATTTTATCCAATCAGCCGGAAATTTTATGATTTTGATTTTTTTTTCGGATGCGTATTTCTCTCCTAATTTGTCTGCACCTTTGTAATGAGCTCCAGATACAATCTCGATATTTTTATAATCCTGGAGAAATTTATCACATTCTTGTTTTAATTTTTGATAGTTGTTGAAGTTTCTGCTCCCAGCTATAATTATTTTCATAGTTTAATTTGTTAAGATCTTAATAAGGCTATTTTTAGTTTTGAAATAGTTGACAATTGTTGTTGTAAGTTTTCTTCAAAAGCAGTTATTTTTTTGAGTTTTTCAACTTTCAATTGCCATTGTTGTTCTTCATAGTTTAGCAGTGCAGTATTAATTACTTTTTTTACGTCTGAAATACCAATAAATGGAATGACAGAACCTTTTAAATAATACCCAAAGTATTGACCAACTTTTAAGGATAAACACAGGTAATACAAAGACTCTCTATTTGCTCTAGAAGTTGTGGAAATTACAAAGCAGTTTGGACAAGGTTTGTCTAATGGTTTTCCAGAATTTAATCCTTTATTCAAAATAAAAAAATGTGGGTTTGAGTAAGTTCGTCCAATTTTGTGGGTTTTGATTTCAAAAATTTGCATAAGTATCCATTTTTAGGTTTAGATTCTTTTGCTATTTTTTTTGCCCATAAAATTTTGGAAAGGAAAACAACAAAAAGAAAGCTGTTTCTAAATGGAGAGGATAGACTATCAAGGTTTTTGAAAAAAATACTACCAAATACTGAATGTTGAATTTTAAGTATTAAGTTGTTTTTGGTGGAGATTTTTTTCAAAACCCGAAGGGCTTGACCTTTATAGGCTAAAAGCGGAGGCTTTTAAATGACAAATTTTATACAATTACATTATTTCTTGAATGAAACAGATGCTGAAAGTATTGCAACATTAAGGGAGCCATTTGTTTTGCTGTCTTTTTTTTGTTTTTCTTTTTATCCTTTATTATATCTAAAATGATAGATTTTATCTGGATTTTTTTTGTGATTACTTAACGAAATGAAACAAACAAAGACTTGAGATAAGGAATACTTGGACTTAGCGATGGTTTTGTGCAGTTGAATGAGGTAAGGAATTATAAAAAATTAAAAGACCTAGTGCGTGGGCAGAAGCGAGAATAAGTGTATTGTTTTTTATTTGTTTTGTTCCAATTTCCTTGATTGGTTTTGTTAAAAGTGAATGCTTTATATTTTTTTTTGCAAGACTTAATGTTGAGATTTTATACGTAATTTTAATAAAACACTATTTGCATTTGCTTTTAGTGAAACCAATATTAACTTCATTTTATAGCAAATAAAAAACAATAATCTTATTGGTTTTTTTTGATTTTATGGGTGCTTTATAATTGTAATATAAACTGAAATTATAATAGTTTTAGTAATGTTAATTTAAAATTACAAATAAGCACTTATAAAAACAATGCAACAATTACGGAATATTGTTAAAATAACTAAATTTTATTATTAATAAAGGATTTGCGAGATGGAAGAGCGGCTATTTTACATAATGGCGTTATAGACCAGAAAGTGAATGAATGTGTATATAACTGCGCATTATGTAAAGATAGCTTTGGGGAGTTTTGTGTTTTATGAAATAATAAAAGCGTGTTGCTTTTTAGAGTTGTGCAATGAGTTTGCGAATGGAACAAGCTCTAAAATGCAACTTCCTATAGAGTTTTAAAACGCTAAACTTGCGTTGGCGAGCGGAACAAACCAAAAGACAGAGGTTTTTTGCTTTTGCAACAAACTGGATTTTGGTTTGTGGGGAATTTAACTATTATCAAGTAATTTATGGTGCAGTTTTATATTTTCTATTTCATAAACTTTTGTATTAATACATTCCAATTTATCAGGATTGAAAATTGCTAAATTATAACCTTCAGCAAATAATGAACTCTGATATTCTACACCATCAAAACCTAATGATTTAATATATTCACAGATATATTGTGTAGGAATATAATCCAATGTTTTATCCTTTTTTCTTATTGGAAGAGACAATTCTTTTTGTAAAGTATAAATAAAAGGTAAATATTCTATGTAACTCTTTATATCCTCTCTTTCAGACCAATAAATAGGGTCTGTTTCAATATTTCTAAAACTAATAACTTTTAATTCTTTCATTACTGCAAACTCACCAATTGTAACATAATCAAAGATGGTACTTCTTGTTTCGTATAAAGCAGTTTCTAAAGAGTTTGCTATATATAAATATGATATTCCTTTAGGATTTGCTCTACCAGCTGTAGCTAATTCTGGTTTAGGTGGATTACCCATATTATTTTTATCAAAACCTATTTTATCAGAAATTCTTGACCTGTAAAAAGTTTCATCTATATTAATATCTCTAATTAAACTACTTTGTATAATCGATTTAAAAATTTCAAAATTTAAAGAATTACTCGCAAAATAACGGTTTGCAAATTTAATTTCTTTTTTAAAATCATTCCAAATATTGTGAACCTTTGTTACTTCTTGAAGAATAATATTTGATGATACTTGATTTTCAAATAGATGATTAAAATCTTCGATTTCATCTATAAAAATAGATTTAAAAAGAAACTTATTATCAACAACTAAATCCGTTGTAAGGTTAAAGTTTTTTTTAATACAGGCAGAAATATCAAGTTTAGATTTTGTGTCAACTTCGTATAGAGAAAATATATTTCTAAAATAATCCGCTAATTCTTTTGCTAAATAAATTGAAACATTATCGGATTTACAGAAGTTACATTTACCTTTTTCATTATAAGAATCTATAATACTTTTTAGGTATATACTATTGAAACAATTTATACAACAATTCATAATTAAATCTTATCTACAATTAATTCGATATGATGCATTATAGATAATTTTTTTAGTGTACCTAAACCAGGAAAGTGTCCTCGATTATGAAGGTCTTTATAAACTTCAACAGCTTGGGTATTTATATCGTTGCTAATACACCAATTAACAAGTTTTTCAAGCGCTTCTGCAAATTTACCACCTATATCAGATACATCACCATTTGAATCTGAAACAAAATGTTTTACCATTATTTTGCCTGATGCATTAATATAAGATAAATGCATTGCCACAGCTCTTGGTAAAAAACCTGAATCTGAATAATTATCGCCAACTGTTAAAAAATCAGAAAAACCAAAAAAGCCTTCGTCTTTATAAAAACTGTATTCTTCTGAAAAAGGACTTTCACCAACTTCAAGATAATCTGCATTTCTTGGCATATCCTTAAAATAATCATCTAACGAAATTCTACTTTCTTCAGAAAATAATCTATAATAACGCCTGCTTGTATTACTAAAGTAAATTATATTGTAAGTAACATTTATATTATTTTGAATTTCTGCGATACTAACTTCAGATATTTCAGAATTATGAATTAATGTGACACCCTGATAGTTTAAGTCTAAATTATTTATACCTTCAATTAAAGCTGGAATTTGCTCTTCTATTTTTGAATCAATAATTATTGCAATTTGATAATTGTTGTAATGTTCCAATACATCTTTAAGAAGTTCTATAATTTTATTTCCTTCTCCTACTAAACCACCTACTTTAGGATTGATAATAACACTAAAATTTACATTTTTAGCTGCTAAAGTTTTTAACGCAGATTTTAAAGTAGAAGAACCTTTAATTGGTTCGATTACTGGAGATATTTTAGTTGAAAAATTTGGAAGGAAACCACATAATTCACGTAATGCGATTAATTCAAATTGTTTACCTCTGACATATGGGAAATACATAGCTTACTTTTTTTGTAAAGAAAATCTTCTAACGCAATAAAATCTTTTTTTGAAAAATTTAAAGTGTAGCAGATATGTTTTAATGAATCTGGGACTAAATCATCATTAAATAATTCTGGGTTAGAAATATTTCTAAATTTTAATTCTTTTATAACTAATTTTTGAAACTCTAAAATATCTATTTTTTTTGAAAGTTTAAAACACTCTCTAAAAATTAGCGTGTTAGGAACTTTAGGAATTGCTCCAAAATGTTTTTTTAGTAAACTAATATATTCACCTTTTCTTAAACTTTTGAATAATGTTTCGTAGGAAAATGAAAAATTTTGTTCTGCTTTTTTTATAGTTCTAAGCGCGTTTCTTTTTGTTAATTCAATTAAACCAATTTCTGTGTTATGAAATTTAACTAATAAATTAGGAATATGTTTTGAATTTGAAACTACATAGATTTTATCTGCAAATTTTTTATAATCTGCTAATTGTTTGTCTAATTTATCTAAACCATCTAATTCAGTTTTAATTTCATAAACACGAGCTTCACCATTTAAAATAACAAAGTCTGCTATTGAATTACCAATTTTAAATTCTGATAGTGCTATTGAATTTTTTAAGCTATACTTTTTAAGAAGTTTTTGATTTAAAAGAATATTTTTATAAATATATTCATTTTTGTAAGTACCCAAAAGTGATTTATAAATAGCATTAATAACTTCAAAGTTAGTTGTAGAATCTGTTATTTTAGTATGTTTGTTTATACGATAAAATGTATCAAAATAATTTCTATCCTTTACTATTTTTTTAAAATTAGCAGGAGATAGAATTTGAGATAAATTCCTTAAACTTTCTATATTTTTAGCTACTTGCATTATCTTACAAAGTTAACAATTTACAAAATTTAAACTAAAGGATTTTAAAAACTATTTTCGTTTATCTGAACTTTCTTTATCAAAAGCAATTAAATTAAAGAACACACGCATTCTTGAACGTACTCGAATCCCATATCTACTCTCTAATTCTTGTGCATTTAAGTTGGTAGTTGTGTGTGTGCGAATTTTGCGTTTTAAGAATAAATCGTAACGTGATAAAAGGATTTCACCCATTACATTGCAATCTTTACCAAAATGACGACCTGTAGTTTCTACACCTAAGTCATCAAAACAATAAAAACCATTATCACCATAATCTTCAATAATTTTGAACCCGCTTTTATTGAAATTAAATGTAATATTTCTTGCAGGTACAACTATATGCTTGATTTGATGAGGTACAATGTGGGGTAGTAGTTTCATTAAACTTGTTTTACCACATCCTACTGGACCAGATAATAAAATTCCTTTATTGGGATCTATATTTAATTTTTTGCAAGCATCAAAATCACGAATAAAATAAATACATAACTTGTATAAAATTGCTTCATCTTCTGAATATATTTTGAAATTTTTATCAAATAATAATTTCCCTTTTGCTTCTAAATAGATTAGCATTTTTGGAAAATCGTATATTATTTGATTTCCTTTTAGTTCGCCTAATTGGTATTGGACGCTGCCTTCCTGGATTATGTGAGGTGTATTTGTTTTCATTTTTTCTTTTTATACTTATTATTTTCATTTTGCCTTGATGCAAAACGAAACAAAAGATTAAGACTTGGATTTTCAGCGGTCAATTTAATTTTCAAAAGCTAAAAGAAAATAACTCGCTAAGCTCAAACAGATTTTCTTTTTACACTTTTTCAAATGATTGACACTCGCTTGCAAATCCTATGTCGAGTTTACATTATGAAATCATTTTGTATTTGGCTTTATTAGATTTACAGTTGTTCATTTCTTTTTATTTTATCGTCAATTTGCAGAGAGGAAGGGATTCTAAACCTTAGAAAACAGAATAGTAAATACGAAGGTGGTTTTAATAAGAGCTTTCGACTACGCAGAAGGTGACATTTAGAGCGGTTCATTGTAGTTTTTATTTTTACTGGTCTTTAGGTTGTCTTGATTTTGGCTAACTGGATTTTGGTTTTCTTTGTTTTTTATTTCTTCTGCTTTTATCATCCAATTTTTTGCTGTTGCTTGCCAATTGACAATTTTTGTTTTTCCGCCAACTTTCCATCCTATTCCTTGGTAATGGTTGAAGAATTTTAGAGCTTCAATTGTTGGCCATTTTTCTTTTTTAAAAAAATCAATTACTATTTTTTCATTTTTTGGCTGGTCAAGTTTAATACTGTTTTTATTGTTTCTATTAGTTTGTATATGTTTATTAATAGATACCAGTGCTTGTCCAGTACTTGTCTCATTTTTGGTACTGTTGTGTACCACAACTTGTCCAGAACTTGTCTCGAATTTGAACATCTTAATTTTACTCCCTTTGTAAGGATTGTGTGAAGGGTAGTAAATGATATATTTCCAATGACTTAAATCTTTTATGCATTTATGATATGTTGATTTTGAGCCAATTTTAGAAAAGCACATTACCTCTTCACGATTGATATAAAATTCTTCAGGAAATCGATTATTATTCCAGATTTGGAATAACCCTACATACAAGCTTATATGTGTTGGGTTTAAACGATTGTCTTTTGAAAATTGAAAGAAAACTCCTTTTAGGTGTTTTATGAAGTTTACGTTTTGCATAATTTATATCAATACTTTTTTGCTTGATCAAAAAGTATTCAAAAAATCAAGACTCACTTTCATTTTCTTTGAATTCTACTTTTTATTACACTTACGAATCCAGACCGTAAACTCTTTGGATTCACCAGTTCCATAAAAATTGAATTTCTACTAAAAATAAAATAGGTCGGATTTAGATTCTGACTATATATAATATATTCCTTTTTTTTATGATGAGATTGCTTCACTTTGTTCGCAATGACGTTTAGAACTTGTTGTGAATGCGATTTTCTTCTAGTACTTTTTGAATTTCTTCGTAGTCGTAATAAATAACACCACCAACTTTAGAATAGGGGAGTGTTCCATTGATTCTTAAATTTTGTAATGTACCTGGAGAAATACTTAACAAGTCTCTAACCTCTGGAGATTTTAACCATTTTTTAGGTGCGAAACCTGATTGATGGTTAATCATTGCTTTAATGTCTTCTAATAATTCTTCTTTGAACTCTCTTAAATCTTCTGTAGTAATAATAGTTGCTGCCATTTTCTAACAATTTTAGTAAAGAAGCTGTTGAATGCCCCCACAATCAAGCAGCTTCTTTGGGTTAATTTAGTTCACGATTTTTCTGTTATTATGTGAGTATGAACCAACGATTTGACTTTCGTTAGGCAAATATGATATGATTTATTGAAGTTTATACACAAGTAAAACCCAACTTGGGTAATTTTATATCTACATTTTTAATACGTTGTATTGACATTGATTGCTATTCTCATTATTTTTTTTTGGTAACAAAAAAGTGCAAATTATATGTAAATAATTTGCACTTAAAAACACCCAACTTGGGTATTTATTCATCAGAATCTAACATCTTATTTTCTAAGGATTGTTTAAGTTTATCTATGAATTTGGTTTGATTAATTTTGCGTGAACGAATTTCTAAAAATGTCCTATAATAATCACCAAGGTCTATATTAAACATTTGCTCGCAAGCTGATGCCATTTCTTTAATATCTGCAGTACCACTATTTATGGAACCAGAACTATGAAGTGCATAGATAAGCTCTATTAAATCGGTTTTATTTCCAGTCCAAAAAAGTTTTGACTGCTTTTTAAATGCATTGAAATTGGTTTCCATACTATTATTGTTTTCAAGTTTATCTATTTCTCTTTTTAGATAGATGATTAACATATCATATGCCATAATAGTAGCCACAGTTGTATCGTGACTCGTAGAAAATTTATCATCTGTAAAAAATGATAATGAGTCTGGAAATAGCCTAATATCTGCTTTACCTCTCATAAAATATTCTTCATCTAAAAAAATGGCTCCTCTTCTGAAATAATGATAAAATTCTAGATTATCATTAAAATAGTTTTGAAGCCTATCTATGTGATTATTGAAGTATTTTACTTGAGATTTATTACTACTTCTTGGTCTTTTACTTTCTATACTAAATAATTTGACATAATATATTAGTTTACTAAAAACATAAGGTTTAATGCTTTTGAAAAAACCAATCTCTTCGTTTTTCGGGATTAATTTTTTCCTTAAAAAAAGTATTCTTATTTGTTCTAATGCTCTTTTTGTTATTCTAATACTTTCTTCTGCTTTTTCTAATACTCCTTCTGTTTCTTTTTCTAAAAAATCTAAATTATAATCTAATTCTTTAACAATTTTTTCAATCTTTTTCAATTTTTTTCATCTGTAAAAAATCATACTAATATCTAAATTAGTATGATTTTAGTTATAACTTTATTTATCGCACATATTTATATTTCATTAATATTTAATTTATGGAGTTATTTTTTAATTCACATTCCATTTCATTTTCTGTAATCTCACAGCATTTAAAATAGCTAATAACGCAACACCTACATCTGCAAAAACGGCTTCCCACATTGTAGCTAATCCACCAGCTCCTAAAATTAACACAATCACTTTTACACCAAATGCTAATCCAATATTTTGCCATACAATTTTTCTTGTAGAACGACCAATTTGAATTGCTTTTATCACTTTTGAAGGTTGATCTGTTTGAATAATTACATCTGCTGTTTCAATAGCAACATCGCTACCTAAACCACCCATTGCAATACCAACATCACTTGCAGCCAAAACAGGCGCATCATTAATTCCATCACCAATAAAAGCAATCTTATTTTCTGAATTTTGTTTTAATTTTTCTACTTCATTCAATTTATCTTCTGGCAATAAACCGCCTTTAGCTTTTTCAATATTTAGTTCTGCAGCTACTTTTTGCGTAATAGAATCCTTATCCCCAGAAAGCATCATTATTTTTTTAATACCTACTTTATGTAAATTGGTAATTGTTTCTTTTGCATCTTCTTTTAGTTCATCTGCTATCACAACATAACCTGCAAAAGCGTTATCAATTGACACTAAAACAATAGACTCTACAATCGTCTCAATTTCTTTGAAAACTTCGATATTATTTGTTGTCATTAAGGCTTTATTACCCACTAAAACAGGTTTGCCATTTACGTTTCCTTTTAATCCTTTACCTGCAATTTCCGATACTTCTGAAGCTTGAAAATCTTTACCATCTGCTTTATATTCTAAAATAGCTTTTGCAATAGGATGTGTAGATTGTTCTTCCATTGCCATTAGGTATTTCATAAACTCTTTTTCTTCCCAATTAATGGCTTTAATTTCTTTAATTTTAAACACTCCTTTTGTTACAGTACCAGTTTTATCCATTATCAATGTATTTATCTTGGTCATAGCGTCTAAAAATGAAGCGCCTTTAAACAATATTCCATTTTTTGAAGCTGCTCCCAAACCACCAAAGTATCCTAAAGGAATAGAAATAACCAAGGCACAAGGACAGGAAATTACTAAAAATATTAATGCACGATATAGCCAATCTCTAAACACATAATCATCTACAAAAAAGTATGGTAAAAATGTTATCGCAATAGCCAAATAAACCACAATAGGAGTGTAGATACGAGCAAATTTTCTAATGAATAATTCTGTTTTAGATTTACGAGCTGTTGCGTTCTGCACCATATGTAGAATTCGAGAAATTGAACTATCCTTAAATTCTTTTGTAGTTTCGATTTCTATTACACCATCCATATTAATGCTACCGGCAAATACTTTTTCACCTTTTGAAATCGTATCTGGCTTGCTTTCACCAGTTAAAGCTGCTGTATTGAAAGACCCTTTTTCGGATAATAAAATACCATCTAAAGGAATTTTCTCACCAACACGAACCTTTACTTTTTCGCCTATTTCAACTTCTTCAGGGTTAACAGAAACATAATCATTATTCCGATAAACCAAGGCTTCCTTTGGACGAACGTCGAGTAAAGCTTTGATATTACCCTTGGCTTTATTTACTGCTGCAGCTTGAAATAGTTCTCCAACTGCATAAAAAAGCATTACTGCCACACCTTCAGGAAATTCGCCAATTACAAATGCGCCTATTGTTGCTATCGACATTAAGAAAAACTCAGTAAAAACATCGCCTTTTTTTATGTTTTTCCAACCTGCTTTAACCACAGGGAAACCAACAGGGAGATAAGCAACTCCATACCAAATAATTCGTTGCCAATCATTAAAGAATAATACCTTAAAATAATCTAAAGCTATCCCTATTATTAGCATTGTAAAACTAATTATGGCAGGAAAATACTCTTTGAAATTATTTGATTGATTATTATGGTTGTGACCATCATTGTGATTATGTTCTTTTTCTGAATCAGGTTTTAAGTCATTTAAACTAACTTTCTTTTTATTTATCATTTTTTAATTCTTTAGATTAGAAAAATTTATAACCAACGTCTTACTTTTTTTGCATACTCTAAATAAACGTTCCCAAATTCTCGTTTTAAAAACTCTTCTTCTAATCTAATTTGCGTATTAATGCTTATTGTAGATAAAGAGAGTATCAATAATGTAAAGGCATTTGGAATTACTAAAAACAAGCCAATATTTGCCATCATAATTCCGAGAAAAATCGGGTTTCTTGAAATTGAAAAAAATCCTTTGGTTACTAATTTTGTTTTGTTCTTCTCATCAATACCAATTCTCCAGGAATTAGCCATTTGTGATTGAGCAAACCAAACTACAAATAGAGAAATAATTAATAATATCCAACCTACTTTAAATAAGGTATCACTTTCTAAATACCAAAAAATTAGTAAATACTTGTACCATTCAATTTTAAAAGCATAAATACCTACAACAATTAGTTCCAATAAAGATATTACAGTAAATACTTTACCGTTATAACCGTGTGCATCATCTGTTTTGTTAAAAGTTAATGGATTGATGCCAGTCTTTATCTTTAACAAAACTGACCTAATTACAAAAACTAATAAAAAATATATTAGAAAGTATATAAATAACATCATTGCGTTTTTATTTAAATATTAAAAGGTAAAAATGCTTAAAAAAAAGATGCAATGGAAGTGCAATTATTGTCCACTACATTTATCGCAAACCCCTTTTACTACTAAATTTACATTTTCTGAAACAAAACCATCTGGCACTTTTATCTGCGGTATTTTATGTTCTGTTAGGCACACTGTTTCGTTACAATTATTGCAATGAAAATGTAAGTGTAAATCTGTTTCAATTTCACAATTGCATCCGTTTTCACATAAGGCATATTTAGTAATACCTGTACCATCATCTATTTGATGTACAATCGCTTTTTCTTCAAAGGTTTTTACTGTTCTATACAATGTAGTTCTATCTGCTTTTTCAAAAGCATTTTCTATATCACTTAATGTAACTGCTACTTGTTTATTTGCAAGGAATTTATAAATTAATAGACGCATTGCTGTAACCCTTATCTTTTTTGATTCTAAAAGTTGTTCTATTGTTTTCATAGTTTAATGTTCGTGTTCTGCGTCTCCTTTTTTCATTTCAGCCATTAAATAATATGCATTGTTGTATGCAAATTTTGTGGATTTGTCTAATTTTCGAGTAAATTGAACAGCTAGCCAATTACCATCTTTAGCTCCTAAAATTACTTCAACAGGCTTAAAACTCCAATCATCATTTTCTTTTTTTACTGAAAAAACATAAAATTTATCACCTTCTTTTATGACAGCACTTTCTGGTAATGCCCTTGATGCTGTATTGTCGACTTGAATTTTACCTTTTATATACATACCTGGAATTAAATTTCCTTTTTTGTTTTCAATTTCTGCGTGAACGTGAACAGCTTTAGGATTATCTTCAAATGTTTTACTTACTGAATAAATTTCTGCTGTTAGTTCTTTATCTTGTATTGATTGCACATTAAAGGTTACTTTTTGACCTTTCTTTACTTTATAAACATCTTTTTCGAATACCATTAAATCTGCGTGAACGTGATGTGTGTTTACAATTTCAAAAAGTTCGGTTTGTGGTTCTACATACTGACCTGTTTTCACTTCAACCTTTTGAACATAACCTTCTATTGGGCTTCGTAGTGAAATACTTTGAGCAATTGTTCCATTTTTAACTAATGAGGTGTTTATGTTTAATAGTTTTAATTGTGCTTCTAAACCGTTTGCCATCGCTTTTGAGGCATCATATTCAGCTTCTGCTTTTTGAAAATTTGCACCAGAGCCAACTCCTGCATTATATAATTTTTGTTGACGTTGATAGTTCTTCTTTAAAAAATTACTGTTGTTTACTGCATTCAAATAATCGGTCTGCATTTTTATGATATTAGGATGTGATAAATAGGCAACTACTTGACCTTTGTTTACTTTGTCTCCTTCAATAACATTTATAGATACTACATTTGCACCAACCACTGAAGTTATTGCTGCTTCGTTTTGAGGAGGTACTTCTAATGTACCATTAGCTTCTACATACCCAACCAAATTTCTTAAGGCTATTGTATCAATTTTCATTTTTAAAGTTTCAAATTGCTTTTGTGAAAGCAGAACTTCTTCCTCATCACTATGAGCTTCTTTGGTTTCTGACTTTATATTATCGCTGTGTAAATGTGCTTCTTCATTCTTTTGATTCTCCTTATTTCCACAAGCAGTAAGTAAAAAAGAAACAGTTAGAAATGTTAAGATTATATATCGTGTATTTTTCATTTTCTTATTGTTTAAAATATTGTAATTGGAATGTGCTTTCTAAATAATTTATTAATGCTTCTTGTGCTTCTATTTCAGATTGAATAGCTTCTTTTATGATTTGTGTAAACCCCGTGTAATCTATTTCACCTTCTTTATAAGCAAATAAAGCTCCCGTTTTTTGTTCTTTTACTAGAGGTAACACCTCCATTTTATAGAAGAACCAAGCTTTTTTCCATTTTTGATAATTCTCTTTTGATTGTTTAAACTTCGATTGTACTTCTTGTTTTTTAAACCGAATGTTGGTGTCTGCAATTTCCTTATCTATTCTTGTAGTTTTAACTTTTGCTTTATTTGTACCTGATAAAAAAGGAATTGAAATTCCTGCTTGATATGTGTAAAAACCTGAATTTCCATTTACTTTTTGTAAACCACCTTGTAGATTTAGTTTGGGTAAATTATCTGCTTTTGCTGCCTTATAATTTGCTTCTGCTTCTGCTAATTGTAATTGTGCCATACCATACAAAGGATGTTTTTCTGGGTTAAAAGCATCAACATCAATTTCAGACGATATTTCAAAATCATTAGGAACTGTATAGAAAGTATCAGTAATTAGCCATAAATTTAGTTGTTGTAATGCAATCCTATATTCTCTTTTTGATTGCATCAACTTGTTTTTAATCTTTAGTACTTGAGTTTTAGCTGCAGAATATTCTAATTTAGAAATAGCTTCTACTTCATAATTTAATGCTACCGCTTTTTCAAAAGTTGAAAAAATAGAATCTAACTCTTTGTATAAATGATAATTCCTTTTACTTTGTAGTGCATTTGCCCACGCTTTTTTCACTTCCAATTCTAAATCTAATTCTGAAAGTATAAATGCTTTTTGAGCTAATTGAATGCGTTGTTTTTGCAAATGTTTTTTTACAGAAATACCAAACACATCAATGTTGCTTTGACCAATTCCGATAGTCGTATAAATACCATTACCATTATTTACTTCTTCGCCACCTGTAAAAATTTGAGTTGTACCAAAATCATAGGCTGTGCTTTTTAATTGCTCTTGCTTACTAATTTCTAATTGTTTTTGTTTTAACAGCGGAAAGTTTTCTTTTGACAATTTAACAGCTCCAGTCATAGAAATAATTGGCAAAGTATTATTAGCTTCTTGTGCAATTCCTTTTAACGGTAACAAAAATAGAAAAGCTACCATAGCTGTTGCTGCAATCATTTTTTTGTTAGCTCTCAATTTGAATGATTTGTTTTCTACCCAATGATATAAAATAGGTAAAACAAACAATGTTAATAATGTAGAAGTTAGTAAACCTCCAATTACTACGGTTGCTAAAGGTCGTTGTACTTCTGCACCAGCAGATGCTGAAATTGCCATAGGTAAAAAGCCTAGAACATCTGTAAAAGCAGTTAACATAATAGGTCTTATTCTTCGTTTTGTACCTTCTATGATTCTATCTTTCAAATTGGTTACGCCTTCCTCTTTTAATTCGTTGAGACCACTAATCATTACTAATCCATTTAAAACTGCAACACCAAACAAAACAATAAAACCTACACCTGCCGAAATACTAAAAGGCATATCACGTAACCACAATGCTACGACACCACCAATAGTTGCCATAGGAATTGCGATATAAATCATTAATGTTTGTGGTAGCGATTTTAAAGCGAAATAAATAAGCACAAATATGAGTAATAATGCTAGTGGAACAACAGTTTTTAATCTATTACTAGCACGCTCTAAATTTTCAAAAGCACCACCGTAACGAATGAAATAACCTGAAGGTAAAACAAGTTTAGCATCTAATTTTGATTTTATTTCTGCTACCAAAGATTTTACATCTCGACCTCTAACATTTATACCTACATAGGTTCTTCTATTCGTATTATCCCTGCTTATTTGCATTGGACCCGATTTATAACTTATATCTGCAATTTCGCGGAGTGGAATTTGTGATCCAGAAGGTAAATTGATAAACAAGTTTTGAATATCTTTAATATCTTTACGGTTTTTAGCAGTTAAACGAACAACTAAATCGAATCGTTTTTCACCTTCAAAAATGGTTCCTGCGATACCACCAGCAAAAGCAGATTGAACAACTTGATTTAAAGAATTTATTTGTAAACCGTATTGCGCTAACTTGTTACGGTTATATGTAATTGTCATTTGTGGTAAACCTGTGGTAGCTTCCGCTTTCATATCACCTATACCAGTTGTTCCAGCAATGATTTTTGTGATTTCGGCTGCTTTTTGAGATAGTACATTTATATCTTCACCATAAATTTTTATAGCAATATCTTCTCTAACACCTTCTAGTAATTCATTGAATCGCATTTCGATAGGTTGGGTGAATTCATAATTTACACCTGGGACTGTTTCTACTGCTTCTTTCATTTTTTCAATGAGTTCATCTTTAGAAGTTACAGAAGTCCATTCGTTTTTTGGTTTCAAAATAACAAATACATCTGCAATATCCATAGGCATTGGGTCTGTTGGTATTTCGGCAACACCAATACGACTTACTATTTTTTCAACTTCGGGAAATGTTGATTTTACAATTCTTTCAATTTTAGTAGTCGTTTCAATAGTTTCTGTTAGAGAACTACCAGGTTTTAATATTGCGTGAAAAGCAATATCTCCTTCATCAAGCTGCGGTATAAATTCGCCACCCATTCTTGTAAATATAAAAACTGCAACACCGAATAAAACAACAGAAACGCCAATTATTACTTTTCCCTTTTTTAAGGCTTTTTCTAAAAGAGGTTGATATTTTTGTTCTACCCATTGCACAAATTTATCACCATAAGATTTTTTTGCTGATTTTGGTGCTCTTAAAATTAATGATGACATCATTGGTACATACGTTAAACAAAGTACCATTGCACCAATCATTGCAAAAATAAAAGTTAATGCCATTGGCTTGAACATCTTACCTTCTATACCTTGTAATGCTAATATTGGTAGAAACACAATTAAGATAATTAACTGTCCGAAAAATGCAGCATTCATCATTTTTTTGGAAGCATCTGATGCCACATTATCACGTTCTTTTGCTGTTAATTTTTTCTTTTTTAATATTTGAGAGGCTATAAGGAAAACCGTACTTTCAACAATAATTACAGCTCCATCGACAATTATTCCAAAATCTATGGCACCTAAACTCATTAGGTTCGCCCAAACATCAAATACATTCATAAGAATAAATGCAAATAATAATGATAGAGGAATGGTTGATGCAACGATTAAACCACCTCGCCAGTTGCCTAATAGAAAGATAAGGACGAAAATGACAATTAACGCACCCTCAATAAGATTAGTTGCTACAGTGGATGTGGTTTCTGCGATTAATTTGCTTCTATCTAATAAAGCCTCTATAACAATACCCTCTGGTAAAGACTTTTCAATTTGAGCCATTCTAACTTTTACATTCTCAATAACATCATTTGAATTTGCCCCTTTCAGCATCATTACCAAACCACCTACAACTTCGCCTTCACCATCTTGAGTTAAAGCACCATATCGAATAGCAGCACCAAATTGCACTGTAGCAATATCACCTATAGTAATTGGAATGTTGTTGGTGTTTTTTACTACAGTTTTTTTTATATCATCTAAACTACGAACTAATCCTTCTCCACGTATAAAATTAGCTTGATGATTTTTTTCGATATACGCACCCCCTGTATTTTGATTATTTGCTTCAAGTGCATTAAATACATCTGTTATTGTTAATCCTATTGACCTTAATACGCTTGGATCTACCGCTACTTCATACTGCTTGATTTTTCCACCAATAGCATTGACTTCAACAACACCTTCTACCATTGCCATTTGACGTTGTACTATCCAATCTTGCATAGTACGTAAATCAGTTACTGAATATTTGTCTTTATATTCTGGTTTTACTTTAAGTGTATATTGATAGATTTCTCCTAGACCGGAAGAAATAGGCCCCATTGAAGGTTCGCCAAAACCTGCAGGAATTTGCCCTTTGATGTCGTTTAGTTTTTCAGCGACTAATTGACGTGGTAGATAAGTACCCATATCATCGTCAAAAACTATGGTAACCACAGATAAACCAAAACGAGATATTGAACGAATTTCCTGAACATTAGGTAAATTACTCATAGCTACCTCTACTGGGTAGGTTATAATTTGTTCAATATCCTCTGTTCCTAAATTAGGTGCTTGTGTAATGACTTGAACTTGGTTATTGGTAATGTCTGGAACAGCATCTATTGGTACTTGGGTCATACTCCAAATACCTGCTCCAACAATGGTAAGCGTTAGCAAACCAATCATAAATTTGTTATTGATTGAAAAATCAATGATTTTATTAATCATAGAAAATGTGTTAATTCAGTTAAACTTTTCGATATAATTCGTAATAAAAATTAGAGTTATACGATATGAAAAGAACCCTTAGGTTCTAAATTGGATATAATTATCCTGTGAAAAACTGAATTACGCCCTTGGTGGCTGTAAAATTGAAGTAGTAAATTCTTTTTCTGTACCGTTTTGGTAGAAAAAATCTTGTGTAGAAAAGTAGGATGTATTAATATTTACGTCTACGAATTTAAAATTTATTGTACTAATGTGGCAACATTGACATATGCAAAAAGGAGAGCATAAGTCTGAACCTTGATGTTGATGATTACTGTCGGTTACCTGTGAAATTTCTGTTTGAACCTCATTATCAAGCGCAGTATAATCTTCGCAAGGTGCTAAATTAAGTGCTAAAATATAAATTGATAATATGAAGGTTAAATATTTCATTGTAGCAAAGATATAAATAAATTAATGCAATGGTTGTGCAAATAATAAAGCTCAACTAATAATTTTAGAAGAAGTGCTTTTTTATAAAAAAGCACTTCTTCTTTAAATAGTTTTATTGATTCATTTCCATAGAATGATCGTATTTACAACAACCAGGTAAACCCTCATAAGCATTTAAATCTCCTTCAACTTTTTCAGTATCATAACCAGAAGCTGCAATTGCTTTGTGAATTGATATTACATCTGTTTTACCTTCATCAAAAGACACTTTTATTTGCTTTTTATCTTTATCCCAATTTGCAGTTGCAACACCTTCAACATTATTTGTTGCTTTCTCAATTGTATTTTTACACATACCACAATTACCTCTTACACCAAAAGAAATCTCTTTCATTGCCATTTTACTAGAAGCTTCTATATTGTTTGTATTTGAATCCTTTTTACCCTCGTTTTTACAGCTAGTGAAAACTATTGCTATAATAACTACCATACTTAAAATTACTTTTTTCATTGTTTTAAATTTAATTATTAATTGACTTTATTACTCTAATATTTGTTTTACTTCACCACAGGATATCATTGCCTGACCATAATATGGATTGATTACTTTTTCTTCATTACTTAACCAATATGCTCCTTTATTATTATTTGCCATTGGGCAAAATTCTACAAAGACTTTTTTATTAATACCAAATAATTTAATTGTATTGATTAAATGTGAGGAAAGGTGTTTAAAATGGTCTCTTTGAACTTTGATATCTGAACTCTTTGAAATTGAATTGGCTGACGCTTTTATTTCTTTTTCTATAGTCATCCAATGATTATGTGCATTCTTATCTTTTAATTGTTTCATATCTACTTTAGATATATTTTCTAATATTATTTTTGATGTTAACATTGCATTATTAGCATCCTCATTAACCAATTCATCTTTTAATTTTATGTAACTATTAAATACTATTTCTATCTGATTTTGAAAAATCTTTGAAACTTTGATACGCTCATCCATTTTAGAATGGTCTTTTTTATTTGTTTTCGTAGTTTCCATTCCTAGATGCCCTTCGTGACCTGTCATTACTTTACCACCCACTTTATTCATCATCGATTTCTTACCTTGTAATTGTGCTGCTGCATCAATAGTGAAAACACCATTTGTTACTATTTCATCACCATTACTTAAGCCCTCTAAAACTTCATAATTATCACCTAGTTTTTTCCCTAACGTAATTTCACGCATTTCAAAAACTGGCTTTGATGTATCTGGTTTTATATAAACAACAGATCTTTTTCCTGTCCATAAAACAGCAGAAGAAGGTATGCTTACAGCATTATTATTGTTACCAGTTTTGTTTTTAATTTTAGCTTCAACAAACATTCCTGGTTTAAACTTATTCTTCTTATTATTTAAAACAACTCTTAATGTTACAGTTCTAGTTTTGGTATTTAAAATTGGGTCTATAAAATCTACTTTCCCATTAAACTCTTCATTAGCATAGGCATTTGTTGTAACCACAACTTCTTGCTCTTTCTTAAAGTTGTCTATTTGATTCTCATACACATCAAAATTACCCCAAACTGTACTTAGTTTTGAAATCTTTAAAAGTGGTTGCCCTTGTTTTATATAATCACCTTGCTCTACTAATTTTGCTGAAACTGTACCGGAAACTGTTGCATACACAGGGAAGTTCTTTATTACTTTACCTGAAGCTTCAATTTGGTTTATCTGCTTTTCATTTAGTTTCCAAAGTTTTAATTTATTCTTAACTGCCTTGTATAGCTCAGGTTGTGATTCTTTTAAATTAGCAGCCGTAATTAGTTCTTGTTGAGCAGCGTATAATTCTGGAGAATAAATAGTTGCCAAAAGTTGCCCCTTATTAATTTTTTCACCAGTAAAACTTACATTTAATTTCTCTATTCTTCCCGAGAAATAACTTACTTGAACAGCATTAGATTCTTCATTTTCTACAATTTTACCTGATAATTTTATAAAATTGTCTTTCTGATTACTATTACCAACCAATGAAGTTTGAATGTTTGCCAAAGCCATTGCATTATTTGATAACTTAAATTGATCTGCTAATAAACCTTCAGCACTACTTTCTGCAGGAATTAAATCCATACCACAAATTGGGCAATCTCCTGGTTCTGATTTCATAATTTGAGGATGCATTGAGCAGGTCCATTTTTGGTTTGTCTTTACAGTTTTATTATGATTGTGCTCAGATTCCTGAGTTGATGAATTACCAAATAGTATCCATCCTAATACTAGACCAATAGCTAATATTCCGATATAAATTGCGTATTTTTTCATTTCTAAATTGATTATTTATTTGTTTTTTTTAATATTTTTCTAATTGTAGGTGATGAGGTAAACCAGAGTAAAAACCCGCTTAAAACTGTGATTAATCCTAAAAGTGAAAAGACTCTTAAAACGATAGTATTAAAATTATCTCTACCCTCATAATCCATTGTGTGGGTCATCCATAAGAAATCAAACCATCTCCAACTTTGATGTCTAACTGTTTGAAATTTCCCATCTTTTATGGACACATATGCTTTTATGCTTTCATCATTTGCGTAAGAGATTACATAAGCTGGTAATAGTTTTTCTCTGTATTCGTGATGTTTTCCGGTTTCATCAATTAAATTGATATCTACTACTTCTAAACCATCTTTCATATAGTTTTTAGCAACAGACAAAGCTTCGTCTTTAGTAATATTAGTTTTTAAACTACCATCAATAGCATTGTATAATTGTTCTTTGTTAATCCAATAATATGGAGAATTATTAATGTCTCTCAGTTCTATTGTATTGATACCATTTTGAATTTTTAAATCTGATGGACTTATAAGATTATTAAATGCTTTTGATTGATACTCTAAATTTTTAAATTGGTCCCCGTGAATTTCGTCAATATCTGTCCAACTAAAATATAAACCACTAATCGTCCAAAATAAAAATTGAATACCTAAAAACAATCCTAAATAACGATGTGTCTTTCTAATTTTTAATGCGGCTTGTCTGTTTATCATTGTTATAATTTAATATTTCTTAACCTTAATGAGTTTACAATTACAGAAACAGAGCTAAAACTCATAGCTGCTGCTGCAATCATTGGTGATAGTAAAATTCCAAAAACTGGATATAATAAACCTGCTGCAACTGGCACTCCTAAAATGTTATAAATGAATGCAAAAAACAGGTTTTGTTTGATGTTTTTCATTACTGCTTTACCAAGGTTTGTTGCTTTAACAATACCTAGTAAATCACCTTTTACTAAAGTTACTTCACTACTTTCTATGGCTACATCTGTACCTGTTCCCATTGCTATACCAATATTAGCTTGTGCCAAAGCAGGAGCGTCATTAATACCATCACCAGCCATTGCAACTATTTTACCTTGAGATTGTAATTCTTTAATGACATTTAATTTGTCTTCGGGTAAACATTCTGCTTGAAAACTAGCCAAGTTTAATTGATCCGCAACATATTTTGCAGTACGTTTATTATCGCCAGTTAACATAATTACTTCAATACCTTGTCTTTGTAATTCGCTTATTGCTTGTTTACTGGTAGCTTTAATTGCATCTGTTATGGTAACATAACCCACTACAATTTGATTAATAGCTATGTAAGAAACTGTTTTTCCTTGTTCTTGTTCTGTAATAATTTTAGCATCAAATTCAGAAGTGATTTTTGCTTTTACTAATTCCATTAATTTTTTATTACCAAGAGCAATTTTTTTATTTCTAACTGTACCAATAACACCTTTACCCATTACAGCTTCAAAATCTTTTGATTCTAGCAGTTTTACACTTTTTGCTTTTGCAAAATTCACAATAGCTTCAGCCAAAGGATGCTCACTGTATTGGTTTAAGGAAGCAATGCCTTGTAATAAGTTTTCATCAAATGCTCCAGCAGTATTTATTACTTTTTCTACTGATGGTTTACCTTCTGTTATTGTTCCTGTTTTATCAGTAATTAACACATCTACTTTATTTAAATTTTCTAAAGCTTCAGCATTTTTGATTAAGACACCATTTTGTGCACCTTTACCCACACCTACCATTACTGACATTGGTGTTGCCAAACCTAAAGCACAAGGACACGCAATAATTAATACTGCAATAGAATTTACAAAAGCAAAAACCATTGCTGGTTCTGGTCCAAAATAACGCCAAATGATAAAAGTAATAGTGGCAACAAGAATAACTACTGGCACAAAATATTTAGATATTTTATCTGCTAATTTTTGGATTGGAGCTCTTGAACGACTTGCATTGTTTACCATATGGATAATTTGAGATAACAAGGTTTCTGACCCTACTTTTTCTGCAATCATCACAAAAGATTTTGTACCATTAATAGTACCTGAACTTACAGCATCATTTATTTTTTTATCCACAGGAATAGGTTCTCCAGTTATCATAGATTCATCTATATTACTCTGACCTTCTGTAATTTTACCATCTACCGGAATTTTATCTCCTGGTTTTACACGAAGTAAATCTCCTTTTTTAATACTATGAATTGAGATGATTTCGTCTCCTGATTCTGTAACTAAAGTCGCTTCTGTTGGTGCTAGTTTTAATAGTTCTTTAATCGCACCACTAGTTTGACTATGTGCTTTCGCCTCTAGTAATTGACCTAATAAAACTAATGTAAGAATTACTGTTGTCGCTTCAAAATAGACGAATACTGTACCACTTTCCGTTTTAAATTGATCTGGAAATACATCTGGAAAAAACATTGCGACTAAACTGAATAACCAAGCAACTCCTGTACCTATTCCAATAAGAGTAAACATATTTAGGTTCCAAGTTTTTATACTTTTATAGGCACGTTCGAAAAACATCCAACAAGTATAAAATACCACAGGAAGAGATAAAATTAATTGAATCCAATTCCAAGTAAATTGAGAAAACATTTTTGTTAATGGGTTTCCTGGGATTAAATCTGCCATTGCAATTATGAAAATAGGTACTGTAAATAGTACAGAAATTTTCATTTTGGTAAGCAATTTTAGGTAGGTTTTATCTTCTTCGTTTTCTGAAGGTTCTATTGCGACTAAATCCATTCCACAAATAGGACAATTTCCTGGTTTATCCTTTATAATTTCAGAATGCATAGGACACGTATATGCAGTTGTTACTTGTAGTTTTGGTTGTTCTACTAAATCCATCCCACAAACAGGGCAACCTACTTGAGAATTATAGGTTTTATCATCTTCACAATGCATAGGGCAATAAAAAACACCATTACCTTCTTCTATAAATTTCACTTCTTTATGCTTATTATGACCAGGCATTTCAATTGTATAATGTAACCCAGCATTCAATAAAGTTTCTTGTAATTTTTCTAAAGAAATATGTGAAGACATTTCTATAGCTACTGTTTTTTCTTTTAAAAATACTTCTACTTTTGTAATCTCTTTTAGAGTACTTAAAGCATTTTCTACATTGGTTTTACAACCATTGCAAGTCATTCCTTGTATATTATATGTATGTTTCATAATTTTAAAGTTTTACATTTTCATCATTTCTTCATCACCCATTTTCATTTCCATATGCATATTCCCATCTTTATCTGTATGAGATTTCATAAAAACAAATTGAAAAAGAAAAACAAGAACAATTCCTATACCCGCTACTATGAGTACAAAAGGATCGTTTACATATTTTAAATAAATGAATGCTGATAAAATAACGATATCCATAAATATTGCTATTATTGGAATAATTGGATTAAATTTCACTTCTTTTTTAAGGTACCTGAAAAGCCCCCAATGAATTGCAATATCCATTATTAGATAAAAGATAGCACCAATAGAAGCTATTCGAGTTAAGTCGAATAGAATTGTTAAAAGTATTGCCAAAGAAACCGTAAAAATTAGCGCAGGGTTTTTGAGATTTTTAATTCTATTTAGGTTAGGTACTTGTTTCATTTTACTTAACATTCCTAACATTCTTGAAGCAGAATAAACGCTAGCAATTACTCCAGAAACTGTAGCAATAATTGCAAGAAAAATAGTTAAAATAGAACCCCATTCGCCAAATATTGGTTTTGCAGCTGCTGCCAATGCATAATCTTTTGCTATAATAATTTCATCAATACTTAATGCACCTGCAACTGATAATGCTAAAATAACATAGATAATTGTACAAACTGCAATTGAAATAATTATAGAGCGACCAACATTTTTGTGTGGATTTTTAATATCTCCTCCTTGATTTGTAATCGTTGTAAACCCTTTAAAAGCAAGAATTGATAGTGCCAATGCAGCTACAAACCCAAATCCTTCGGGTAATGGTTGACTATTGGTTGGTATATAATTTCCTGTTATTGTAGGTAAGCCTGAAATAATCAATCCAGAAATTGCTAACAATGCAATACCCACTATTTTAATAATTGCAGTAAAAGTAGCAGTTGCTTCAATAATTTTATTACCAGAAATATTTATGATATAAGCTGTACCAATAAGAACTACACCTAATATGGATGCATAACCAGCATACTCTTGTGGAAATAAACGTAAAGTATAAGCGCCAAAAGTACCAGCAACTAAACTTTCTGCAACCACCATTGATATATACATTAATAGAGAGAAAGAACCAGCAGCAGTTCCAGGCCCATACGCTTTTGTTAAAAATTTTGCGACACCACCAGAAGATGGATAGGCATTTGAAAACTTAACATAAGAATAAGAACTAAAACCTACTACAACTGCACCTGCAATGAATGCGATTGGAAACAAATCACCTACTAATTCTGCAATTTGCCCCATTAACACGAATATACCAGCGCCAATCATTACTCCTGTACCTAACGAAACAGAGCCTAATAAAGATAGTTTTTGAGTATTTTCTTTTAACATTTTAAAGATGTGTTATGATTATCGGTTTTTTTGAATGGTTTGTCACGCTTTCTGCAATGCTTTTAGAAAAAACACTGAAAACACCATCCCTCATATGACTATTCATTGCAATTAAATCCACATCATTTGATTCTTCAAAATTTTCAATACCACCTAGTACAGTAGATGAATTATAAATATGCATTTCAAAATTTTCTAATTTTGGAAATTGTTTAACAAATTTCTTTATGGATTGTAATCCATTATTTATGTTATTAGAAATTGAATCTGTATTTATATGAAGTAAATGAATCTTAGCATTGATTTTTTTTGCTAGATTCAAAACCCTTTCAAAAGCACTAACCTCATCTAGGTTGAAGTCTGAAACAAAGACTATATTTTTAAAAGGGAATGTTACTTTTTCATCTTTCACAACCAAAATAGGCACGTGTGCTTTACGAATAATGTTTTGGACATTACTACCTAAAATTTCATTCAGAAAACCTTTTTCTGTTCCTTTACTACCAGTTATTATAAAATCGTGATGAAAATCGTGCGTATGTGTGGCGATAGCATTGTTATCTGAGATGAATTCTAAAAAAGTTCTAGAGGTTAACCCCTTATCTACTGCTTCTTTATCTAATCCTCTTAGGCTGTTTTTAGCTTTCCCAATTTTTTTAAGTATTTCTGGGTAATTATGTTCATCAGTTTTATTAAGTTTCACCCAATCTACTGGTGTATGTAGTTGGTGTAGAAAATGAATTTCAGCCTTGTAAAGAACAGCCATTTTTATTGCTAAATGTGCTGCTTTTTGACAGTTATCTGAAAAATCTGTTGGAACTAAAATGTTTTTCATAATCAATTAGATTTTTAGTTTTTTAAATGAGGTGTGAGAATGAATTATCTTCCATTTTCCATCTATTTTTTGCAATATTGATGTAGCTACTCCCTTACTTTTAATAGTTCGTTCTTTTGTGCTTTTGGTTTTATTAGCTTTTAAAACTATTGTGTAGATATAATTTTCAGTTGTAAAGGCGTATGGAGAATTTACAGTTGTCTGAATTGCATAATCAGAAAAAGTAAAACTTTTAAAATGTCCTAATTCTGGCCCCAAATGATGCGATATGTATTCTTTGTATGTACCCTCTAATTTTCCTTGCTCAAATATGATAGCATCTGGTGTAAAAAGTTCAAAAGTGCCTTCTGTTGTTAAATTTTGTATTGCATCTTTATAAGCTTTCATTACGGATTTTACTTCTTTTTTGTCTTTAATATTAGAAGTATCCTGTGCATTCGTAAGATTAACTGTTAAAAGGAAAAGAGTTAATAGAGTAATAAATTTAAGTACTTTCATAATTTAAGTTTTAAAAAGGATTATTTGTTTATATGGATTCTATTGATTTTTGAAATACCAAAAACTAAAACGAAAAAGCTTAAAACAACTTCTAAAATAACAATTAGTTTTCCTGCTATAGAAATGGGTACAATATCTCCATATCCAACAGAAGAAAAAGTTATAAAACTGAAATACAAAAACTCAAAAAATTGTAAGAAAAACGAGTTATTTGGAATCGTTTCAAATTTAAAATTTTCTGAATTTAATACATATAAAGCCTGATAATCTGCTGAAAATGATAGCACAATTAAAATAAATAAGATCCCAAATAAAGTAAGAACGTGAGTAAGTTGATGACTTTCTCCTATTATTTTGCTTAATTGTGTAAAAGTTAACTTTACAATAAAAATGGTTTTAAAAAATGCCAAACTAACAATTAAAAAAGGTAGAAATATACTGTCAGAATCTACAACAATCCATAAGGTATAACTTAAAGATGAAGCAATAACTATACTGGTAGTAAGTATTACTTTTTTAAATAGTTGTTTGTAAAAGTCTGTGCTTTTAGATTTTTCTACAGTGTTTTCTTTAGGCATTTTAATTTATTTATTAACTAAATAATTGAAGTACCAATGCACCACCAACTATTAAAAATAGTATTATATATACTATATAATTGAACCATTTTTTATATTAGACTTTTTTTCGGTGTCTTGAAAACCGTTTTTACAACATTCTTTCATTTTAATCTCTTATTAAAATAATACCCAAAAATGAGAGTTAGACCGTATCCAATCAACCAAAAAAAAATAAGACTTTCTCTCAAGTTCAAGTATCTTTTACTATTTTTTTATTTTTATAAATTATCTTTTAATTGGGCGATAAAATTGATTATTTCATTCGTTTCTTCGCTTGAGAATTTTGCATCTTTATGAATTAACGTGTAAGAATTTAATGGCATTTCTCCGCTTTCTATTTGTTTAATAATTGATCGTAATTTGCTGACTTTTCTCCGATTTGTTAAAGAACCCCATTCACTAAAATTTAATTCTTTTTTGCCATCTTTAATATGTTCTTCTAAAAACCAAGCAATTGGTTGTATTTTATTATACCAAGGGTATTTAGTGTTGTTACTATGGCAATCATAACAAGATACTTGCAACTTGTTTTTTATATTATTTGGCACATTATTTACCAACATAAAATCGGTTACTGGTACAATATCAGTTTGGTTGCGTTCTGTGGGTACAAATTGAATTCCCACAAAAGCGACCAATAAAATCAACAATATGATTTTAACAGTTTTCATTTAGTTAATTTCTCTTTGTACTTTTCCGCATTTTAGCATTTTGCTCCCATAATAAGGGTTACGCACTTCTTCATTCATACTTAACCAAGCACTTCCTTTATCGTACATTGGACAATATTGCTCATATAATTTATTAGAAGTACCAGTTATAGCAACTATATCTATCATGTCTTTACTTAAAACTTTAAAGTGCTCTCTTTGATGTGCTATCGGACTTTTAGAAATATGCTCTGCATGTTCTTTTGCATCTTTAATAATATCTTTTAATTCTAATTTTTGAGCATCAGTATATTTAGAAATATCTAAATTTTCTAATTTTTTTTCTAATGAAGCACCAAGTTCTTTTGCTTTTGCTTCATCATCAGAAACTAATGCATCTTTTAAATTAAAATAAGCGGTTAAAATTGCTTCAGAGTTTCCTTTTTCATTGCCATTCATAGTCATTTCTTTTTTCTCTCCATCATGATGGCCGTCACTATTATCATGCTTCATTTTTGAATGATTCTCTTCTTTTTTAATTTGTTCTTTCTTGTTGTTTTTACAAGAAACTGCTGTAAATGTTATTAACACTACTGCTAAAATTGCTGTTGTTGTTCTTACTGTTTTCATTTTTATTGGTTTTAAATTTATAATTGATTTATTACTATTCATTCTTAAAATCGTAATGACAATCCACCACCTGCACCAAAACGATTGTCGTAACTCGCCATTAAAGAGAAATTTCTTGATAGCATATATTCTGCTCCTGCGCTCCAAACTGTTTCTGAAGTGAAATCTTTATTTGTTGGTAAAGTGTCAACAAAACCTAAATCTATTTGATATTCATAATAACCGAAAACAGACAGTTTAGGAAAAATCATTATACTTCTTCCTAATCCAATTCTTGGTCTTAATTTATTATCTACTCTAACATCTAAATTGAATAAGTAAGGTGTTAAATAACGAAGACCAACAACTGCTGTAGTATTTAATTTATCTAAACTACCACGTGTTTCATTTTCTATATTTACCCCACCAAATACTCTTAAATAATCGTGTAGATAGCGTTCATAAGTAAATTCTCCTTCCAAATTTTTGTTCCATCCGTATTCGAAAGATGCATTAAATTGATTTCTTAAATTAGATGTTGTTAAGTTAATTGCTGTGTTATTTGAAGCAATATCTGCCAATCCCCAAGAATACCATTTATCTGTTTCTGCGATAATTTTTGAAGCTGGAAATTCATCCATTCGTGGGTCTCTTGGTGTGTCATAAGACATTACTCTTGCCATACCACCCATCATATGGTAAAGAATATGGCAGTGGAAAAACCAGTCGCCAGCTTCATCGCCATTATTTCCATAAAACTCTAAAGTTACTTTTTGCATTGGTGGCACATTTACTGTGTGCTTTAATGGTGAATAATCTCCATTTTCATTCAATACTCTAAAAAAGTGACCGTGTAAATGCATTGGATGGTGCATCATTGTAAGGTTATTGAACGTAATTCTTGTTACCTCTTTATTATTTATTTTGATATTATCAGCTTCAGATAACGGAACACCATTCATACTCCAGATATAACGATTCATATTTCCTGTAAGGTTCAATAGAACTTCTTTTACAGGAACATTTTTATCGTAGTTGGTTTTCTCTGGCGACTTCAAATAATCGTAATTATATTCAGCAAATAAATCCATTTCTTCCATTTTCATTGCTGGCATAGTATTCTCTTTTTTCATACCCATTCCTGTCATATTAGAATGGTTCATTTTACTCATTGCTATTGTGTCTTTTGGTTTGTTCATATCCATCCCAGACATTTTGGAATGATCCATCTTCATTTCTCTATCCATTTTCATTCCTTTCATTTTATCCATCTGCATACCATATTCATCCTTCATTTTAAAACGTTCATCTTTATTTGGACGATATTTTAATGCGTGTGCACCCATTTTCATATCCATTTTAGCCATTTTTATCATCATTCCAATTTTGTCTGGCTTCGGAATTTCTTGTGCTTTTAAAACTTTACCAGTACCCAAAAATGCGGATGCTGTTCCAGAACCATCTTGTGCTGTAATTCTGAATTCTATTTTTCCTTCAACTGGAATGGTTACAATAAAATCATAAGCTTCTGCAATGGCTATAAATGTTTTATTCTTTTTAACAGGTACGACATCTAATCCATCCGCAGAAACTAATAGTGGA
The DNA here is from genome assembly GCF_014352875.1 of Polaribacter pectinis. Classification (NCBI taxonomy): domain Bacteria; kingdom Pseudomonadati; phylum Bacteroidota; class Flavobacteriia; order Flavobacteriales; family Flavobacteriaceae; genus Polaribacter; species Polaribacter pectinis. The sequence goes on from NZ_CP060695.1 coordinate 368,926, forward strand.
TCTTGACCACCAAAGGTCATCCAAAAAGAAGTTGAAGCCCCTCCATCAATAATTCGTAATCTTACTTTTTCTCCTGGCTTAAATTCTGGGTACTCAATGCTTTCTTCTCCATTAATTAAAAAATCTGGGTAATATAAATCTGCTATATCTGCTCCTTGCATACGTTGTCTCCAAAAATTAAGCTGTGCACCAAATGCACCACGAGCTATGACTTTATTTAGCGGTGTAGATGTACCTTTTTTAATACCATACCATTCATTACCTCGTTTTAAATTTCGAAGCACGCTCATTGGTTTTTCATTTGTCCAATCAGATAACATCAAGACTAACTCCTTGTCATAGTCTAAGACTTTTTCTTTAGGTTGAATAACAATGGAACCATAAACACCACTTTGTTCTTGTAACATCGTGTGAGAATGATACCAATAAGTACCAGATTGTTTTATTAGAAATTCGTATTTCTGTGTATGCCCAGGTTCTATAGGTGGTGTATTTAAGTATGGAACACCATCATAAAAATTTGGCAATAAAAGGCCGTGCCAATGCACAGAGGTTTCTACACTCATTTCATTTTTTACATAAATAACAGCATATTCTCCTTCTGTAAACTCTAAAGTTGGACCAGGAATTGTTCCGTTTACAGTCATTCCCATAACGTCTTTACCAGCTTTATTTACAGTTGCTTCACGCAAAGTTATTGTGTGTTCTCTTACTGGAAGGTTATTTATATTTCCTTCTGTTGCTTGTTTCTCTTGAGCAAAAACAATGGTAGTTAAAGCAATAAGAAAAATTGAAATTATTTTAGTTTTCATTTTATTATTCATTATTATAAGTAATCAAAGTTACTACAGAACAAAAAGGTGTATTATTCTAATTATGGTTCATATTTATACAATTTGGTCTAAAGGTTTTCTATTCCAAGTTTGTAATTTTTTATAATCTGTCATTGTAATTCCTGTGCTATTTTTAAATTGTTTAGCCAAATGACTGCTATTTTTATAATTTAAACTGTATGCTATTTCAGAGAAATTTAATTGATTTAACTGTATGTATTCTTTTACTTTTTCAATTTTAAGGTTTATAAAATATTTCTCAAGTGTTATGCCTTCGGATTTACTAAAAGACTTACTCAAAAAAGAATAGGTTTTCCCCAATTCATTTGCTAATTCAGAAAGTATATAATCTGTATCATTTATATCTATATGCTTAATAAGTGCAATTTTAATTTTTTCAATCAGTTCTACAGAAGTCTCTTTTATAAGTTCAAAACCTTCTTTTTTTAATGCTCCTTCAAGTTTGATAAAATTGTTGTTTATATTTTCTTCAAATACTACTTTACCAAGTTCTATAGATAAAACCTGAAACCCTTCATTATTAAATGTTTGACTAACAACTGTTTTACAACGATTACAAACCATATTTTTTATATTTAATGTTTGCATCATCTTAATTTGTTAAATAATTAATAATTGTTGATTGTATGTAATATTTTCTAATAGACTCTACTTGATTTAGTTGAAACTTTAATTGCAATTCCTGAATGTCTAAAACATCATTGAAATCTATTTTTCCTGTTTCGTAGCTCTTCATTAGAATGTCCTGAGCATTTTTTGCTTGTTTTAAATTTTTTGATTGTGTTTTGTAACTAATACGAGCTGAAACTCTATCATTAACAGCTTTATCTAAACGAGTTATAAGTTTATTAAGACGTTCTTGCTTTTGTGATAATATCTCTTCCTGTTGTAATAGATTTTGTTTTGTTTTCGATTTGTATTTGTTGTTGAATATTGGAATTGATATAGACACCATTGGCATTATAATATCTTTACCATTGTCGCCAAAATCTAAATTTGGGCGTTTTTCTACATTTATATAATCTAATCCAAAACCAATCATTGGACTGCTCTCTTTTTGGTTTAACAATTCAGATTGTTCTACAGAATAATAAAGCTTATCGAATTTTAATAACTCTGGATGTAACTCCAAAACTTTCGAATTATCCTCAAAAGATTCTGAAGGAATTGTTAACTCATTAATAACAGTAACTTTTACTGCTTTCTCACGATTTAAGAGTTTGTTAAAAACAGTCTGTTCTGCAATAAATTGTTGAATCAAAACATCTAGTAATTGCTGCAATTCGTTTTGACGCATTTGTAATCTTAAAACATCAACTACAGAAGCATTACCAACTTCAACCGATGTTAAAGCTAATGTTTCGTAGGTTTTTAATAATTCTATATTTTCTATCAATACTTTTTGTTTCGCTTTGTTAGCATACAAATTGTAATACGATTGTGATACAGAAGTCATTAATTTGCGCTTTGCAATTACAATATCTTCATACTTTGCTTTGGCTAATGAACCTACATAATTCTCACGAGCAGCAATCGTGTTAAACCAAGGTATCATTTGCTTTGCAGATACCTTAAAGCGTTGAGCACCTGTTCTTGTTTCTGGTTCACTAACAAAATAACCTACACCAAATTCAGTATTCGGAATTGTATTCACTTCATTTATTTTTTCTGAAGCAATTTTATACCTCAATTCAAATTTTTGAATTTCTGGATTATTGGCCAATGCTATTTCTATAAGGCTTTCTAACTGTTGTGCTTTTACAGACACAGAAACAAATAGAACGAATATTAAAATTTTTATATGTTTCATTTTGCTGATTTTTTAAGTTGAATTTCAGCTTTCCAGCTGTATAGTACAGGAACAACAAATAAGGTAATTAGAGCAATTAACATTCCTCCAAAACTTGGAATAGCCATAGGAATCATAATATCACTACCACGACCTGTTGAGGTTAAAACGGGTAATAATGCTAAGATTGTTGTAGCTGTAGTCATCAAACAAGGTCTGATTCTTTTTTCTCCAGCTTCTACAATAGATGCTCTAATTTCTTTTTTGTTTTTAGGTGTATCTCTATCAAAAATTTGAGTTAGGTATGTTGCCATTACAACACCATCATCCGTAGCAATACCAAACAGGGCTATAAAACCTACCCAAACGGCTACACTCAAATTAATTGGGTGCATTTGGAATAGTTCTCGTAGATTCTCACCAAAAAAATTAAAGTTTAAAAACCAACCTTGACCATATAGCCATATCATTATAAAACCACCTGCAAAAGCAACTGCAATACCTGTAAAAACCATTAAAGATGTTCCGACTGAACGAAACTGGAAATACAAAATCAGAAATATAATTGCTAACGCAAGAGGAACAACTACAGACAATGTTTCTTCTGCTCTTAATTGATTTTCATAGGTTCCTGTGAATTTGTAGTTAATACCTTTTGGTACAATTAGCTCACCATTATCTATTTTTTCTTGAATTAGTGCTTGTGCATTTTCTACTACGTTTACCTCTGCAAAACCATCTAACTTGTCAAATAAAACATAACCTACCAAAAAAGTATCTTCACTTTTAATTACTTGTGGTCCTTGTTCATATCTAATAGTAGCAACTTCACTTAATGGAATAGAACTTCCTTTTGCAACAGGTATGTAAATTTGTTTTAAATCTTCTGGATTGCCACGTAATTCTCTAGGATATCGAACACGAATACCATAACGTTCTCTACCTTCAACAGTTTGGGTTAATACCATACCACCAACAGCTACTTTAAGAACGTTTTGGACTTCTTCAATAGTAATACCATAACGTGCTATTTTCTCTCTATCTATATCAATCAATAAATAAGGTTTACCAACAATACGATCTGCAAAAACGGCTTCTTGTTTAACACCTTCAGCTTGCTTTAAAATATCTTCCAATTGAATGCCAAAATCTTCAATTTGTTTTAAATCTTGCCCTTTTACTTTTATTCCCATTGGTGCACGCATACCAGTTTGTAACATTACCAAACGTGTTTCAATAGGTTGTAATTTTGGAGCAGAAGTAACACCAGGAAGTTTTGTTACTCTAACAATTTCTTTCCAAATATCATCAGGTGATTCAATTTTTGGACGCCAGTTTCTATAAAATTCCCCATCATTATCTTCAACTAATTGAGAGCTTTTAATACTACTGAAAGTAGTATTCTCAGAATTGTTTGGGTTTGCTATGAATTGACCATTTTTTAAAGCGAATAAACCTTCTTCATTTACTTTATATCGTTGTCTTTTTCCGTTCTCATTCAATGCGTATTCTGATTTGTATTGAATAACGTTTTCATACATTGATAATGGAGCAGGGTCTAAAGCAGATTCTGTTCTACCTGATTTACCAACAACCGTTTTTATTTCTGGAATAGTTGCAACAGCCATATCTAATTGTTGCAATACTCTTTTATTCTCTTCAACACCAGAATGAGGCATTGAAGTTGGCATTAAAAGAAATGAACCTTCATTTAATGATGGCATAAATTCTTTACCTGTATTTTTCATAATGAAAACACCTGCAATTACGATAGCAGTAGGAACAGATAAGAATAATAATTTATGATCTAAACACCACTTTAAAATACGGGTATAAAACTTTATGAATAATGAGAAAAGACCTAGTAAACCAAAACAAATAATACTTACAAAAATGAGGTTCCAAAAGATACTTTTATCAACTCCTAATGGTCTCCAATATTCTGCTAATAGAATTACAATTGCTGAAACAGAAATAATGATATTAACAAGGTTTGCTTTCTTTTCATTTATTTTTTCTTGAAGTTTTAAAACTCCAGTAATTCCAAACCCTATTAAGATAATTCCTAACCAATAGCCATATAACATCGCTATAAAACCGACAATTATTAGGATGCTATTTACTATATAATTAAAACTCTTTTTCACGGTTTTCTTTCTGAATAAAAATGCTGCAAAAGGTGGAATTAAAAATAAGGCAACAATTATAGAAGCCGTTAAAGCAAAGGTTTTTGTAAATGCTAATGGTCGGAAAAGTTTTCCTTCTGCACCAATCATTGTAAATACAGGTATGAAACTGATAATTGTTGTCATTACTGCTGTAATAATCGCACCAGAAACTTCTGCGGTTGCATTATAAACAACTGTATTTATGGGTAGTGTTCCATCATCTTCATCTAGGTGACGAATAATATTTTCTGAAAGTATGACGCCGACATCAACCATCGTTCCAATAGCAATTGCAATACCTGAAAGTGCTACAATATTTGCATCTACATTAAAAAGTTTCATCGCAATAAATACCATTAACACAGCAACAGGAAGTAGGCCAGATATTAGAATTGAAGCTCGAAGATTAAAAACCATAATCATAATCACCAAAATTGTTATTAGAATTTCTAATGTTAAAGCTTCGTTTAACGTTCCTAAGGTTTCTTGGATTAGTTCTGTTCTATCATAAAATGGAACAATAGTTACTTGTGAGGTTCTACCATCTGCTAACACTTTAGAAGGTAAACCTGCACTTAATTCGTTAATTTTTTCTTTAACGTTATTAATAACTTCCATAGGATTTGCTCCATACCTTGCTACTACAACAGCACCAACAACCTCAGCACCTTCCTTGTCTAATAATCCTCTACGAGTTGCAGGACCTAAGGAAACTTTTCCTATATCTTTAATTTTTATAGCCGTAAAGTTTTCTGAAGTTACTACTGCATTTTCAATATCTGAGATTGATTTTACATAGCCTAAACCACGAACTAAATATTCAGCTTGATTGATTTCTAACGTTTGAGCACCAATATCTTTATTACTTTGTTTTACAGCTTTTACCACTTGACTTAAAGTGATATTATACTGTCTCATTAATTCAGGATTGACATCAACTTGATATTCCTTTACATATCCTCCAATAGAAGCTACTTCAGAAACTCCACTGGCAGATGATAAAGCATATTTTACATAGTAGTCTTGAATACTACGTAACTCTTGTAAATCCCAACCACCAGTAACATTTCCTTTTTCATCACGACCCTCCAAGGTGTACCAAAATATTTGACCTAAACCTGTTGCATCTGGACCCAAAGCAGGGTTTACACCTTCGGGTAATAATCCGCTAGGTAATGAATTTAGTTTTTCTAGAATTCGACTTCGACTCCAGTAAAACTCAATATCTTCTTCAAAAATGATATAGATACTAGAGAAGCCAAACATAGAAGAGCTACGTATGGTTTTTACTCCTGGTATACCTAATAATGAAGTTGTTAGTGGATAGGTAATTTGGTCTTCAATATCTTGGGGAGAACGACCATCCCATTTGGTAAATACTATTTGTTGATTTTCGCCAATATCGGGAATGGCATCAACAGCAACAGGGTTACTTGGTAAAAATCCTGTGTCCCAATTAAAAGGCGCATTTACAGTTCCCCATCCTATAAAAAGAATAAGTAATAGAACTGCTACGAGTTTATTTTCTATTAAAAATTTTATACTTTTATTTATCATTTGTTTTGATAATTAAACAATTAGACAATGGTGTTTGGAAAAAACACCGAATACAACAAATTATCCTTATAACTATGCAGTTATAGGACAATACGGTCTATTGTTTAAAAATCAAATTAAATAACTCTCGTCAATCTTGTAGATTTGATTCGTGACGATAGGTGGGACGTATTCTTCAAAAGAAGATACATTTTTATCTAAACCTTCAAATAAGTTTATATAAGAATAAATGAATGAAGCAATAAACACTTTTTGCTCAAAAGAAATTTTATCTACTGAAGATTGAAGTTCATCTTGAGCATTTTTTACAATTTGTTGATCACTGCAACAGTCTATTTTTAAACTGGAACAATCAGACAAAGAAGATGTGTTTTGAACTTCCATACCACAAGAAGTGGCTTTTTCAAAAATAGCTGTATCCACAAGGGTATCACCACAATAATGTTTTGTGATTGCAAATGAAGTTGTAGAAAATAAAACTACAAACGACATTAAAATAGCTAATATTTTATGAGAAAATTCTTTCATTCTAACCACAAAGGTACAATAATGAAATAAAAAAGATTAAATTTTATGTTAAAAAAAAGAACAACTCACTTTGTTTGACTATTTATTGATTTTGAGACTTGTAATCTTTATACACTGATTTTTCTAATTTATTTCTTAATGAAGCCATATCATCACTAACTTTTCTTTCGATAACTTTAGCATAAATTTGAGTAGTAGCAATTTTAGTATGTCCTAATAATTTTGAAACAGTTTCTATTGGAACACCATTGCTTAAGGTAATAGTAGTGGCAAAAGTATGTCTAGCAATATGGAATGTAAGGTTTTTCTTTATTCTACATAAATCTGCAATTTCTTTCAAATAAGAATTTAATTTTTGATTTGAAATGTTAGGAAATAGCGTTCTAGTTTTCTTAGTTTTAATGTGACCATTATATTTGTTAATTAACATTTCTGCTATTGGTAGTAGAGGTATTTTTACTTTATTATGTGTTTTTTGTCTGTAAGTAATAATCCACCTACCACCATCTATTCCTAAAGCAATATTATCCTCATTTAATTGCATAACATCAATATATGATAAGCCAGTATAACAACTAAAAATAAACAAATCTTTGACTAGGGTTAATCTTTCTATGCTAAATTCTTTTTCTATAATATCTTGCAGCTCATCTTCTCTTAAAAATTCACGTTCATTTTTAATATAAGTAGGCTTGAACTTTATGAAAGGGTCTTTTTCAATCCATTCCATTTTATAAGCTAATGTTACCATTTTACGAAGTCTTTGAATATGTTTCATAACTGTATTGTTTTCCATTTGTTTTTGATGGTCTTCAGGAGCATAAGAGCGAAGGAACTTTTCAAAGTCAACTATAAAACGATACGTTAATTGTGATAAATAGACATCTTGAATTTTCCTTTTCTTTGTTAAAAATAACTTGATGTATTTTTGAGTTGTAAAGTAATTTTTTAAAGTACCGTAGGTTAAAGATTCACTCATTTGGGTGTTATGATAATCAACTAATGTTAGTAATGAGTATTCTTCATTATCTTCTCCTAAAAAACGAGCTTTGATACTTTGAGAACAAATGAAAGCTTTTTCTTTTACTAATTCTTGATGGGCTTCATAGATTCTATTTTTTACATTATCTAAATAACGATTTAATAATCGAGAATCTTGTTTAGTTCCCCTAGCTCTTCCTTTGTTAGAATTCCATTCAGAAACTGTTACTTTTCTTTTTAGGCTAATATTAGCTCTTTTACCATTTACTGTTATTCTTGCGTAAACTGAAACAAGATTATTTTTAGCACGTGAAGCATTAACCCAGAATAATAGGTTGAAATTGGTTTGTGGTTGCATAGTTGTCGTCTTTTAATTAAACATTCATTTAAGACGAAAGTCAAATCAACTATTTCAATTACAGATTTTTAAGTTTTCATTCGGTTCACACTTTTGGTTTTTAAAAGTGTGAACCGAATTGTTAACCGAATTAAATCATTTTGATTCAATTCTTATGATAGCCTAAAAACTACAAAACCTTGTAAATCATACGATTTACAAGGTTTTAGTTTCTATTGGTATTACTTTTAGTCGGGGTGGCAGGATTCGAACCTGCGACCTCCTCGTCCCAAACGAGGCGCGATGACCGGGCTACGCTACACCCCGAAAATAGTCATCAATTTAAGGACTGCAAAGATAGAATAATATTTATATATTGTATTAAATTTTTATAATTTAATTTCGATTTAAAATGAAATATTCTTATCTCTTATTAATCAGTTTTTTAATGTTGTTTTCTTCTTGTTATTCACAAGAATCAAAAGATAAAACCTATGAAATTATTATTACGGATATCGATATTCCATGGGGATTTACTTTCTTGCCAGACAATTCAATATTAATTACTGAAAAAGAAGGACATTTAATTCATTTTAAAGATGGAAAAAAGATTGAAATTAAAGGAATGCCAGAAGTTACGTTGCGTGGTCAAGGAGGTTTGTTAGATATAGAATTGCATCCAAATTTTAAAGAAAATAATCGAGTTTATTTTACATATGCTTCCTCTGAAGGTGAAGGAAAAGGAGCAAATACTGCTTTAATGAGTGCCGAATTGAAGGATAATAAACTCATCAACAAAAAAGTTTTATACAAAGCAACACCAAATAGTAGAAAGGGACAACATTTTGGCTCTCGAATTGTTTTTGATGCACAAAATCGTGTGTATTTTAGTGTTGGAGATAGAGGAAATAGAGATGAGAATCCGCAAGATATTACCAGAGATGGTGGTAAAATTTATAGATTAAATGACGATGGAACAATTCCTGAAGACAATCCGTTTGTAAATGAAGAGAATGCTAAAAAAGCAATTTTTAGTTACGGACATAGGAATCCTCAAGGAATGGAAATAAATCCGTTTACGAACGAAATTTGGTCTCATGAACATGGTCCAAAAGGTGGTGATGAAATAAATATTATAAAAAAAGGAAAAAATTATGGTTGGCCAGTAATTAGTTATGGAGTTAATTATTCAGGATCAAAATTTACAGAAATCACTAAAAAAGAAGGCATGGAACAACCTTTACATTATTGGACACCATCGATTGCGCCAAGTGGAATGGCTTTTGTAAATTCTGATAAATATCCGAATTGGAAAGGTAATTTATTAGTTGGCTCACTAAAGTTTCAATATATTTCTAACTGTACATTAAAAGACGGAAAAGTGATAAACGAAGAGAAAATTTTAGAAGGATTGGGAAGAGTTCGTTCTTTGGAGCAAGGTAATGATGGCTATTTATATGCTGGAATTGAAGGTGTTGGAATTGTAAGAATTAATCCGTAATATTTATAAAATGAAGAATAATTTTCTTTTAGCATTTGTTTGTTTAATTTTTTTAAGCCTAATTATAGGTGGTAGTTCTTGTAAAAATGTATCTAAAGAAGAGCAAGAGTTAGTGTTTAAACAGAGTATAAAAAGAGGGAAAATGATTTATGCTGATATGTGTAAAGTTTGTCATTTACCATCTGGAGAAGGCAAGGTTAAAATATATCCACCCTTGGCAAAATCAGACTATTTAATGGAAAATAGAGAAGCTAGTATTCGTGCAGTTAAATATGGAATGAAAGGTAAAATAACTGTTAATGGTATTCGGTATAATAAAAGAATGTCTAAACCAGGTTTAGACAATGATGAGGTTGCAGATGTAATGAATTATATTACCAATTCTTGGGGAAATAAAAACGATAAAATGATTACTGAAAAAGAAGTCGAAAAAATTTCTAAAGAGTAATTTACTTCATTATAAACAATCTATAAGTTTTTGTTATTAACTAATTATAATTATTCATAGGGAAAAGTGGCATAAATAAATCTAAAAATATAGATTTGTAATCAAATTTTTCAATACTAATTATGTCAGAAAATATAGAAAAAATAAAATGCTTAATTATTGGTTCAGGACCTGCAGGTTACACAGCGGCTATTTATGCAGCAAGAGCAGATATGAAACCAGTAATGTATACAGGAATGCAAATGGGAGGTCAATTAACAACGACTACAGAAGTTGATAATTTTCCAGGTTATGCTGAAGGTACAGATGGAACTGCCATGATGGAAGATCTAAAAAAACAAGCAGAACGTTTTGGAACAGAAGTTCGTTTTGGATTGGTTACAAAAGTAGATTTAAGCGAAGAAGTTGGTGGAATTCACAAAATTATTGTGGACGAAAACAAACATATTGAGGCAGAAACTGTAATTATTTCTACAGGAGCAACTGCAAAATATTTAGGATTAGAAAGTGAACAACGTTTAATTGGTGGAGGTGTTTCTGCATGTGCAACTTGCGACGGATTTTTCTATAAAGGACAAGATGTAGTAGTGGTTGGAGCAGGAGATACTGCTGCAGAAGAAGCAACTTATTTAGCAAACATTTGTAGTAAAGTAACCATTTTGGTTCGTAAAGATTATATGAAAGCATCTAAAGCGATGCAGCATAGAGTAAATAAAACTAAAAATATTGAAGTTTTATATAATACTGAAATAGACGAAGTTTTAGGTACAAATGTAGTGGAAGGTGTTAGAGCAATAAATAACCAGACAAAAGAAACGCATGATATTCCTGTAACTGGAGTTTTTATTGCGATTGGACATACACCAAATTCCGACTTGTTTAAAGGAGTTTTAGATATGGACGAAACAGGTTATTTAATTACGAAAGGAAAAACGACAAAAACGAATTTACCAGGAGTTTTTGCTGCTGGAGATATCCAAGATAAAGAATACAGACAAGCAGTAACTGCAGCAGGTACAGGTTGTATGGCTGCTTTAGATGCAGAACGTTATTTAGGAGCTTTGGAGTAGGTTTCTTAAACTTGAAAGCAATAAAAAAAGAGATTACTTTTAAAGTAATCTCTTTTTTTATTTGAGTAATTTCTATTCAATAGAAATTTATAATTAAGCGTTTACAGAAGCTTTCATAGATTTTCTGTAAGTAAAAGAATTAAAAATATTTCTTTTACCGAAGTTATTCATAGATTTTGCATTTACAAATTTTCCGAATAAAATTTTACTTACACCAAAGTATTCGTAAGAATTTCCATCTGTAAAAGTAACTTCTAACAACATGCTTTTATGATGCCAATCTGCTACTTGAAACTCTGTAATTGTCTTTTTGTAAGCATCTAAATTTGCTTCTTTTGTTTCAGGAGCAATACTTACTAAAAAGTGGTAACCATCAATAATTTCTGTACTTTTAATTTCTGCTTCCTCTTTTTTGTCTTCTTCTAAAAATTTATCAGGATGCCATTCTTTAACTAAACCTCTGTAGGTTTTTTTAAGATCTTTTAAATCGATAGCTCCTTCTACGTTAAAAAGTTTTTTGTATTGTTTTATGCGCTTCATTTCGTTGTTTTCAAATTGCGTGCAAAAGTACTGATAAAAAAGAGATTAGCTATTTATTTTTTAGATAGTTTTATAAAAACGTACGAAAAGAAGAAAAAGAAAATAATATCGTTAATTCCGTAAATAGAATAGAAGATTCCAGCCATTATATCTTCGTCGAAAATTGGAGAAACATCATTCTTTAATCTCCAAAGAGCCCAAATAATCGCATAAATTAGTTTTTCAACAGCAAAAACAGCCACCAACCATTTTACTTTCGAATAACTTTTAGCTACAGAAATATAAGCAAAACCCCAAACAATAATCATTAATAAACCAAAATTAGACATTACTACATTGTCGTATTTCGGAATAAATTCGTTCGTAAAAAATCTTGATAGGATTAAAACAGCAACAATATTCGACAATCCAGATAAAATAAAACCTTTTGTAATGGTATTTTTCATAGTTAAAATTTTAAAATATTGATTTTATTCTAAAAATGAATCATAATTTTCAATCGCTTTAATAATCAATTTTACAGCATCTACATAAAAATCTTGGTTGATGTTTTCAAAAGTATCAGTTGCTTTATGATAATCTTTATGGTCTTCTACACCAAAATAAATAAACGGAATTTTCTCTTTATGAAAAATTCTGTGATCAGAAGAAAACGTCCAATCGTCTTTTGATTTATCAGTAGGGTTGTCATGTCCGAACAACAAAGTTATTGGAGATTCTATATTTTGAAGCGGTTCTTTCAACTGCGGATAATGATGCAAACCAGATGCATATAATTGCAAAGAATCGTTATGAGCTATCATATCCATATTAATATTTAAAACGATATTTTGTTTGTCAGTATAGTTTTTTAAGAAATAATCTGCACCTAAAGAACCAATTTCTTCAGCATCTACAGCAGCAAAAACCAACGTATGTTTTGGTTTGTTTTTTTTGAAATAAGAAGCAATTGCAAACAAAGCAGCAGTTCCAGAAGCATCGTCATCTGCGCCATTGTAAATTTCTCCATTTTTAACGCCTAAATGATCTAAATGCCCAGTAATTACTATTGTTTTGTCAATTTTTCCAGAAATTTTTCCAATTACATTTCCACCAATAACTGTTGTGTCAGAAATGTTTTCTGCATCTTTTTCAATTCCAGCTATTGGAAACATTCTCAATCTTCTTTTACCTGAAAATGTATAAGGAAACTCTTGAATGTAAGAATCGTCAAACATTTTTTCTAAACTTATTTCTTCGAATCTTTTAGCGATAAATTTTTGAGCTTTGTAATTTCCAGCTTTAGAGAAACCTCTTCCTTCCAAAGAATCGTGAGATAAGATTTTAATGCTTTCTAAAAGCATATCTTTATCAAATTGATTGTTTTTAGGTGAATTACAGCCAATAAATATGGTTGTAAATAAAGTTAGTAACAAGAATTTAGTTTTCATAATTATTTTATTTTAAACGAAGATAAATGTTTTATATAATTTATTTTGATAAAATTATAAACCTAATTTTTTTCTTTCTTGGGTATCTGCAACTCCATTTTTACTCCAATAAGCAGATTGTATTGTCTTTATCTTTTCAGCTTTGGTCGTTAACGTTTTTCCTCTTCTTTTTGAAGTTTCTTCCCAACTTTCAATAATAAATGGAAATTCTTTAGTAGCTTTTATAGTTAAGGTTCTTTCTAATTCAAGATAATTAATTGAATACACAATAAAACCTTCTTTTTCATCTAAAGAAGTTTCGGCTTTATAGGCTTTTATTTTTTGATGATTCAAAGCTAAAAACTCAAAAGAGGGAATTATATCAAATTTTCCAATGGGTAAATTCTTCGGATTTATTCGTAAAACATTCCACAATTCATTTTCTAAAATATTTTTTTCCAGAGACAATTTTCTATCAGCATTACTTTCGAAATACGAGTGAAAATCAATTTTAAATTGTTCTCTGTTATTCAATTGAACAAAAGTATTTCCACACCATTCTTGTGCAGAAAAAGTAATTTTAATCGCATTTTCGTTTGTGTTGATAGGAGAGAAGGTACTTGTCATTAAAGAATATGGATAAATTCCTGTTACATATTTTTTAGTGCTATTCAGTTTTAGAATTGGTATATTTTTATCATTTCTATTATCTGCTTTCACTTGTTTTTCAGGCAGAAAATCTTCCGTAACAAAAATGTTTACAGCTGTTCCTTCATGGATTTCTCCATACCTATTTTGCGATAATTTATAAGAAGTTATTTCTGCTTTTCCTTGATACCAATAGTTGTTAAATTTTGAATGCTTTTGAGCAACTTCTACAGATTTTGTAGTCGTTTTTTTAGGTTCCATATTATTACAAAAAACGAATAATAATGTGGTTGCAAAAATTGGAAGTGCTATTTTTAGTGAAAGTTTCATCGTATAATATTTAAAGTACTAATTTACAATAATAAAGAAAGGATTAGAAGATAGATTTTTATTAATTTTCATTTGAAAATCTACTTAAAAGAAAAGACTTTCATTATTTACAATGAAAGTCTTTCAGAAATATTTTAAAATCGAATTATTCTTCTTTTTTCTCTTCTTTATTTTCTTTAGAATTATTTGCCTTTTCTTTTAATTCTTCAAAATTATGTGCATTTTTAATTTCAATTTGAGTTGGGAAAGGTAAATCTATTCCTGCTTCATCCATCGCATTTTGTGTATTTAAAATAACTTTAGAAAACGCTTTAACAACATCTGGTCTGTCACTATTTGTCCACCATCGAACTCTAATTGTCAACCAACTATCTGCTTGATCCCAAGGTAACACATCTACTGGTTTTTCACTACTTACACCTTCTGTGTTTTCAATAGTTTCTTTTAAAATTTGCATAGCTTTTTCTCTGTCTTGGTCATAACCTAAACCAATATCATATTGCGAACGAATTAAATCGTTAGCAGTAATTACTTTAACAGAATTTGTATAGATTTCACTATTAGGAACAACAATTCTCTTTCCATTGTATTGTCTGATTATTGTCGCTCTCGTTTCAATTCGTTCTACAGTTCCTTCAAAACCATTTACAACAATTTGGTCGCCAATTTCAAAAGGCCTTCTCATCAAAATTAATATACCAGCTAACCAGTTTTGTAAAATGTCTTTAAATGCAAAACCAATGGCTACAGAACTTACACCCAAACCAGCAATTAAATCAGCCGGACTTAAATTAGGAGACATTATCGTTAATGATAGCATTACACCAACTATTAATAAAACCCATTTGGTAAAACTTCCTAAAATTTCTCCGAAATTGTCTCTTCCTCTCTTTTTTAGAAGTTTTTTCACAGTTCTTCCAAAGAAACGAGCGATATAAATAAAAGCAATAAAGACTAAAATTGCGACTAATATATTTGGAATGTTTTTTATAAAACCATCCAACCAAGTGTCTAATTTTTCTATAATACTTTGTGTGTTAACATCTAATTCTCCTTTTTGATCTTTAGGTGTTTCTTGTATAAATAATGATAACATAAGTTTGTTTTTTGATGCAGTAAAATTAAGGACACAAATAGAAATAATTTAACTGAAATCAATTTAACATGAACTCAAAACAAAAAAAGACCATCAATTAAGATGGTCTTTTCTAAACAAACAACTAATTCTAAAACCTTTGATAGTTTAAGAAAATTTTCAATATTTATAAAGTTGTCAGTATGAGTGAAAAGAAAAAATATTTTCTAAACACTCATTTTGACATCAAGAGCTTTTTAGAAGCAGTATTTATTTTCTGCTTTTACTTTTTCTGCGATTTCATTACGTAAATCTACAATATCTGGATAATTCGCATATTTAGTAAAACGCTTTAATCCCATTAATAACATACGTTGCTCATCACCTTCAGCAAAAGAAATAATACTTTCTTTTCCTTTTTCTTCAATCTTATCTACTGCGTGGTATAAATATAATTTAGACATTGCAATTTGTACAGATTGAGAATCTTCTCCAAAACGTTTTGCATTTTTCTCTGTTCTTAAAATTGCAGATTCTGCCATATAGATTTCAATTAAGATATCTGCAGCTGCAATTAATAACTGTTGGTGCTTTTCCATATCAGCTCCATATTTTTGAAGTGCAGAACCAGCTACCATTAAGAACGTTTTTTTCAATTTAGAAATCATGTGTTTTTCTTCAGAAAATAATTCAGAAAAATCTGGAGTTTCAAAAGAAGGAATTCCCATTAAATCTTCTTGTACTTTAGTTGCAGGACCTAATAAATCAACATGACCTTTCATGGCTTTTTTGATTAACATTCCTACAGAAAGCATTCTATTAATTTCGTTTGTTCCTTCGTAAATACGAGCAATTCTAGCATCTCTCCAAGCAGATTCCATAGGAGTTTCTTCAGAGAATCCCATTCCACCAAAAATTTGAATTCCTTCATCTGCACAATTTTGTACATCTTCAGAAACGGCAACTTTTAAAATAGAACATTCAATTGCATATTCCTCAACACCTTTTAACTCTGCTTCTTGATGCGTGTTTCCAGCTTCAACTCTCATTGCAATTCTATCTTCGATATTTTTTGCAGCTCTATAAGAAGCAGATTCACCAACATAAGCATCAGTTGTCATTTCTGCTAACTTTACTTTAATTGCACCAAAATCTGCAATAGGAGTTTTAAATTGTTTACGTTCTGTAGCATATTTTACTGCATGAGTAACAACTCTTCTTTGAGAATCTAAACAAGCCGCAGCTAATTTAATACGACCAACATTTAAAGCATTCATGGCAATTTTAAAACCTTCACCACGACCAGCTAACATATTTTCTACAGGAACGACAGTATCATTAAAAAATACTTGTCTTGTAGATGAAGCTCTAATTCCTAATTTGTGCTCTTCTTCACCTAAAGTAATTCCGTTTGCATTGTCTTTATCATATTCTACAATAAAACCAGTAATGTTTTTATCACCTTCAATACGTGCAAAAACAATCATTAAACGACAAAAACCTGCGTTAGAAATCCACATTTTTTGTCCATTAATCTTGTATGATTTTCCATCAGCAGATAATTCAGCAGTTGTTTTTCCTGAATTGGCATCAGAACCAGCTCCAGGTTCTGTTAAACAATACGCTCCAAACCATTCTCCTGTTGCTAATTTAGGAACATATTTTTCTTTTTGTTCTTGTGTTCCATATAAAGTAATTGGCATTGTTCCAATTCCTGTATGAGCACCAAAAGCAGTACTAAAAGAACCTGTTCCACTTGAAATATAATCACAAGTTAACATTGTAGAAACAAATCCCATTCCTAATCCACCAAATTCTTCAGGTACAGCAACACCTAAAAAACCTAATTCTCCAGCTTTACGCATTACATCTTCTGTTAATGCATAATCTTTAGCTTCAAAACGAGCTTTATGAGGAATGATTTCTCTGTCATTAAATTCCATAACAGCTTCTTTCATCATTTGCTGCTCTTCTGTAAAATCTTCTGGAGTAAAAACGTCTTCACAATTAGTTTCTTTCACTAGGAATTGTCCTCCTCTTAATAATTCTGCCATTTTTGTTGTTTTAATATTTTTAGAAGAAAGAAAAGAGAGAATAGATTCTAGATGATATCTTAAAAATCTTCTGTTTTTTCTTCGAAACTTGTTAATTTTTATTTTGATTAGAAACCAAGATTTCTCTTTATGTTTCTCAACTCTTTGTTCTTAATTAAGGAACTCGAAAATACCTGCAGCACCTTGTCCAGTTCCCACACACATTGTTACCATTCCGTATTTTCCTTGCATATTTCTCTTACGCATTTCGTCGAATAATTGAACAGATAATTTTGCTCCTGTACAACCTAATGGATGTCCTAATGCAATTGCACCACCATTTACGTTAATGATGTCTGCATCTAATCCTAATTCACGAATTACAGCTAAAGATTGAGAAGCAAAAGCTTCGTTCAATTCAATTAAGCTAATGTCTTCTTGTTTTAATCCTGCTTGTTTTAATGCTTTTGGAATTGCAGCAACGGGTCCAATTCCCATAATTCTTGGCTCTACACCAGCTGCAGCGTAACTTACCAATCTTGCAATTGGTTTGATGTTTAATTCCTTTACCATGTCTTCACTCATCACCATAACAAAAGCAGCACCATCACTTGTTTGAGATGAATTACCTGCAGTAACACTTCCGTTCGTTGCAAAAACTGGGCGTAAACGTTCTAGGCCAGCAATGTTAGATCCTTTTCTTGGTCCTTCATCTTTGCTTACTGTATATTTTCTTGTTGCTTTTTTTCCATTTGCATCTACAAAAGTTTCTTCAACTTCTATAGGTACAATTTGATCTTGAAAACGGTCTTCAGCTTGTGCTTTTAATGCTTTTAAATGAGAATTTAAAGCAAACTCATCTTGGTCTTTACGAGAAACATTGTATTTCTCTGCAACAGCTTCTGCTGTGTTTCCCATTCCCCAATAATAATCTGCGTGACCATCTGCAACTGTATCGTAGTTTAACTCTGGTTTAAAACCTGTCATTGGTACAGAACTCATGCTTTCTGCGCCACCTGCAATAATACAATCTGCCATTCCAGATTGAATTTTAGCAACTGCCATTGCAATAGTTTCTATTCCTGAAGAACAAAAACGATTTACGGTTACACCAGGAACATCAACAATTTCTAATCCCATTAAAGAGATTAAACGTGCCATGTTTAGTCCTTGAGAACCTTCTGGCATTGCATTACCAACAATTACATCGTCAATTCGTTTTTTATCGAATTCTGGTAAATTTTTCATTAAATGTTGAATAGTTTCTGCAGCTAATTCATCAGCTCTTTTAAAACGGAATGCACCTCTTTTAGATTTTGCTACTGCTGTTCTATATCCTTGTACTATATATACTGTTTTCATTTTTTTTTAAAGATTTTTAGAGTCAAGAATCAAGAGACAAGACTGTCATGGTTCTTTTATCTTGGTTCTTGGTTCTAATTACGTAACGGTTTCCCAGTTTTTAACATGTGTTGAATACGCTCTAACGTTTTACGTTCTGTACATAAACTTAAAAACGCTTCACGTTCTAAGTCTAATAAATACTGTTCAGAAACTTTTGTTGGTTCTGATAAATCTCCACCAGCCATTACATAGGCTAATTTGTTTGCAATTTTCTGATCGTGTTCAGAAATAAATCTACTTGCTTGCATAGAATCTGTAGCTACCATAAAAGCACCCAAAGCTTGTTTACCTAAAACTAACACGTCTTTACGTGAAACAGGCTGTGTATAACCAGCTTCAGCCATTAAAATAGCGTGTTTTTTTGCTTCAGCAATTTGTCTATCTTTATTTACGACAACAACATCTTTTCCATGTTGAAGTAAACCTAAATCGAAAGCTTCGTAAGCAGAAGTTGCTACTTTTGCAGTACCGATAGTTAAGAAATTTTCTTGTAAAACATTTAACTGAACATCTCCTTTTCTAAAAGTGTCTGATGCACGTAGAGCCATTTCTTTAGAACCACCACCACCTGGAATAACACCTACTCCAAATTCTACTAATCCCATATAAGTTTCTGCTGCTGCAACTACTTTATCTGCATGTAAAGAAATTTCACATCCACCACCTAAAGCCATTCCATGAGGAGCAGAAATAGTTGGAATTGCAGAATAACGCATGCGCATCATTGTATCTTGGAAATATTTAATAGCCATGTTTAGCTCATCATATTCTTGTTCTGCTGCCATCATAAATATCATTCCGATATTTGCTCCAACAGAAAAGTTTGCTGCTTGATTTCCTACAACTAAACCTTGGTAATTTTTTTCAGCTAAATCAATTGCTTTATTAACTGCTGCTAAAACATCACCACCAATTGTATTCATTTTAGATTGGAATTCTAAATTTAAAATTCCATCACCTAAATCTTCAATTACTGCACCAGAGTTTTTCCAAACTTCGCTAGATTTTCTAATATTATCTAAAATGATAAATGAATCTTGACCTGGTTTTTTAGTTTGTTTTTTCGAAGGAATATCATAATAATGAGTTGCTCCTTCTTTTACTGTATAGAAAGATTCGTTACCACTTGCTAACATTTCTGTAACCCAAGTTGCAACTTCATGTCCTTCCGCTTTCATAATCTCAACACCTTTGGCAATACCAACTGCATCCCAAATTTGAAAAGGACCATGTTCCCAACCAAATCCAGCTCTTAAACCATCATCAATTCTATATAATTCGTCAGAAATTTCTGGAATTCTATTTTGAACATAGGCAAACATTGCTCCGAAAGATTTTCTGTAAAATTCTCCAGCTTTGTCTTTTCCAGCAACTAAAACTTTAAATCTATCAGTTACATTATCAATCGTTTTCGTTAATTCTAAAGTTGCAAATTTTGCAGATTTCTTTTCTCTATATTCTAAAGTATTTAAGTCTAATGATAAAATGTTTCTTTTTCCATTAGCATCTTTGGTCATTTTGTAAAAACCTTGTTTGGTTTTACTTCCTAACATTTTGTTTTCCATCATGTGGTTTACAAAATCAGGAATTACAAATTGATCTTTCATTTCATCATTAGGGCAATTGTCTTTTACACCATTTGCTGTGTGAACCAAAGTGTCTAAACCAACTACATCAATTGTTCTAAATGTTGCAGATTTTGGTCTTCCAATAACTGGACCCGTCAATTTATCTACTTCTTCAATAGTTAACCCCATGTCTTTTACAACGTGAAATAAACTCATAATTCCGAAGATTCCAATTCTATTTCCAATAAATGCAGGAGTATCTTTAGCTAAAACAGAAGTTTTACCTAAAAATTTATCTCCATATTCCATTAAGAAATCTGTAACTTCTTGTTTACAGTTTGGTCCTGGAACAACCTCAAATAACTTTAAATATCTTGGAGGATTAAAAAAGTGAGTTACCGCAAAATGCTTTTGGAAATCTTCACTTCTTCCTTCATTCATAAACTTGATAGGAATACCAGAAGTGTTAGAAGTAATTAACGTTCCTGGAGTTCTGTGTTTTTCTAGTTTTTCAAAAACTATTTTTTTGATATCTAGTCTTTCCACAACAACTTCCATAATCCAATCTACATCTGCTACTTTAGCAATATCGTCTTCTAAATTACCAGTGGTAATTCTGTCTGCGAATTTCTTACTATAAATAGGTGAAGGTTTTGAATTTAATGAAGCTGATAATGCATCGTTTACTAAACGATTACGAACAACTTTGTCTTCTAACGTTAATCCTTTTGCTTTTTCTTTGTCGTTTAATTCTCTTGGAACGATGTCCAACAAAAGAACTTCTACGCCAATGTTTGCAAAGTGACATGCAATACCAGATCCCATAATACCGGAACCAATAATTGCTACTTTTTTAATTCTTCTAGTCATTTGTTTGATTTTATACTGCTTTATTACTAACTTCTGAATAAATATCTTTGTCAGCGATTAATTTATTTATAGTTGAGGTTACATTAAAGAAACCTTCCAAATCTTTTTCTGACACATTTTTTGCAACAGTTTCATTAAACTGAATTACATGCCCTTTAGAAACTGCACGCATTTCTTTACCATAATCTGTCAATTTTATGATAACACTTCTTCCATCTTCAGGATTTTTCTCTCTGCAAATAGCACCTTTATCTTCCATATTTTTTAAAATTCTAGAAAGACTTGTTGGTTCCATCCCCATTAAAGGACCTAAAGCTGTAGAAGGAGTTCCGTTTTCTTTATCAATATTTAATAGCACAAAAGCTGTTGCCATTGTACTGTTATGATTTGCTGCCTGTTCATTATACAGCTTTGCAACTGCTTGCCAAGTTGCTCTTAATTGATGATCTATGGATTTATGCTTATTCATTGCATCAAAGATATAAAAATTTATTATGCACGCATAGTAAATTTGAAAAAAGTTATGCGTGCATAGTAAATTTAACAAAAAATTAAGTTGTAACGTTTATGATCATTTATACACTAATAGATAGAAAATATGTAAGTTTGTAGTTACTTGTAGCTTTCAGAAAAACCAATAATAATCGATGAAAAATTTATTAGAAGTTAATAATGTTGTAAAAAATTATGGAGATTTTAGAGCATTAAATGATGTTTCCATTCATATTCCTAAAGGATGTGTTTTTGGCTTATTAGGACCAAATGGCGCAGGAAAAACATCATTAATTAGAATTGTAAATCAAATAACAATGCCAGATGCTGGATCTATTATTTTAGATGGAGAAGCTTTGGCGCCACATCATACTGCACAAATAGGTTATTTGCCAGAAGAAAGAGGTTTGTATAAATCTATGAAAGTTGGTGAACAAGCATTGTATTTAGCACAACTAAAAGGTTTGTCTAAATCTGAAGCTAAAAAACGCTTAAAATATTGGTTCGATAAGTTTGATATTTCTGCATGGTGGAATAAGAAAATCGAAGAATTATCAAAAGGAATGGCGCAAAAAGTACAGTTTATTGTTACGGTTATGCACAATCCTAAATTATTAATTTTTGATGAACCTTTTTCTGGTTTCGACCCAATAAACGCACAATTAATAGCAAAAGAAATTTTACAATTAAGAGATGAAGGCGCAACCATTATTTTCTCGACACATAGAATGGAATCTGTAGAAGAAATGTGTGATGAAATTGCTTTGATAGATAAATCGAATAAAATTTTAGATGGAAAGTTAGTTGACATTAAACGAGAGTTTAGAACACATACTTTTCAAGTTGGTTTAAATACAGCTAACCCAAAAGAAGTGGAGGCTAAATTAAAAGAGAATTTTGAGGTTTTTCCTGCTGATTTTAAGTTATTAGGAAACGAGTTGACTTTAAATGTTAAATTGAATCAGAATAATTCTGCAAACGACTTATTATCATTTCTAACAAGTAGAGGAGAAGTACAGCATTTTGTAGAGTTAATACCAAGTGCAAATGACATTTTTATTCAAGCAATAAATAAAAATAAGTAAGAAAATGAGCAAGTTAAAACTAATTATTCACAGAGAATTTATTGCAAAGGTTAGGAATAAATCATTTTTAATTATGACTTTTTTAAGTCCGATTTTAATGGTTGGGATGGGAGCTTTGGTTTTCTTTTTAATGAAAAAGAACGACGAAAAAATTAAAGAAATTGTATATGTAGACGAATCTGGTTTGTTTTCTAAAGACGATTTTAAAGATACAAAAACAGTTCACTATCAGGACTTTACTCCGTTAGGAATACAAGAAACTAAAAAGAAGGTTGAAGATGGAGATTATTATGGAGTATTATACATTCCGAAGCAAGATAGTTTAGAGATTTTAGCAAAGTCGATTGAGTTTTATTCTAAAGATTCTCCTGGAATGTCTGTAATGAATTCATTAGAAAGTAAAGTTGAAACAAAATTTAGAAATGAAAAACTGAATAATTTTGGCATTGATTTAGAAAAAATAGAAGCATCAAAAATTAATACAAATATTAAAATGTTTAATTTTTCTGGCGAAGAATCATCAAAATTAATAAACGGATTAAAGATTGGAGTAGGAGCAATTGCAGGTTATTTGTTAATGATGTTTGTAATGATTTACGGAACTTCTGTAATGAGAAGTGTTATAGAAGAAAAGACAAGTAGAATTATAGAAATCATTGTTTCATCAGTAAAACCTTTTCAATTAATGTTGGGTAAAATTATTGGTAATGCTTCTGCTGGATTGTTGCAATTCTTTATTTGGGGAATTATTTTATTTATTATTACCACAGTTGCTTCTTCAGTATTTGGTGTAGATGTAGTAGAAATGCAAACATCTAAATTACCAGCAGATCAATTAGAAGCAGCAAAACAAGCAGCTAGTGGAGATAAAATGCAAATTATTGTTCAAGAAATATTAGGATTACCAATTTTAAAGTTGTTTGTATTATTTATCTTTTACTTTTTAGGAGGTTTTATGTTATACAGTTCTATGTTTGCAGCAGTTGGCGCAGCAGTAGATAATGAAACAGACACACAACAATTTATGTTGCCAATTATGTTACCTTTAATTTTAGGAGTTTATGTTGGTTTTGCAACGGTTATAAACGACCCACATGGCTCTATTGCTG
Organism: Polaribacter pectinis; assembly: GCF_014352875.1. Classification (NCBI taxonomy): domain Bacteria; kingdom Pseudomonadati; phylum Bacteroidota; class Flavobacteriia; order Flavobacteriales; family Flavobacteriaceae; genus Polaribacter; species Polaribacter pectinis. Next base: position 392,722 of record NZ_CP060695.1, read on the forward strand.
TGCTGTTTTCTCATATTCCTTTTACAAGCCCAATAGTTATGTTAATGAGAGTTCCTTTTGGGGTTTCTTGGACAGAATTAGCAATTTCTATGACATTATTATTAGTTACTTTTGTATTTATGGTTTGGTTAGCATCCAAAATTTATAGAGTTGGTATTTTAATGTATGGTAAAAAACCAACTTATAAAGACTTATATAAATGGATAAAATATAAAGGATAAATGCAAGATAAAATTGAGCAAGTAGCAGATACCATTGTAGAAGAAGCAAATTCTATTCTAGACTATACTTTTGTCTTTAGTAAAGAAATAAGCATAACCGTTAAAGGACTTTTGTTTGTTGCGGTTGCACTAATTTTAACAGCTTTTATTCTAAAGTTGGTTAGAAGGTTTATTACTAGAAATATGCCGGCAAATGATAAATATAAATTTATAACTGTTTTCAGTTATATAAGATGGTTTGTCTTTTTGGTAATATTTTTAATAGCAATGCATTCTTCAGGAGTAAATGTTACAGCAGTTTTTGCGGCATCAGCAGCATTGTTAATTGGTGTAGGTTTAGCATTGCAAACATTGTTTCAAGATATTATTTCTGGAATATTTATTTTAGTTGATAAATCTGTTCATGTTGGAGATATTATTGAGTTAGAAGGTAAAGTAGGTCGTGTTTTAGATATTCGTTTAAGAACAACCAGAGCTGTAACTATAGACAATAAGGTTTTGGTAATTCCTAATCATTTATACTTAACTAATATTTTATTTAATTGGACAGAGAATGGGTCAGAAACAAGAGAGTCTGTAACTGTTGGTGTTTCTTATGGAAGCGATGTAGAACTTGTAAAAAAAATCTTGTTAGATACTACTAAAAATCATAATAAAATTTTAAAAATTCCCGAACCAAATGTTTTATTTACAGATTTTGCAGATAGTTCATTAAATTTTAAACTCGTCTTCTCTTTAAATGACAGTTTCGAAACAAGATTTGTGCAAAGTGATTTACGTTTTGCAATAGACAAAGCTTTTAGAGAAAATAATGTAACCATACCTTTTCCACAGAGAGATGTGCATTTTTTTCCACTGAATAAAACTGAAGTTGTTTTAAATGAAAACACTACAAAAGAAAACCTAAAAAAAGAAGAAGATTAATACATACTTATAAAGTATAAAGTTTTTTTTGATAAAAAGATTATCGATAGAACTTTTAAATTTTGAAACTATAAAATGAGTAAAATACTAATAATAGAAGACGAAGCAGCAATTAGAAGAGTTTTAACAAAAATTATTTCTGAAGAAAATGATGCTTATAAGGTTGAAGAAGCAGAAGATGGTTTGTTAGGAATCGAAATGATAAAGAACAACGATTATGATTTAGTTTTATGCGATATTAAAATGCCAAAAATGGATGGTGTAGAGGTTTTAGAAAAAGCTAAAAAGATAAAACCAGAAATACCAATTGTTATGATTTCTGGTCACGGAGATCTAGATACAGCAGTTAATACAATGCGTTTAGGAGCTTTCGATTATATTTCTAAACCACCAGATTTAAACAGACTTTTAAATACAGTTAGGAATGCTTTAGAGAAAAAAGTGTTGGTTGTAGAAAATAAACGTTTAAAGAAAAAAGTTAGTAAGAACTACGAAATGATTGGAGATAGTGATGCAATTTCGCACATTAAAGAAATCATAGAAAAGGTTGCAGCAACAGATGCAAGAGTTCTAATTACAGGACCAAATGGAACAGGAAAAGAACTAGTAGCACATTGGTTACACGAAAAATCAGATAGAGTAAAAGCACCAATGATTGAAGTAAATTGTGCTGCCATTCCATCAGAACTAATAGAAAGCGAACTTTTTGGTCACGTTAAAGGTTCTTTTACCGGAGCAAATAAAGATAGGGCTGGTAAGTTTGAAGCTGCGAATGGTGGAACTATTTTCTTGGATGAAATAGGAGATATGAGTTTATCTGCTCAAGCAAAAGTGCTACGTGCTTTGCAAGAAAGTAGAATTTCTAGAGTAGGATCTGACAAAGACATAAAAGTTAACGTTAGAGTAGTGGCAGCAACAAATAAAAATTTAACAGAAGAAATTGCTGAAGGCAGATTTAGAGAAGATTTATATCACAGATTAGCTGTTATTTTAATTAAAGTACCAGCTTTAAATGAGAGAAGAGAAGATATTCCTTTATTAGTAGAATTTTTCGCTAATAAAATATCTAAAGAACAAGGTACACCCAAAAAGACATTTTCTTTAAATGCAATTAAATTATTGCAAGAATATGATTGGACAGGGAATATTCGTGAATTAAGAAATGTAGTAGAACGTTTAATTATTTTAGGAGAAAAAGAAGTTTCAGAAAATGATGTAAAATTATTTGCTAGTAAATAGTTAAAAAATAGATGACCAAAAAATATATCTATTCGAATTTAACTATTAAAAACCGTTCTTTTTTTAAAAGATTCTCGCACAATAAACGTTTTCAGAAAGCTTTAGAACTAGTAAGTTTTAATGATGAAAGCTCTGTTTTAGATTTTGGAACTGGAGATGGATATTTTTTAAGTTTATTAAGAGAAAAAACCAAAGCAAAAATATCTGGTTATGAGCCTGTAGATGATATGTTTGAGCAATTAGAAAACAATATTTCTGATTCAAGTATCAACTTAATTAATAATTTAGAAAACGTTAGCGACAAATTTAATACAATTTATTGTTTAGAAGTTCTTGAGCATTTTTCTGAAGAATATCAATCTAAATTAATAAATGAAATAAAAAATAAGTTAAAACCTAATGGTAAGATTGTAATTTCGGTTCCTGTGGAAGTTGGTTTTGCATCACTTTTAAAAAATATAGTACGAGTTTCTATTAGTCAGTTAGAGAGAGATACCAATTTTAAGAATATTATAAAAGCCTTATTTTATAGGGATATACAAAGATCTAAAAAAGATAATTATTTCTTAACTCACATTGGTTTTAATTATAAAAAATTAGAAAATGTATTTGAAAAAGAGAGTTTAAAGAGAATTAACAAAGTTTTTTCGCCATTAAGTTTTTTAAGAACCTTAAATACCCAAGTTTTTTATGTTTTAAAATTAAAAGAATAATGTTTATCAATTATTATTTAATTAGTAAATAAAACCAGGAATAAACTAAAAAAAAAAGCCACTTCATTAGAAGCGGCTTTTTTTAATTAAGCTTTTAACTTTATTTTAAATCGAAACGATCTAAATTCATCACTTTAGTCCAAGCAGTTACAAAGTCATTAACAAATTTTTCTTGTCCATCATTTGCTCCGTAAACTTCTGCAATAGCTCTTAATTCTGTGTTAGAACCAAAAATTAAATCAGCACGAGTTCCAGAAAACTTCATAGCATTTGTTCTTCTATCACGTCCAATAAATTCTTTTTCTTCAGAATTAGCAGCTTTCCATGTGAATGAAAAATCAAGAATATTGGCAAAGAAATCGTTTGTTAAATTTCCTATCTTGTCAGTAAAAACACCATGTTTAGAATTGTCATAATTTGCACCTAAAACACGTAAACCACCCACAAGAACGGTCATTTCTGGAATAGAAAGCGTTAATAAATTAGCTTTATCAACTAATAAATCTTCGGCTGCCACATTTTTTAATTTTGGGTTTACATAGTTTCTAAACCCATCTGCTAAAGGTTCTAAATATGCAAAAGATTCTACATCAGTTTGTTCTTGAGAAGCATCTCCTCTTCCTTGAGAAAAAGGAACTGAAATAGAGTGTCCTGCATTTTTTGCAGCTTCTTCAATACCAACATTACCACCTAAAACAATTAAATCAGCTATTGAAACTGTGCCATTAAAATTGGCTTGAATTTTTTCATAAGTAGCTAATACAATTTGTAATTCTTCTGGTTTATTAACATCCCAATTTTTTTGAGGTTCTAAACGGATTCTAGCTCCATTTGCACCACCACGTTTGTCAGAATCTCTATAAGTAGAAGCAGAAGCCCATGCTGTAGAAACTAGTTGAGACACTGTTAAACCACTATCTAAAATCATTTTTTTCAATGATAAAATATCAGTATCAGATAACTTATAATTTACAGTTGGAATTGGATCTTGCCAAAGCAATTCTTCACTTGGAATTTCTGGACCTAAATAACGAGAAATTGGTCCCATATCTCTGTGAGTTAATTTGTACCAAGCTCTAGCAAAAGCATCTTCAAAAGCTTTGTGGTCATTATGAAAACGTTTAGATATTTCTAAATATGTTGGATCCATTTTTAAAGCCATATCAGCAGTAGTCATCATTAAAGCCTGTTTACCATTTGCATCACCAGCTTTAGGAGCCATTCTTGCATTTGACTCAGCAGTAGGTGTCCATTGATGAGCACCAGCAGGACTTTTAGTTAATTCCCAATCATAATTTAATAAAACATCAAAATATTCATTATCCCATCTTGTTGGGTTTGGTGTCCAAGCACCTTCAATTCCACTTGTTATAGTATCATCTAAAACACCCGTTCCAAAAGAATTTTTCCAACCTGTACTCATTTCTTCAATGGAAGCGCCATGAGGCTCTTTACCAACATACTTTTCTGGATCCGCAGCTCCGTGTGCTTTTCCAAAAGTATGACCACCAGCAACTAAAGCCACAGTTTCTTCATCATTCATAGCCATACGTTCGAACGTAATCTTAATATCATGAGCAGACTTTAAAGGATCTGGAACGCCATTTGGCCCTTCAGGATTTACATAAATTAAGCCCATGTGTGCTGCTCCTAAATGACCTTCTAAATCACCATCACTTGTGTCATATCTCTCATCATTATCTAACCAACCTGTTTCACTTCCCCAATAAATATCTTGTTCTGGCTCCCAAACATCTTCTCTTCCTCCAGCAAAACCAAAAGTAGGAAAGCCCATAGATTCTAAAGCACAATTTCCTGCAAGAATCATTAAGTCTGCCCAAGAAATTTTATTTCCATATTTCTTTTTTATAGGCCATAATAACAAACGAGCTTTGTCTAAATTACCATTGTCTGGCCAACTATTTAAAGGAGCAAAACGTTGGTTTCCAGATGCTGCACCACCTCTTCCATCTCCAACTCTGTAAGTTCCAGCGCTGTGCCAAGCCATACGAATCATAAAACCACCATAATGACCATAATCTGCAGGCCACCAATCTTGTGAATCTGTCATTAAGTTGGTAACATCTTTTTTTAATGCATCAAAATCTACACTATTGAATGCTGATGCATAATCAAAATCTTCTCCCATTGGATTTGATTTTGAAGCATTTTGACGTAAAATATTTAATTTTAATTCATTTGGCCACCAATCTCTATTGCTTGTTCCTCCGCCAGCAGATTTTTTTTGAGTACCGCCCATAAAAGGACATTTACTAGCATCTTCATTTATATCAAAACTATCAGTATTATTCATTGTGAAATTTTTTTAAGTTTAATAATTTCAAATTTACAATTTTTTGAAACGCATTCATCAATTAGTTTTATTTATAGTTTTTATATTAAAATAGATTTTAATTATTTATTGTTGATTTCTTTAAATCTTATTTTAAGAATTTCTAACATAAATAAATCTTATTGTAATATAAAAAATAAAAGTTTTAGAGTTTTTTTTAGGCTGTATTTACAGTGTATATTTGTACCAGAAATAAAGAATATTTAACATTAAAAATTATATAAAAATGGCAACAATAGTAGGTAAGAAATTTCCAGATTTAAATGTAGACGCAATGAATGAAATGGGTGATACATTTAAGGTAAATGTTTTAGAGGAAGCAGTTAATAACAAGAAGAAAGTGTTATTATTTTGGTATCCTAAAGATTTTACATTTGTATGTCCTACAGAATTACATGCTTTTCAAGCAGCTTTAGGAGAATTCGAAAAAAGAAATACAGTTGTAATTGGTGCTTCTTGTGATACTCCAGAAGTACATTTTGCTTGGTTAAGCACTTCTAAAGATAATGGTGGAATTGAAGGTGTAACTTACCCAATTTTAGCAGACTCTAATCGTAATTTATCATCAATTTTAGGGATCTTAGATATTACAAACGAAACTTTTGATGAGGTTTCTCAAACAATTCAAGTTGAGGGAGATAATGTAACTTATAGAGCTACTTATTTAATTGACGAAGAAGGAACTGTTTTTCATGAAGGAATTAATCATATGCCAGTTGGTAGAAATGTAAATGAGTTTTTACGTTTAATTGATGCATATTCTCATGTTCAAACAAACGGAGAAGTTTGTCCAGCAAACTGGGAAGAAGGTAAAGATGCAATGTCGCCAAACGCAAAAGGTACAGCTGCATATTTAGCAAGTCATTAATAAATTAAAAAGGAAAACATTCGTGTTTGCGTTGGGGGACAAGAGCACGAATCCTTTTAAAAAATAAATAGTTATGGTACAAGAATTAACAGAAGACAATTTACAAGTTATTGTAAATGGAAACGAAAAAGTAATTGTACAATACTCTGCAACATGGTGTGGAAATTGTAGAATTATGAAGCCAAAGTTTAAGAAATTGGCAACAGAAATGGATACAATTAAGTTTGTAATTGTTGATGCAGAAAAGTTTCCAGAAAGTAGAAAATTAGCAGACGTAAGTAATTTACCAACATTTGCAATTTTTGAAAATGGAGAAAAGAAAAATCAAACTCAAACGAACAAGTTTGATGTTTTAAAAGATTTAGTTAACGAATTAGTTTAAGTTATGAAATTACCAGTAATTAAGCATTTGACTAGTTTTATTGAAGAAAACGATCAAGATTACGTTTTAGAAACGATTGAAACATTAGAGGCTTTAACTGAAGTTCCTTCATTAAAAGATGAAGAATTAGATGTTATTGGTGAGTTAATTTCTAATATGTATGGTGCTATTGAAGTAGATAAAATGGTAAAAGAAGGTACACCTAAAAAAGATGCGTTAAATACTTTTATGAAACGTGTTTTAGGATCTATAGATAACTAACTTTAGTTAATATAATTTTACAAATCCCAAGTTTTATTAACTTGGGATTTTTTTATGCTTGGTGATTTTTAATAATAAAGTTTGCCATTTCTTTACCCCAAACTTGGTACGTTAATTCAGATGGATGTACACCATCACTAAAATAAATTTTAGAATCGTTATTTGGTAAAGAATGTCTTTCACTCCAGGTTTTTAACGTTACAATTTCTGAATTGTAAAAGGCATTTTCTTTTGTGTCTGTTGTAACTTTTAATCGTTTACCTAAAATTTCTACTAAATTGCCAATCACAAATTTTATGGCTTTTGTAAATGCAGGAAACTCTTTTATTGGTGGCATATTTGTAAAATAAATAGGAGTTTTCGGGAATTTATTCTGAATTTTATTAATTAAGTTTTCAATATCATTTACCCATTTATTAGGAGAATTTAAAGTAAAAGCATCATTTCCACCCATTCCAATTACAATAATATCAGCTTTTGTTTCTTCAATTTTTGGAATGATATTTTTAGAAACTTGTTTTACAGTAAAACCACTTTTGGCATACACTCGCCAATTAATATTACATTGTAACTCTGTAGAAAGTGTATTTGCTAAAGCACCTGTAAATCCGTTTTTATGAAAATCGACACCAACTCCAGCAATAGTACTTTCACCAATAGATAAAATGTTTAAAGTGTTTTTGAAATTACCATTTACAAAACCTTTTGGTTCTTTTGCTTCAGGTAGTTTTGGTACTTTTTTTCTAATATTTTTTCCTTGAAAAAGTAAAATAGGTAAAAGTGGAATGGAAATTACACAACCTAAAAAATAACGAAGTTTACTATTCATCATTATTTTTTTCTTCATTAACCTTTTTAATAATTGCCTTTAAACGCTCTTTGTGTAGCTGTTTTTCTAACTTCACTTTATTGATTTTTCGATTCATCAATTTAGTGTGTTTAGCTTTATTGAGTGTGTTTTTCGCTTTTCCTTTTTTAGGCATTTTTAATGGTTGGATTTTGAAGATTCGCTAACGGTCTTGTATATGGCTCGTAGCGTGATTTTATACTAAATTAATAAATAATTACTGACAAAGAAAATCCGAGAGGATTTTCGCAAGTAAGCAAAAAGCCAGCAATAAATTATATATGTTGTTGGCTGTAGTAATTTGTACAGTTTTCTTTCGTTAATAATTCTCCATTATATTCAACTTTTTCAAATCCAGCATTATCAAAACGTACTTGCGAAATTTTTGCTTTATTCAAATTTACATTATTCAAAACTGTGTCATAAAAACAAGCACCTTCTAAATTAGCGTTTTCAAAATTCACATTCTTAAATTTTGTTCCTCTAAAATTAACTCCACTTAAATCAGAGTTGCTAAAATCACAATCTGTAATTGTTGATTCTTTTATTTCAATTGGACTTAAAAAAGAATTTTTAAAATTACAGTTTTTTAAAAACACATTATTCATTTCTGAAACACTCCAATATGAAAATTGATATTTATTTAGAAAATTGATGTTTTCAAAATTTCCATTTTCCGATGTTATGTTACTAAAATCACAACTATTTTCAATAACAACATTCTTTAAATTACAATTTGATAAATTTGCTCTATTGAAGTCAATTTTTATAAAACTTAAATTGTTCAAGTCGATATTTTTCAAGTCTAAACCTTTGAAGTTAATCCTTTGATTTCTTGGTTTAGCAATAATTTTTATTATTTCTTTTCTATTTAAATCCATTTCGATTTTTTTATTACAGCCAACTTTAATGATAAGGTGAGTTTTTAATTCACTTTATGATGAGTTAGCGAAGTTAATTTTTTTCAAGCCAACAAACAAACTAAACTAATTCCCTAAAAGTATCAATTTGAGTTTTAGCATCTTCATCAATTTCATCACCAGAAAACCAAGCATGTGTGTCTCCTAGATAATTCATTCCTAAATAATTGGCGCTTTCTATAAATGGCATTGTAAAACCAACTTTTAAATCGTTTGCTGTAGAGTTACTAATCATTGCCATGTTTTTACCACGTAATTGTTTGCCAAGTTCTTTTTTGTAATGCAATAAATCGGACATTCGATCAAAAAAATCTTTTAGAATTCCACTCATGCTATACCAATACACAGGAGTTGCAAAAATTATGGTATCGTAATTCGCTATTATTTCTTCCATTAAAGGGAGAAAATCATCAGCAGCATTTGCAAAATCATAATCAAAAGGACCAATATTTTTTGTTTTTAAATCCACAACATCAAACTGATTGTTTTTGTTTAGATAATTTATAACTTTATGTGTGTTTCCTAAACTTTTAGAACTTCCTTGTATAATTATTGTTTTATTCATTTTATAAAAGTCAGTCTTTAAAATCGATTTTTTATGAAATAATTATCATTTTAATTGATAAATGCTAAGAGAAAACCAATAGATAAACCACTATTTTTTTTATCTTTAGGAATTAATTAGCAGGATGATGAAATTAGAGAAATACAAAGTAAATAACACCATTAAATTAAAAGATTTCAATACAAAAGAAGTCGAAGAAAATGCTAAAAAAGCACTAAATAAAGTCAGTAAAAAGTTAGCGAAATTACAAAACACCATGTATGCAGAAGGCAAATATAGTGCGTTAATTTGCTTACAAGGAATGGATACTTCTGGTAAAGACAGCTTAATTAGAGAGGTTTTTAAAGAATTTAATGCACGTGGTGTAGAGGTACACAGTTTTAAAGTACCTACAGAATTAGAGTTGCAACACGATTTTTTATGGCGCCATTATATTGCATTGCCAGCCAAAGGAAAAGTGGCTGTTTTTAACAGAACACATTACGAAAATGTTTTGGTAACAAGAGTGCATCCTGGTTATATTTTTGGTGAAAATATTCCGTCTGTAAAAAGTTTAGACGATTTAGACGATGCTTTTTATCATGATAGAATGGACAGAATTAACGATTTCGAAAATCATTTGGTTAAAAACGGAACTATTGTTTTAAAGTTCTTTTTAAATTTATCTAAAGACGAACAAAAAAATAGACTATTAAGACGATTAAATATTCCTGAAAAGAATTGGAAATTTTCTGCGGGAGATCTAAAAGAACGCAAATTGTGGGATAAATATCAATTCTGTTATGAAGATTTATTAAATAGAACTTCTAAAGAAAATGCACCTTGGTTTATAATTCCTGCAGATGATAAGCCAACTGCTAGATTAATTTTAGCAGAAATTTTACTAGAGGAATTAAAAAAGTATAATTTTAAAGAACCTTCATTGCCAGCCAAAATGCAAGCACAAGTAGAAGAATTTAAAGCACAATTAAATAACGAATAAGTTAATGGAATTAGATTTAAAAAAACCAATCGTATTTTTCGATTTAGAAACAACAGGAGTTAATATTGCTTCAGATAGAATTGTAGAAATTGCAATTTTAAAGGTTTTTCCTAACGGAAATAAAGAAAGTAAAACTTGGTTGGTAAACCCAGAAATAGAAATTCCACAAGGAGCAATAGATGTACATGGAATTACCAATGAAAAAGTGGTTACAGAACCAACTTTTAAAGAATTGGCAAGCGAAGTAAGTAAAATGATTGAAGGTTGCGATTTGGCAGGTTTTAACTCTAATAGATTCGATATTCCACTTTTAGCAGAAGAATTAATGCGTGCTGGAATCGATTTTGATATGAAAAATAGAAAAGCAATTGACGTGCAAGTTATTTTTCATAAAAAAGAACAAAGAACTTTAAGTGCTGGCTATCAATTTTACTGCGGAAAAGAATTGGAAGGCGCACATGGAGCAGAAGCAGATACCAATGCAACGTATGAAATTTTGTTAGCGCAAGTAGACAAATACGAAGATATTGGAAATTCTGTAGATGCTTTAAGCGAATTTTCAACACATGGTGAAAGAGCAGATTTTGCAGGTTTTATTTTGATGAATGAAGAAAAACAAGAAATTTTCTCTTTCGGAAAATACAAAGGAAGAACTGTAGAAGAAGTATTTAAAGAAAATCCTGGGTATAATAATTGGATTCAGAATGCAGATTTTCCTCTTTATACAAAAAAGGTTTTAAAAGAAATAAAAGAAAGAATGTCTGCTCCAAAAGACACCATGTCTGAAGCAGATAAGTTACAGGCTTTGCAGCAGAAGTTTAATTTACGATAGATTTTTAGATTTATAGTAAGTCTAAATATCTAACAGTTTAAATATCTAAAACATGTTTACAGCATATAAAAATTTACCAAATAATTCTCGAGTTTGGATTTATCAATCTGACAGGGAGTTTACAAATAAAGAAATCGAGTTTATTTCAGCAAAAGCAGAAGAATTCATTAATCAATGGACGCGTCATGGAGACGATTTAAAAGGATCATTTACCATAAAGTACAATCAGTTTTTAGTATTGGCAGTAGATGAAAGTTTTAATAACGTATCTGGTTGTTCTATAGATAGTTCTGTTCGTTTTATTCAGCAATTAGAAAATGAATTACAGTTAGATTTAATGAACAAAATGAATGTTACTTTTAAAGATAATGACACGATTAATTTAGTGAAATTGTCTGATTTTCAGAATTTTGCAAAAGAAAGAAAAGTAACCTCGGAAACCATTGTTTTTAATAATATGGTAAATTCTAAAGAAGAATTTGAAAACAATTGGGAAGTTCCTGCAAAAGAAAGTTGGCACAAACGCTTTTTGGTATAACTTTTGATTTTAGATTACAGCATTAAGTTAACAAACAAGTTGCGTTAAGGATTGAGCGGTCTGTTTGAGCTCTCTCGCTTTTTAGCGAGAAGCGAGTAGCGAAAGCCTGTTAAAACGCCCAAAAAATATTTAAAATAAAGAATGAAGAAAAAGTTAGCACTTATAGTATTATTGATTTCCGTTTTCGGTTTTCAAGCCCAAAGTATAGATCCTTTAAGAACGAAAGATTTTGAAGCTCAAAAAATTTGGGTAGATAGTATTTTAAATAATATGTCTACTGATGAAAAAATAGGACAGTTATTTATGGTGCAAGCCTATTCTAATTTAGATAAAAAACACGAAGATTTTATTACGGAAATGATTACAAAATATCATGTTGGTAATTTAATTTTTATGCAAGGAACTCCAGAAAAACAAGCAGAGTTAAATAACAAATATCAAGCTGCAGCAAAAGTACCATTAATGATTGGTTTTGATGGAGAATGGGGTTTAGATATGCGTTTAGATAATACATACAGATTTCCTTGGAACATGACTTTAGGTGCTATTAGAAACGATTCTTTGGTAAAACAGTTTGGCGAACATTTAGGGAAACATTGCAAACGATTGGGGATTCATGTAAACTTTGCGCCTGTTGTAGATATTAATGTAAATCCAGAAAACCCAATTATTGGAAACCGCTCTTTTGGTGAAAGTAAAGAAAATGTAACACAAAAAGCAATTGCTTTTACACAAGGAATGCAAAGTTATGGCGTTTTAGCCAACGCAAAACATTTTCCTGGACATGGAGATACAGCTGCAGATTCTCATCATACCTTACCTTTTTTAGATTTTGATATGGCTCGTTTAGATTCCATAGAATTATATCCTTACAAAAGAGTTTTCGATGCAGGAATGACAAGTGTTATGACCGCACATTTAAGCATACCAAGTTTAGAACCAAATACAAGTTTACCAACTTCTTTGTCTAAAAAAGTAGTAACAGATTTGTTGCAACAAAAAATGGGTTTTTTAGGGTTGATAATTACTGATGGTTTAAACATGAAAGGTGCAACTGATTATGCAACCTCTGCAGAAATAGATTTGGCTGCCATACAAGCAGGAAATGATCTATTGTTAATTCCGCAAGATGTGCCAGCAACTGTAAAGTTGATGAAAAATGCCATTGCTTTAAAAACGCTTTCAGAAGAACGTTTAGATTTTTCTGTCCGTAAAATTTTAAAAGCTAAATATTGGGCAGGTTTACATAATTATAAACCAATAGTTTTAGAAAATTTACGAGAAGATTTAAATACGGTAGAAGACGATTTATTACACAGAGAGTTGGTGAAAAATTCTATTACCGTTGTTAAAAATTTACAGGGAAATATCCCTATTAGAAATTTGGAAAAAAAGAAAATTGCTTATGTAGAGTTAGGTGATGATTCTGGAGAATCTTTTGTAAAAATGCTAAAGAACTACACCAAAGTAGATGTCATTTCTGATAAAAATTTAGACCAAGTTCTTAAAAAGTTAAAACCATACAATTCAGTAATTATTGGTTTTCATAAATCTAATTTACATCCTTGGAAAAGTTATAAGTTTAGCAATAAAGAATTGGTTTGGTTGCAAGAAATTGCCAGGGAAAAAGATGTTATTTTAGATGTTTTTACAAGTCCTTATAGTTTGTTACAAGTAAAATCTTTTACAAATATCGAGAATATTATTGTTTCGTATCAGAATAGTAAATTGGCGCAAGAACTTTCTGCACAATTAATTTTTGGAGCTTTTGGAGCAAAAGGAAAATTACCAGTTTCTATTAGAGATGAATATGCAGAAGGCCATGGTTTAATAACTTCTAATTTAAGTAGATTTGAATATACAACACCAGAAGCGGCTAAATTATCATCAAAAAAATTAGCGTTGATAGATAAAATGGCAGACACTATTTTAAAAGAAAAAATGGCGCCAGGTTTTCAAGTATTAGTTGCAAGAAACGGAAAAGTTGTTTTTAATAAAAGTTATGGATATCATACAGACGAAAAAAGAATTCTTGTAGAAAATTCAGATTTGTATGATTTGGCTTCTTTAACTAAAATTTTAGCGTCTCTTCCTCTAATTATGAAAGCAGAAGAAGAGCATAAGCTTCCTTTGTCTGCCAGCCTAAAAGATATTCTGCCAAGTTTTACAAGTTCTAATAAAGAAAAGGTTACTGTAAAAGAAATTTTATCGCATTTCGGACAATTAAAAGCTTGGATTCCTTTTTACAAAGACACGCAAGACAGTATTTCTGGTAAAAATTTGGCTACGTTTTATAGAAAGAAAAAATCGAATAAATTCGATATTAAAGTTGCAGAAAATTTATTTCTAAAACACAATTACAAAGACAGTATTTATAAATACATAAAAGAAGCAGACCAGAGAGAAAGAACAGGTTATAAATACAGCGATTTAGGGTATTATTTGTTTAAAGAAGCATTAGAAAATCAATATAAAAAGCCATTAAATACCTTGGTAGACGAAGAGTTTTATCAATCTTTAGGTGCAGATAGAACCACTTATTTGCCCTTAAAAAAATTTACTAGAAACGATATTGTTCCTACTGAAAAAGACGATTATTACAGAAAACAATTATTGCAAGGTTATGTGCATGACATGGGCGCAGCAATGATGGGTGGAGTAGGAGGTCATGCAGGTTTATTTGCCAATGCAAATGACGTTGCAAAAATTATGCAAATGTATTTACAGAAAGGTTTTTATGGAGGTAAACGTTACTTAAAAACAGAAACTGTAGACAAATTTAATCATCGTTATTTTTCTAACGAAAAAGTTCGTAGAGGTTTAGGTTTCGATAAACCACAACTAAATCCAAGAGTAAAAGCAACCTGTGGTTGTGTTTCCGATGAAAGTTTTGGGCATTCTGGTTTTACGGGCACGTACACTTGGGCAGATCCACAAAGCGGAATTGTTTATGTGTTTTTATCTAACAGAGTGTATCCTACAATGGAAAACAGAGGTTTAATTAAGAGCAATGCACGTACTAAAATACAGCAGATAATTCAAGATGCTATTTTGGATTAGAAGCTATTTCCTGCTTTCACTACTCGCTTTTTTTTATGCTGAATTTATTTCAGCACTTCATCTTTTTAAAAAGTAATTTCATTATTGTAACAGATACTGAATCGAGTTCAGCATAAAAAAAGAGCTTAAACAAGCCGTTCAATCAGGGCTAAACTCGTTTGCCAGCTTCAGTGAATTCTTTATGCTTTTTTGCATTTGTAGGTGCAAATTTCGTATAAATCAAAATCAATAAACCAGAAAGAGTTAAGTAAAACCAACCTACCAAATTACCGTAAAAAAAAGAGATAGCCCAAGCTTGTAAACTATAAAATAAAGTGCAAAGAAAGAGGTTTAAACTAAAACGAAAGGTGTCTATAAACTCAATTTCATCAATTTTTTTAGAAGCTTTTTTCCATAATAAAAAAGGAATGATACTATTTAATATAATGAGATAAAATAATGGTTTTAAAAAGTTTCTTTTTGCTGGTTTTATATAAGGTATGGCATTGTTTTTAATCATTGCATTTACTTCATCAACTTTTGTAAAATCTACTTGTGCTTTATTTAATTGTTGTAAAGTTTTCTCGTAATTTTCATCATCATCAATATGTACAATTAAATTTTTTAGTTGTTTTGTAACTTCAGCTTTTAAAACATTAATGGCTTTTGCTTGTGCATTTTCTTCAAAAATCTGTCTAGTTGCAATTGGTGCTCCGTAATTTATACAAACTTTAGCTGGAAAATCTGATGGATGTTGATACGTAATTCCAACAGGAACTACTTTTATCTCTAAATTTGGATGCTTTTCTAAAGCGCCAGAAACAATTCTGGTAAATCCTTTGCTTAAAGGTCTTACAGTTCTTTTTTTGTCATGACTTCCTTCAGGAAAAATCATTAAAGTTTCTCCTTTGTGTAAAATACTAAAACACTTTTCGAAAATTTCTTGATTGTTTGCCAATTGTTTAATTCCGTCTCTAATTCTATAGATAGGCATTAAATATAAAGACTCTAAAATCTTTTTAATAAAAGGATTCTTAAAAGAAGCCGCTCTTACTAAAAAATGATTTTGTCTAGAATTTGTGGTGGTCACATATAAAGGATCTACCAAACCATTTGGGTGATTTACAGCGAATAAAACAGCACCTTTTTTGGGGATATTTTTACTACCTAAAACTCTAATTTTTTTACTGTAAAAAAAAAGGCCAATTTTTATATAACACCAAACAAGCCTAAACCAAATTTTCTGAATCATAATTTATACTTCTTTAAGTATTTTACTTTTCTTTCTGCCCCAATAAGTAGCTAAAAGAATTCCAGAAAAAACATCCCAGATTCCCCAAAAAGCAGCCAATAAAGCCATTCCGCCTAAACCTTCAAAAAAACCAAAGATTAGCAATAAGCCCAAACCACCATTTTGTATTCCTGTTTCCATAGAAATTGTTTTAGTGTCTTGTTTGTTTAAACCGAAACTTTTTGCCGTATAAAAACCAAGAATAAATGCAAATATATTGTGTAAAATTACCAAGAAAATTACATGATGAATGTGATTTACAAACACTTCTAAATTTTGTGAAAATGCAATAAAAATTAGCGCTATAAAAACTAGCATGGATAATGGTTTTAAAACCTTTTCTATTTTTTCTGCCATTTCTGGATGATAATGCTTTATCAACATGCCAAAAAAGAGTGGAATTCCTAAAATAAGAGAAACGAGTTTAAATAAATCATACGGATTTAAAGAAACTGTTTTTAAAATTTCGTTTGTAGGCTCATATAAACTTCCCCAAAACTGTAAATTAAGCGGAGTCATAACAATACAAATTAAAGTAGCAAAAGCGGTTAAACTAACTGATAAAGCTGCATTTCCACCAGCCATTTTACTAAAGAAGTTAGAAACATTTCCGCCAGGACAAGCAGCAATCATCATCATTCCCAAAGCAAAACTTGGGTGAGGTTGTATAATTAATATGGCTAAAAATGTAAATGCTGGTAACAGAATAAATTGCGATAAAACACCTACAAAAACAATTTTAGGTTTTTTAAACAATCTTTTAAAATCGTCAATTTTTATACCTAAAGCAACGCCAAACATTATAATGGCAATAGCAATGTTTAAAACCCACAAACCACTTTCATCGAAGTTTATTTTTATGGAATCTATGTCTATTTCTGGACTAGTTTTTAAAAGCATATTCAATAATATTTGCACCCATTTTTAATGCTTTTTCACGAACACTTTTAGGATTGTTGTGTATAATTTCATCTTCCCAACCATCGCTTAAATCGGTTTCAAAATCGTAAAAAACAATTAATCTTCCTTCGTAAAATAAGCCAAAACCTTGCGCCGCTTTTTTATCATGCTCGTGTATTTTTGGCAAACCATTTGGAAACTTAAAAGTCTGATTATAAATTGCGTGATTACTTGGTATTTCTTTCAATTCTAATTTAGGAAAAACTTTTTTAAGTTCTTTTCTAATAAATTTATCCAAACCATAATTGTCTGAAATGTGCAAAAAACCACCAGAAATTAAATAGTTTCTTAAGTTGGTTGCTTCATCATCAGAAAAAAATACATTTCCATGACCAGTCATAAAAACCAACGGAAAATTAAAGATTTCTTCACTACCAACAGTAACCGTTTGTGGATTTTTAGAGATACTTGTTTTAATGTTTGTGTTTGCAAATTCAACTAAATTAGGGATTGCAGTTGGGTTCGAATACCAATCTCCACCACCATTATATTTTAATATGGCAACATCTTGTGCGTTTGTGTTTAAAAACAAACAAGTAAATAATAAAAATAGAATTTGCTTCATTTAGAACCCTCATTAAGATTTGAAGCAAGATAGTAATTTACAATTTGACAATAAAAAAACGCCATATAAATTTTAAGCTGGAAATTTGAATCCTTTAAAAGCTCCTTTAATTAAAGATTTAAAAAGACTTTCTAGTATTATTGATAATAAATATGCTCCAACAGAAATAGATATGACAGACTGTATTAAATTAGATTTTCTTTTTTGGATGTTTTTAATTTTTGATGTATTTATTTCAATAATTTTTTTGGAACTCTCTACTACAATTCTATCATTTTTAAATTCTACTATTTTTCCTTTAATTTCTTTTGAGTCTAATAATTCAATTTTTACTTTTTTAGGTTTTAAAGTTTTATAATCTTTTAAATCAAAAGTTTTATAAGAATAACAACTTTGAAATAAAATTAAGATAGATAATACACAGATTGCTTTTTTCATAATTAACTGATTTTTATTTTTCAACCAAATTAGAAATCAATTTAAAAAGAAGAGTCTAGAATTTCTCGATTTTAAGAAATTCCGGACACATTTATTTTAATCTACTCATTTTTAGTGTTTTAAAAACACATTTTTAAATTTCTTGACTGTTTTTAAAGTAATTTTTTTCATAATTTTGAAATGTTAAATATTAATAAATTAGCGTTTGTTATGATTAACTTTTAGGCAGTTGTTGGTAGCAACTGCTTTTTTTAATTTCTTTTGCTGTCTAATGATAAATTAAATTTACCTTCAGTAACTTTTAATTCGTCTCCTTTATCATTATATAAAGTGCATTCAAAAGTACCTACTGCTATTGTTGATGATAATTCTGTGAAAATTATATTACCATTTTCCTGATTGCTTTTTGTATTATAAAAAATACGCTCATTATGAAGAACCATACCACTATGACTGGTATCTAACTCGCTACTTAATTCTTCGTTCAATGTATTTTTTTCAGTTACAGGATTTAATAAGTTCATAAACAATGTATATTCACCACCACCATAAAATGTAATTCTCTTATTATTGCCATTTTCTTTGAAAGCCCAAGAAAACGGTCTAATATCACCACCACCAATGCCTGTTCCAGCAGAAGGTGTATAAAGTTTTCCATTTACGAGGCAAGAAAAGGAGTCGTTTCCTGTTGATTCGTTTGTATTTAGATTGTTGCCTTCGCAATTAAATAGTGTTAGTGCAAAAAGAAATAGTACTGTTTTTAAGATTGTTGTTTTCATAATTAAAGAGTTTTAGAGTTAATTTGTAAAAATGTTAAAGTAATTTTTTTCATAATTTTGAAATGTTAAGTATTAATAAATTGGTGTTTATTGTATTTAATATATTTAGCAGTAGTTGGCGCTACTGCTTTTTTTAATCTCCTATAGGTTTTGTACATATTAAGTCAAAACGTCCATTAGTAATTTGAACAATATCATTTTGATTATCTATGTTTCTTAATTTTGTATTAAAAATTCCAGCACAAACTTCACTTATAAAATCAACTTTATTAAACTCTATAGATCCCGAATTATCAAAAGAAATATATTTTTTATTATTTATAATAAGGAATATATGAGGAAAATTTGGAGCTTCTAAAGTTGAAGCCACTCCAGGACTTAGTTTAAATTCATATTTTCTTTTTTCAGGTCTGTCTGTTGGTATATATATATATAGACTATGAGAAATATAATCTCTTGCAGTAATTGCATAATAATCAACTATGTTAGTATCACCTGAAGATATTTTAAGACCTTTAGGTGTACCTCCTCCTGGAGGTGTATAACCTGTTTTATCTTTGGGTATAAAAACTTTCCCATTAATAAGACATCCAAATGTATTTGCTCCAATTTCTGTAATTGGAGGTAGTGTATCTTCAATTATTGGTTCAACTAAATTTTCGTTATCAGAACAACTTAAAAATAAAGTTATTATTAAAGTAAAGATGATTTTAAATGTTTTTGTTTTCATAATAGTTTATTTAGGGTTTGTATTTTTTAAAATTAGTTATAAATATTGTTTTAGGTGTCCAGAATTTCTCTATTTAAGAAATTCTGGACACATTTAATTTAATTTATTGATTTTTAGCGTGTTGAATTTTAAATTTTTTTGATGTTTATGGAATTCTGGATTCATTTGTGAAATTTTGGAATATTTTTTAAGTAATTTTCTTCATAACTTTGTTGTGTTAAATATTAATAAATTAGTGTTTGTTGTATTTAATATATTTAGCAGTAGTTGGCGCTACTGCTTTTTTAATTTGTTCTACTATCTAAAGAGAGATTAAATTTACCTTCAGTAACTTTTAGTTCATCTCCATTATCATTGTATAAAGTACATTCAAAAGTTCCTACTGCTTTTGTTTCTGATAATTCAGTAAAAATTATAGTACCATTGTTTTGATTGTTTTTGGTATTATAAAAAATAAGACTATTTAAAATTATCATCCCTGAATGTGTAAAGTCTACAGTATCATCTAATTTTTGATTTAAATTATTTATTCCTATGTTAGGCTCAATAGATACAAGGGACAAAGTATATTCCCCACCACTCGTTATTTTAAAAAACATTGGGATATTAGAATTACCTAAATTTGAATATGCCCAAGCAAAAGGTCTAATATCTCCACCATTAATACCAGTACCTGCAGAAGGTGTATAGAGTTTTCCATTTACAAGGCAGGAAAAGGTGTCATCTCCAGTGGAGTCGTTTGTATTTAAGTTATTGCCTTCGCAACTAAATAGTGTTAATGCAAAAAGAAATAGTGCTGTTTTTAAAAATAAATGTTTCATGATAAAAGGGTTTTAGATTTGTTGTTATAAAATTATGATTTTTAAGAGTTTTAGTATTCCAGTATTTCTCGATTTAAGAAATTCTGGAAATATTTACTTACAGTGTATTGATGATAAGTAGATTATTTTCTTAATAATTAAAACCTTTTACCGATTGTTATTCCTGCTCTTGGGTATAATTGACGAACTTTATCAGTATTAATAAAGCTTCTTGCTAAACCTGAATAAATTTCTCCAATCCAACCACTTTTTGTCATAAATTTTCCTCCAATAGACAAACCAAGTCCAAAACCTAATCCACCTTCGCTTTGGTTGTTAAAAAAACTACCATCAATATATTTTTGAGAAAACAAAGGTGCATTGGCTTCAATAAAAAAGCCAGCGGCTGGTTTTTTTCCAAAGAAAAATCGATAATAAGGTATAATACTAAAATTGTAATTGGTGGTATTGTCAGTTTCAGTGTCAGTATTATTTTCAATAGAAAAACCAATAGAAAGACCAAAAGCAGTTTCATCATTTATAAGTCTTTCGTAAGTGAATTCTGGATACTTATCTATAAATGAAGCAACATTTACTTTAAATTCATTTTTCTTAATTTTTAAAGAATCTTTAGTTTTTTGAGAATAGCTATTACTAAAAGTAAATAGGATAATTACTAGAATTATTTTTTTCATAATTAATAGATTTTTAATTTTCCACCAAATTAGAAATCAATTTAAAAACAAGTGTCCAGAATTTCTCGATTTTAAGAAATTCTGGACACATTTGTGAAATTCCGGACAGATTTATTTAGTTTTTAAACCGTAGATTTCTGAAATTCTGTGGGAGTTAAACCCGTATGTTTTTTAAAAGTGTAGTAAAAAGTAGATTTCGAATTAAAACCAGATTCTAAACCAATAGAAGTAATGGTGTAGTTTTTATAGTTTTCATGAGTTAATAATTCTTTTGCCAACTCTATACGAAACTCATTAATATAATCGTTAAAGTTTTTTCCTGAAAACAGTTTAATTGTGTTCGATAATTTTGCAGAACTAATATCTAGTTCATTTGCTAAAAAATCTGCACTTAATTTTGGTTCTATAAACAGTTTTTTGTCTTCTACAAGTGAATGTATTTTATCGAAAAGTAGTTGTTTGTCAGCGTCTTTTTCTTCTTCTGTTTGTTCTTTAACTTCTAAAATAGGTGCAAAGTTTAATTGTTTTCTTAAATCTTTTCTTTCTTTTAATAAGCGCAATTGAATAATTGCCTGGTAACCAATCCAATAAATTAAAACAGTGGTTAGAACACGCAAAGGATAATAAGAGTAAATAAATTCTTTAAAGTCTAAAGCAACCGTTATTGCGAGTGCAATAATCCAAAAAACGTACGTAAATAAGCCTAATTTAAAGAAGGTGTAAATCCATTTTAAATTATCAAAAGATAATATTTTAGTAAATAATTGTTCTTTTTTTGATAAAATCTGAAAGGAATATCCAAAAATAATTAATGAAACGATTAAACTAAATATCTCTTCAATTGAAGTATATTTTTCAAATAAATAAGCAACATCTGTTGTGTTTTTATCACTAAAAAAAGAAACAAAGCCTATTCTGATAGAAATAGTAAGAAGAAAAACCGGAAGTATTATTTTTAAAATGTTCTTACTTCTCTTTTCAATTTCTAGATAATTAATTAAAAACATGTAAAAAAGTGGAGCAATTAAAAAATGCCAAGGGATATGAATGTAATCTAAAAAGAAATATTCTATAAAAAAGTTTTTGGCGAGAACCCAAGATTGTATATTGTTTAAAGAAATTATCAATACTAATAAGTTGATAAAAATCATGCTTTTCTCTCTTCCGTTTTTCGAAAAGAGAATTAACAAGCAGAACAAAAAACCATGTAAAGCACTAATTAATAAGAAGAGGTTGAAAATATCTTTAACTGTCAATCTTTAGCTTTTTTTGTTAAAGATACAGTTTTTTATATTCTGGTAATAGTTAAGAATAAATTATTGATTGATAAAAGAAACTGTATTTACAGCAACCAAACCAGCAGTTTCTGTGCGTAATCTACTTTCGCCTAAAGAAATAGGAGTAAAGTCTTTTTCTAAACTTTTTTTAATTTCTTCGGAAGAAAAATCGCCTTCTGGGCCAATTAAAATAGTTGTTTTTTCTGATGGTTTTACAACAGATTGTAGTAAGTTTTTGTCTTGTTCCTCACAATGTGCAATACAAACATTACCGTCTAAATTCTGTTTTATAAATTCGCTAAATTTTATAGGAGCATTCAATTTAGGCAATGTAAATTTTAAAGATTGTTTCATTGCAGACTGAATAATCTTATCAAAACGCTCTAGTTTTACAACACGTCTTTCAGAATTATTGCAAATGATTGGTGTAATTTCATCGATACCAATTTCGGTGGCTTTTTCTAGAAACCATTCTATTCTATCATTCAACTTTGTGGGAGCAATAGCAATATGAAGATAATATTTCCAAGGTTTTGGTTTTTCTTCGAAACTGATAATATCTGCCATGCATTTTTTATCACTTGCAAAAGTAATTTTGGCATCAAACAAAAAACCTTTTCCGTTGGTTATTTTTAAAACATCATTTTCATTTTTACGTAAAACGCGTACAATATGTTTACTCTCAATTTTATCGAAAGTAATTTGTTTGGTTTCTGTAGAAATTTCTGAATTGTAAAATAGTTGCATACTGTTTATTCAAGTTTCTTTGTTCAAAGTTATCGAAGTTATTTTATTTTAATGTTTCAAGCTTTCTGGGTAAAGATTTCTCCATAAAGTCGAAATGACATTTGTTTTAAAATTTTACTTCAAGCTCCCAACTCCCAACTTAAAGTTTAAATATTTTTCTTATAAGTTCTACGTCTTTTATGCGTAACAGGATTAAAATTCTCCCACAACTTTTTAATTGCTTCATTGTCTTCTAATTCAGGTGTTCTTATGCAATTTTCAATTCCTAAAGGTGCAAAAGTTTTAGTGTATTGATCGAAAATTATGGCATGAACTCCTTTGTTTTGATAATCTGGATGTACACCAATTAAATAGAAAGTGACATCTTTTGCATGTTTTCTAGCTTTTAATAAATGAAAAATTCCGAATGGAAATAATTTTCCTTTTGCTTTTTGTAGCGCTTCAGAAAATGAGGGCATTACAATGGCAAAGGCTACTAGTTTATTATTTTCATCGACCACAAATTTTATGTATTCTGGGTTTATGAAACCAATATATTTCTTTTTAAAAAAAGCAATCTGTGCATCAGAAATGGGAACAAAAGTTGAGAGTTTAGAATACGCTGCACTAAAAACTTCAAACATTTCATCTACATAAGGTAGAATATCTTTTGTCTTTGTAAAATCTAATGCTTTTAGTTTAAAACGTCTTTTTAAAATGTTGCTAATTCTATCAAAATAAACACCATCAACATTTTTAAATTTAAACTTATTTTCTAAATATTCTTTTTCTTTTACAAAACCTAATTGTTCTAAATGATCTTTGTAATAAGGATGATTGTACCAAGTAATCATAGTCCCTAAATGGTCGAAACCATCAATTAAAACACCAGTTTTATCTAAATTATTAAAACCTATTGGACCTTCTATATATTCAAGATTATTTTCTAACCCAATTTCTTTTACCTTCTCTAATAACACTTTAGAAACTTCAATATCATCAATAACATCAAACCAACCAAAACGCATTTTTTTAATTTGTTGTTTTTCAACTTCAAACCAATTAATAATTGCAATTACACGTCCAACAATTTCTCCATTTCTTATGGCAACAAAAAATTGTGCGTCAGCATTTTCAAAAACAGGATTTTTTTTAGGGTCGAAATTGTCAATTTCATCTTTAATAATTGGTGGAACCCAATATTTATTGTCTTTGTAAAGTGAAAATGGAAAGCGTACAAAAGCTTTCATTTCTTTTTTTGAAGTAACTTTTTTTAGTGTAATCATCAAATAAAATACGTTTATTTTTAATTTCTCTTTCTACTTCTTTTTCTTGAAGATTTCTTTTTGTCTTTTTTCTTAAAAATGCTAAAAATTCTACTAAAAAAACCTCCTTGACTTTTCTCGTACCTACTTATTGGTGTGTCTTTAACTTCTTTGCCATTGTCATCTAAATCGGTATAAGAATCTTCGTGTTTATTAATTCTGTAAGAAACACCTACACTAGCATAAAAACCTTCAGATTTTCCTTCAAAAAGCATTCTGCCAGAAGTATTTATTTGTAAGTCTTTGCTAAATAAATAAGCCAAACCTAAACCTATATTACCATCATTTTGGTACTTTTTAAAAACACCTTGGTTTTCAAAAAAAGCAGACCATCTGTCACTAAAATTTTGTGTTGCTGTAACAATGTAAGAAAATTCAGAAAAATCGCTACCAATTTTATCATAATAGAAATTGGTAATTAAATTAAAGTCTCTAGTTAAGTTATTTTGAAGTAAGACTCCAACTTTAGGAGTAATTCCGCCAGTTTTATGAATGTCGTTTACAAAATCGGTATTCATACCAACATAAACCGCAACTGAAGGAATTAGTCTTTTTTTATCAAACGCTAATCTTCTTCTCCAGCTTCTAACTTCTTTAGATTTGTCTGTATACGTTGGTTGATACAATAAATATTTAGCTCCAATTGTCATTTTACTTAAGCCAGAAGTAAAATAATGAGATGTAAATATATTTTTAAAAGCAACTTTATCTCTTTGATAGGTTAATTGTGTGTTTAGTTCTAACTTTTCTAGAAAAAAACTGGTTCTAAAAAAAATGTCTGCCCCATAAGATTGTGGTAAAGAAAATGTTGGTTCTATACTTGTGTTTCTTAAAAAGAAATTGCTTTCAAATTGATAAACACCAGTACCAACACTGTAAGGACTTTCAGAAAAACCAGGCTTATTAGAGTTGATAACTTCTGTATATTGACTATAAATTGATGAAAAACCAAAGATAAAAAATACGAAAAAGAGTTTTAGTTTATAGTTTTTCATTACTATCAAATACATTTTAAATTTTGTAATTAAGTACTATCACAAACATAGGGTAAAAATGCTATTTTTAAAAAGCATTGGCTACTTTTTTAAGTTTGTAAAAGTTTTGTAGTTTGTTAACGTTACAATTGTAAGCAAATTGTTATTTTTGATTGATTTTTTTAACATAGATTACACATGGGTTTACTAAAAACTATATTTTTTATATTATTATTTTATTACGCTTTTAAATTTTTGGCGAGACTTTTTGCACCTTTCTTAATGAAAAAAGCTGCAGAAACAATTCAGAAAAAAGCAGAACAACAATTTAGAAATCAGCAACCTAAAAGCACCACAGTTAAAGAAGGAGAAACAATTATAGATAAAGCTCCAAGAAAAGACCAACAAAGTAAAAATTCTGTTGGAGAATACGTAGATTTCGAAGAAATAGATTAATATGAAAATTAACAAATACTTACCTTATGTAGTTGCAATCATTATTTTTGTGTTGGCTTCTATTATTTATTTTCATCCTGTTTTAGATGGACAAAAATTAAATCAGTCAGACATCACCCAATTTAAAGGAATGGTGAAAGAAATTAATGATTTTAGAGCAGATAATAACACAGAACCTTATTGGACTGGCGCTTCTTTTAGTGGAATGCCTGCTTATCAAATAAGTGCTTATTACCCCAATGATTTTGTTAGAACTTTAGACAGAACATTACGTTTTTTACCAAGACCAGCAGATTATACATTCTTATATTTTCTAAGTTTTTTTGTATTAATGTTAGCATTAAAAGTAGATTGGAGGTTGGCAATTCTAGGAGCTTTGTCCTTTGGGTTTTCAACCTATTTAATTATTATTTTTGGAGCAGGACACAATGCCAAAGCACATGCAATTGCATACATGCCATTAGTTTTAGCAGGTGTTTTGTGGGTTTTTCAGAAAAGATATGTTCTTGGTTTTATAGTTACAGGTTTGGCAATGGCTTTAGAAATCTATACAAATCATCCGCAGATGACCTATTACTTAGGTTTCTGTCTATTTATTCTAGGAATTGTTGAGTTTGTAAATGCATTAAAAGAAAAAAAACTACCAGCTTTTATAAAACAAGCGGCAGTAATTATTGCAGCAGTTTTGTTAGGTGTTGGTGCAAATGCACCGCGTTTAATGTCTATGAAAGAATATGCAGACGCCAGTACAAGAGGGAAATCTGAATTGACAATAAGCCCTAATGGAACTAAAAAAGAAGCTACAAAAGGATTAGATAAGAGTTATATAACGCAATACAGTTATGCAAAATTAGAAACTTTTAATTTATTTATTCCTCGTTTTATGGGAGGAGGAACTGTTGAAGAATTGAGCGACAATTCTGAATTTTATCAATTAATAGAATCTAAAGCTGGCAAAAAAGTAGCTGATGATTATTCTAGTCAAGTTTTAACCTATTG
The DNA here is from genome assembly GCF_014352875.1 of Polaribacter pectinis. Classification (NCBI taxonomy): domain Bacteria; kingdom Pseudomonadati; phylum Bacteroidota; class Flavobacteriia; order Flavobacteriales; family Flavobacteriaceae; genus Polaribacter; species Polaribacter pectinis. Next base: position 419,421 of record NZ_CP060695.1, read on the forward strand.
GGGAGATCAACCTATTGTAGAAGCACCAGCATATATTGGTGCTGTTATTTTCTTCTTATTTTTCTTAGGATTTTTTCTTGTAAAAGGAAGATTAAAACAATGGCTAGTAGCAGCAACTATCTTTTCAATTTTAATGAGTTGGGGTAGAAATTTTGAATTTCTAACCAATTTTTTTATTGATTATGTTCCTTTGTATAACAAATTTAGAGCAGTTTCATCTATACAAGTAATTGCAGAACTGTGTGTGCCTTTACTAGGATTTTTAGCTTTAAAAGAATTTTTCTCATCTAAAGTTTCAACAGAAGAAAAACAAGAAGCTTTAAAGAAAGCTTTGTACGTTTTTGGAGGATTAATTGTTGTTGGGTTTTTATTAGCACATGGTTTTTCTACTTTCGAAGGTTTAAGAGATGAGCAACAATACAACCAATTACCTGGTTTAATAGATGCTGTTATTGCCGACAGAAAATCGATGTTACTTTCAGATTCTATTCGTTCTTTAATTTTAATGTTTCTTTCTGCAGGATTATTATGGTTTTTATTGAAAGAAAAAATAAAGCAAACTCCTGTAATATTAGCATTGGCAGTTTTAATACTTTTTGATTTAATTTCTGTTGATAAAAAGTATGTAAATGAAAGTGATTTTAAATCTGCAAGAAAAATAGAAAAACCATTTACAGCTTCTTCTGCAGACAAATTAATACTGCAAGATAAAAGTCATTTTAGAGTTGGTAATTTTGCGGCAGATCCTATGAATGATGGAACCACTTCTTATTTTCATCAATCTATTGGTGGTTATCATGCGGCAAAAATGATGCGTTATCAGGAACTTTTTGAGTATCAAATAGCAAAAAATAACATGCAAGTCTTAAACATGTTAAACACAAAATATTTTATTGTGCCTGATGATAAAGGAAATTTACAAGCACAGAAAAACCCAGATGCAAATGGTAATGTTTGGTTTGTAAATTCTTTAAAAGTAGTAGATTCTGCAAATGAAGAAATAAAAGCATTAGATTCTTTAAATACTAAAACAGTTGCTGTTATTAGAAATCAAGCAAACATAAAAACATCAATTGAAAAAGATTCAACAGCAAGAATAGAGCTTTTAAATTACGATGTTACAACGCTTACATATCAATCAGAAACATCAAAAGAACAATTTGCTGTATTTTCTGAAATTTATTATGAGAATGGTTGGAATGCTTATGTTGATGGGAAATTAACACCACATTTTAGAGTGAATTATGTGTTACGTGGAATGCCAATTCCTGCAGGAAAACATACCATAGAATTTAAGTTCGAACCAAAAGTTATTCAGCAAGGAAAAATGATATCTTTAAGTTCTTATGCATTATTATTTTTAATTGGTATTGGTTGGTGTTTTTATGATGAAAAAAAGAAACAAAAAAATGTATAACATAATTCCGTCTAAAAGATACGAACATACACTTGCGTTTCTACAAAAAGTTTTACCAAGCCCAGCAACAATTCTAGATTTAGGAATTAGAAATCCTTTTTCTGAAATTATGGAGCAAAATGGTTATACCGTTATAAATACAGAAGGAGAAGATTTAGATGTATTGCCAGAAATTGTAAAAAAACATAAAGTAGATGCTGTAACTGCTTTCGAAATTTTCGAACATCTTTTAGCTCCCTTTAATGTTTTAAGAGAAATTGAATCTACAAAATTAATAGCAACAATACCATTAGATTTATGGTTTGCAAAGGCCTATAGAAGTAAAACAGATATGTGGGACAGACATTATCATGAATTTGAAGATTGGCAGTTTGACTGGCTATTAGAGAAATCTGGTTGGAAAATTCAGGAAAAAGAAAAATGGACAAGCCCAATAAAAAAAATAGGTTTTAGACCCATTTTAAGAAATTTTACGCCAAGATATTACGCTGTTTATGCAACAAGATAAACACAAAAAACATACTGTCTTAATGTTGTTAGATGGATTTTATCCAGCTGATATAAGAGTGCGAAAAGAAGCTGAATCTCTGGCTGAAAAGCATTCTGTATTTGTTTTATGTTGTAGAAATAATGATGAAAAACAACAAGAAACTATTAATAATGTTAGGGTTTTAAGAAAAATACATTACAAGAGTTTTGCAGAAAAAGGGATTATTGATATTAGAATTGCAATTAATTTTATTCACCCTAAATTTTATAAAATTCTTCCAGAAATAATTACAGAAAACAAAATTGATGTTTTGCATGTACATGATTTACCATTAGCTAAAACAGGCTTAAAAATGGCAAAGAAATACAATTTAAAATCAGTTTTAGATTTGCACGAAAATTATGCGGCAGCTCTACTAACATGGTTTTCTTGGAGGAAAAGCCCAATTGTAAGACTAAAAAACAAGTTGTTTTTTAGTTATAATAGATGGCAAAAATATGAGAATAAAATTATAAAAAAATACAACCAAATTATTGCTGTAGTAGAAGAAATGAAATCTAGAATAGTACTTGATACTTCTATAAAATTTAATAAAATTACAGTAATTACCAATTCAGAAAAAAAAGATTTTGCAGCTAATTTTTCAACAGAGCAAAAAACTTTTTTTAAAGATTATGAAGATAAATTTATAATTTCTTATGTTGGTGGTTTTGGCCCTCATAGAGGTTTACAAACAGCTATAGAAGGAATGCAAGAAATTTCTAAAGAAATTCCAAACTCAGTTTTAGCGCTTATTGGTCCAGCAAATAAAGATGTAAAAGAATATTTGGAAAATTTGATTGATAAATTTAATGTTAGAGAAAATGTAATTATATATGGAAGTCAGCCTTTTGAAAAAGTGGTTGAGATTATGAAAAGTTCATCTATAAATATCATTCCTCATATTTCTAATTTGCATACAGAAAGTACAATTCCGCATAAATTATTTCAAATTTTATTATCAAAGAAGCCAATTTTAGTTTCAGATTGTGCACCTTTAAAAAGAATTATTGAAACTCACAAAATAGGTTCGTTTTTTAAAGCTGGAAATGCAGATAGTTTTGCAGAAGAAGTAGTTAATATTCATAATAATTACCAGCTAGCAACTATAAAAGCAACAAAAGGTTTTGACGTAGCTTTTAATGGTGACCTAAATTGGGAACATACAGCAAAAAAACTCTTACATTTATACGATAATTTATAAACTTGAAAGTATTAATAATTACATATTATTGGCCTCCAGCTGGTGGTTCTGGTGTTCAACGCTGGTTAAAGTTTGTAAAATATTTACAAGATTTTGGCATAGAGCCAATTGTTTATACTGTAGATAGTGCTAATTATCCTAAAGAAGATAACAGTTTGCTTAACGAAGTTCCAAAGAACGTAAAAGTTTTAAAACAGCCAATTTGGGAGCCTACTGATTTGCTTTTTTGGAAGAAAAAAAATGCTTCTAAAGATGGAATTTCTAATGTAAGTAAAGGTGGTTTTTTATCTTTTATAAGAGGGAACTTTTTTATTCCAGATCCAAAGATTTTTTGGGTAAAACCATCTGTAAAATATCTTCAGAAATATATCAGTGAAAATAAAATTGATACAATTATTTCTACAGGTCCACCACACAGTATGCACTTAATTGCAGAAAAATTACACCAAAAAAATAATTTAAAATGGATTGCAGATTTTAGAGATCCATGGACAAGTTTATACTATAACGAAGATTTTAAGCTAGGAAATTCAGCAAAAAAGAAAAATAAAAAATTAGAAACTGCAGTTCTTAAAAATGCAGATTGTGTAATAACTGTTAGCAATTCACTTAAAAAAGAATTTAATAAAATTGCTAAAAATGTTGAAGTAATTACTAATGGTTTTGATGATGAAGTTCTAAAATCGAATAAGGTAAATTTAGATGATAAGTTTACGATTTCTTATATTGGTTTGTTGCCAAAACAAAGTAATCCAAAAATTTTGTTTAGAGTTTTAGAAAAATTATGTAGAAAGAATTCAGAATTAAAAAATGATTTACAACTGAATTTCATTGGCGATATTTCTGATGAAGTAAAACATGAAATAGATAAAGCTAATCTTATAAAAAACACTAATTTTGTAGGATATGTTTCTCATAAAAAAGCAATTGAATATCAACAAAAAGCACAAGTTTTGTTACTTTTAATTCCTGATGTAAAGAATAATAAAGGAATTTTAACTGGAAAATTATTTGAGTATTTAACTGCTAAAAGACCAATTTTAGCAATTGGACCAGAAGATGGAGATTTGCAAGAAATACTAAAAAACACAAATTCAGGTTTTGTTATTGATTACAATGATGAAGAAAAACTAACGTTAGAAATTGAGTTATTATACGAACGCTACAAATTTGGATTGTTAGAAGTAGCTTCTAAAAATACTAACCAATATCACAGAAAAGAATTAACTAATCAATTATCAAAAATTATTAAAAACCTATAAAATAATGGGAATTGTATTTAAACAATCATTAAAAAACACCTTATTTATTTATCTAGGTTTTGCCTTTGGTGGTATAAACACACTCTTTTTATATACCCGTTTTTTAGAAGACGAATATTATGGTTTGGTAACTTTCTTATTATCAGCTTCTAACTTATTAATGCCTTTAATAGCTTTAGGAATTCATCATACAATTATAAAATTCTACTCAAGTTATTTTACAAAAATAGAAAAAGACCGTTTTTTATCTTCGGTACTTTTTTTACCATTATTTATAGCTTTACCCTTTGCGTATTTTGGGAATCTTTTTTACGAAGAAATAAGTAATTATTTATCCATAGAAAATCCGGTTATTAAAGATTATACATTTGTAATCTATTTAATAGCAGTTGCTTGTTCTTATTTCGAAATTTTTTACGCTTGGGCTAAAGTGCATTTTCAATCTGTTTTTGGTAATATTTTAAAAGAATTATGGAATAGGGTTGTAGTAATGGTTTTACTATTTGCAGTGTATTTAGACTTTATTACAAAAGCAGAATTTATATATTATTTAACAGCCGCATATTTTTTAAGGATGTTTATAATGATGTTTTATGCTTTTAAATTATATTTTCCAAAATTCACATTTTCTAAACCAGAAAATTTTACGGAAGTTTTACGTTTTTCTGGTTACATAATTTTAGCAGGAAGTGCAGGAGCTATTATTTTAGATATAGATAAAGTAATGATTCCTGGAAAAGAATCTATAGCAACTGCTGCATATTATTCTGTTGCTGTATTTATTGGTTCTTTTATAGAGGCACCAAGCAGAGCAATGATGAATATTCTGCAACCATTAACGTCACAAACATTAAACGAAGATAATAATAAAGAAGTAGCCTCTTTGTACAAGAAAAGTTCTATTAATTTATTATTAATAAGCGGACTTTTCTTTGTTCTAATAAATACAAATATTTATCAGTTATTTAATTTGTTACCTAAAGAATATGCTGGAGGAACTCTTGTTGTACTTATGATTTCTTCACTAAAACTATACAATGGGTTTTTGGGAAATAATGGAGCAATTATAAATAACTCTAAATTTTATAAAATTACCCTGCCAATAAGTATTATGATGGCGCTTTCTGTTTATCTATTAAACAAGCTATTTTATTATCAATTAGGTTTTGGTACAAATGGTTTAGCGCTAGCTACTTTAATTGTTATTTTATCTGCTAATACCTATAAAATATATTTTGTGAAAAAGAAGTTTTCTATGACTCCATTTACAGATAAAACGCTTAAAATGATTGCAATTATCGTTGTTTTATACTTCGGATTTAATTTTTGGGATTTTCCAATAGACAATATTTATATATGGAATCTTCCTATTCATCCTGCTATAAACATTATTTTAAAAAGTATACTTATTACTATTGTGTATTTATTTTTAATATTTAAGCTGAATATTTCTTCTGAATTAGACATACTTCTTAAAAAATATTACAAGTAACAATCTATGTAATCTGTTAACATGTGAAACAGCAATGCCAAACAAAGTATTCTTGTTTTTCTAAAAAATAAGCCTAAAAAATAGCCGCCAATAGCCCAATAAGAGTGTAATGGATGGAAGTTTATACTACATCTATTTTTATCGAAAATTGGGTTTGCTAGTAAATGATCTAAATCTACTAACATAGAGCAAAGAAAAATTAAGTAAACAGTTTTCCAGTTTTTTTTAAAAAATATTAGGGCAATCATTAAGGGAGCAATAAAATGCAAACCATAATGTAAAATAAATTGTAAATTCATAAGAAAAAGAAAAGGCTTATTAAAAAAATAAGCCTTTAAATAAATTGTTAAATTAACAATAGTTGGGGGGAATCATATAACAAATGTATTACTTTTTATATAATATTTATAAAGAAATTTAATTTTAATGTCCTTAAAAAGTGATATAATTAAAATTATTTTTTTTCTTTTTTTATAAGAAACTAATAGTGTTTGGTCCTTCCATAAAAAGCAAATCTAAAATGGATAAATTTGGTATAAAACCATGTTTATCATCAAACATTTGTATGTAAGTGTCTACTAATTTTTCTGGTTGATTTTTTACTTCCGAGAGATGTCTAAAATCTTCTTTTATTGCTGCAGTTTCATATTCTAATGTTTTTGTAAAATTAGAATTTAACTGTAAAGCATCCATAATAAATAGAAAGCTGTCTATATTTAAATCTTGAAGGTATTTGTGTTTTTTTTCAAAAATATGTGCAATATCATGTTCAAAAAACTCAAAAAAAGGAGAAGTTCTATAGGCGGTTTTTAATGATTTAAAATGATGATCTTGCCATAAAGAATCATTGTCTATTAAAGTGTCTTTTGTTCTTTTTCTACCTTCTTTAATTGGGTGTTTTACTGGGATGTTTAATAACTGTTTTCCATTGGTGTTATAAATGTAACATCTATTTCTGTAGCTTTGTTTTTGAAAATTATCTTCCATTTCAAAAACAATGGTATCAGATTTTATAATTTCTGAATATTGAGAAATAGGAGAGAAGTAAGTTGGAATAAACAACGACATTTTACTTATTTTTTAGCCGTTTTTTTCTTTCCGTTATAAAAACTCCATCCAATGTATAGAGCAATTAATGCAAAAACTATATATCTGTAAGAAACTGGTTCTCCATCTCCATGAACGGTTGTAAACATTCTATCCCAACGTATAGACTTTATTTTTTCACCAAAAGTTGCAGCATTTGCATCCCAACTAAACCAAACCATAACTGGTTTTCCTAGAACATGATCAAAAGGAACATAACCCCAATAACGAGCGTCTAAAGAGTTGTGTCTATTATCTCCCATTAACCAATAATAATCTTGTTTAAAAGTATAAGAGTCAGCTTTTTCACCATTTATAAAAATATTTTCTCCAACAATTTGCAGGTCATTATTTTCATAATTTTTGATGATTTGCTCGTAATAAGGTATAGATTCAGAATCTATTTTAACAGTTGCACCAGCTTTAGGTATGTATATTGGACCAAAATTATCTTGGCTCCATTTATTACTCTCTATATGCGGAAAAATGGCATTGTCTGCTGCGTGGTTAATCTTTTTAACTGAAACAGTTAAAGGAGATTTTTTTAAACGAGCTACTTCTTCAGCAGTTAAATTGATATTTATTTTTGTAGCAACGTTTGTCATATTTAAACGACTTGCTAAATCTGGCGAAACGCCTCCTGCAACTTCTGTGTATAAAGAGTCTGAACCAATTTTAGATAAGTTTGCTCCTTTTTTAAATGCATCTTGCACTCTTGGATCATTCCAATATTCGTTAGAAATTTTATAAACCCTTGTTCTTTCGTTATCTAATAGAAATTTTGGGTATGTATTTTGGTTGATTGGCGTTTTAGCTTCATACGTGTAATAAAACTGCAATTTTGCTCTGTATGGCAAATCGTTTTTCTTTCCATTTATGTATACGTATCCATCTCTTAATTCTAGAGAATCTCCTGCAATACCAACACAACGTTTTACATAGTTTGTTTTTTTGTCAACAGGTTTGTAGGTGTATTTTCCAGAAGTATCTCCCCACATTGTTGCCAAAGAATCTGTAGGCCAATTAAAACAAACGATATCGTTGTTTTTAATTTTCTGAAGTCCAGGTAATCTTGTGTAAGGTAATTGTGGTTTTTTTAAATAAGAAGCTGTACCAGTAAATGGTAAAGAATCATGTACCATTGGCGCAGCAATTACTGTAGAAGGAACTCTTGCACCATAATGAAACTTACTTACAAACAAATAATCTCCTACTAATAAAGATTTTTCTAAAGACGATGTTGGTATGGTAAAAGGTTGCATAAAATAAGTATGAACCAAAGTTGCTGCAATAATTGCAAACGTAATAGAGCTAACCCATTCTCCTAATTCCGATTGAGGTTTTAAGCTTCTGTCTGTATTGTATTTTGCATCTGTAGCATAATTGATATAATAAATATAAAGACCTAAAGTTGCAATAACTAAAAACGAATCTATCTTTTTTCTGAAACCAAAACTTCTTATAGTTTCAATCCAAATTACAGGAAACATTAATAAGTTTACAATAGGTATAAATAATAAAATTGCCCACCATTTTGGACGTTTTATTATGCTCATTAAAACATTAGCATTGTATATAGGAACTGCTGCTTCCCATGCTTTTCTACCAGCCTTTACATACAATTTCCAAGTTCCTAAAAAGTGAAGTACTTGAACTGCTAAAAAAAAGATAAACCATTCTGTAAATGTCATAATTGTATACTTTAATTTTCTCTAGAGAGAAGAATTTTAATTTTTTATAAGGCGAAAAAAAGATAAATTGTTACAGCTATTAACGGATATTTAACACATCTTTCATGTTAAAAACACCTGTTTTACCAAGAATCCATTCAGCAGCAACAACTGCACCTAAAGCAAATCCTTTTCTACTATGTGCTGTGTGTTTAATTTCTATAGAATCTACTTCAGAATTATACCAAACTGTGTGTGTGCCAGGAACATCTGGTATTCTCTTAGCTACAATTGGTATGTTTTCTTCGGATGTAACTTCTCCTAATTCCCAATTTTTTTTAGAAGTATTATTTATAACTCCTTCCGCTAAAGTAATTGCGGTTCCACTTGGTGCATCTAATTTTTTAGTATGATGAATTTCTTCCATAGAAATATCATAATCTTCTAAAGCACTCATCATTTTTGCTAGTTGGTTATTCAATTCAAAAAAGATGTTTACACCCAAACTATAATTTGAAGCATAAATAAAAGCTCCTTTTTTTTCTTCGCAAAGTGCAACTGCATCTTTGTATTTATCTAACCAACCTGTAGTACCCGAAATAACAGGTACATTATTGTTAATACAGTTAGAAATATTATTAAAAGCAGAATTAGGAACACTAAAATCTATAGCCACATCTGCTAAAGTAATGTCAATTACATCATCAACATCTTTTTTAATTACAATTTCATGACCTCTAGAAACTGCAATTTTTTCAATTTCTTTTCCCATTCTTCCATAACCAAGTAGTGCAATTTTCATTTTAAAAAGTATAATTAATTGTTAATCCAACTGAAGGTGATTCAATTTTTATAGGATTCATTATTAAAGAAGGTCTTAAAGATAAATTATCGTCTGTGTTAAACTGAAGTAAATGTGCGTTTACACTAGCTTCTACAATTTGTAAAACATATAAAATTACACCAGTTAATAGAGATAAATCCCTGTTTTCTTTCAATCCTTTTTGTGCGGTTTCTAGAGTTTCTAGTGAAATAATTTCTACTCCATCTACAGTAAACTCATCTACTAAACCGTTTTTTCTTAATTTGTATGCTGTTCTATAACGTTTATAATCGCTATTGTTTGTTAAGTAATAATAAGTTGGTATTGCTAATGCCCCCCAAACTACAGGAGCTTTCCAATATTTTTTATTATAAATCTGGCCCATTCCTGGAAAAACTGCAGAATAAAAAGCGGCTTTAGAAGGTGCTAAAGCATCATAAACACCACCTTTTTCAATTTTTATATCACCTTTAATTTTTACTCCTTTTACGTTTACAGAATCTTTTTGCGCAAACGTATTAGAAGCATAAAATGCAATTAATAAAACGAATATGACTTTTTTAAAAACCAATTATTTTAATAAGTTTTTTATGCGATTAAAATCTTCTTCTGAATGAAAAGGAATTGAAATCTTTCCTTTTCCGTTACTTCCAACAGTTACATCTATTTTATGTCCAAAATATTCGCTAATATCTTTTAAACTGTTTTTTATATAACCAGGAACTTGTTTCTTTTTTGGTTTTGCAATAGTACCAGATTTTAAGTTTTTTACTAAATCTTCTGTTTGTCTTACAGATAATTTTTCACGTAAAATCTTTTCATAAATAGCTAATTGATCTTCTGTGTTTTCTACATTAATCATTGCACGACCATGTCCCATAGAAATAAAACCATCTCTCATTCCTGTTTGTAAAATTGGGTCTAATTTTAACAAACGTAAATAATTGGTAACTGTAGAACGCTTTTTACCAACTCTTGTACTTAATTCTTCTTGAGTTAATTGAATTTCATCAATTAAACGTTGGTAAGAAAGTGCAACTTCAATAGGATCTAAATTTTTACGTTGTATGTTTTCAACCAAGGCCATTTCTAGCATTTCTTGATCGTTGGCAAGTCTTATATATGCTGGTACAGTTTTGTTTCCTATTAATTTTGAAGCTCTAAAACGTCTTTCACCAGAAACTAATTGAAACTTATTACCATCTAATTTTCTTACAGTAATTGGTTGAATTACACCTAACTCTCTAATAGAACTGGCTAATTCTCTTAATGCTTCTTCATCAAAATAAGTTCTAGGTTGATATGGATTTACATCAATTAATTCTAACTCTAACTCAATAATATTACCAACAACTTTGTCCGCATTTTTATCTGATGCAGAATTAATGTTAGGAGTATCTTGTAACAAAGCAGATAATCCTCTTCCTAAAGCTTGTTTCTTAGTTGCTTTTGCCATTTTACGAATTCTTTTTTAATAATTCTTGGGCTAAATTTAAGTAATTTACAGCGCCTTTACTAGTTGCGTCATAAGCAATTATGCTTTCACCATAACTTGGTGCTTCTCCTAAACGCGTATTTCTTCTAATAATTGTATCAAAAACCATGCTAGAAAAATGTTTTCTAACTTCATCTACAACTTGGTTAGAAAGACGTAAACGAGAATCGAACATAGTTAATAACAAACCTTCTATATCTAAATCTGGGTTATGAATGTTTTGTACACTTTTAATGGTATTTAAAAGTTTGCCTAAACCTTCTAGTGCAAAATACTCACATTGGATAGGAATAATTACAGAATCTGCAGCAACTAAAGAGTTTAAAGTTATTAAACCTAAAGAAGGCGCACAATCAATTAGAATATAATCATAATCATTTTTAACATCTACCAAGGCTTTTTTAAGCATGTATTCTCTTTCTTGCTTGTCTACCAATTCAATTTCTATAGCAACTAAATCTATATGAGCAGGAATAATATCTACATTTGGCGAATCTGTTTTTACAATGGCATCTTTTGCAGAAAGCGTATGTTCTAAAACATGATATGTACCACCTTCTACTGTTTCTACATCAATTCCTAAACCAGAAGAAGCGTTCGCTTGTGGATCAGCATCAATTAATAATACTTTTTTCTCTAAAACGCCTAAAGAAGCAGCCAGATTTACACTGGTTGTTGTTTTACCAACTCCTCCTTTTTGATTAGCAATTGCAATTATTTTTCCCATTAAAAATAAATCTTGTTATAAACAGTAAAATTACATTTTTTTCTGTTTTTATAAAATGAAAGATGTTAACAAATAGATAAAGTTTTAAACGGTTTATTTGTAGCTGTTTATCTATTTTTTTTAATTGTTTTTAAACAAATTTTAAAAGAAAAAAACCGAAGATATTCTTCGGTTTTAAGCTTTGTGTTTTGATTATTTTTCTGGAGTATTTTTTAATATTTCAATTAGAAATTTCCAAAATTTTTGGGTAGATGGAATATTTGCACGCTCATCTGGCGAATGTGCACCTCTAATGGTAGGTCCAAAAGAAACCATATCCATTTCGGGGTAATTTTGACCTAAAATTCCGCATTCTAAACCTGCATGACAAGCAGCAACATTTGCTTTTTCTCCATGTAGTTTTTCATATAAATTAGCAACTACATCTAGTATTTCTGAATTTACATTTGGTTGCCAACCTGGATATTCTCCAGAAAAACCGACATCGAAACCAGACAATTCAAAAGCAGATTTTAAAGAATTTGCCAAATCTAATTTATTTGTTTCCGAAGAAGAACGCGTTAAACAACCTATTTTAATTGCCCCATCTTTAACAATTACTCTAGCAATATTATTAGAGGTTTCTACTAAATCTGCAATATCTGGACTCATTCTATACACACCATTAAGCGCTGCATAAATAGATTTAAGTAATCCTTCTTGTACCCCTAAATCCATTACGGATTTTGGAGAAGAAATAGCTTCAATATCAACTTTTAAATTAGGTTCTATTGTTAAAAACTCTTGTTTTATATTGTTAATAAGTGTAGTTGTTTCAAAATGAAAAGCTTCTTTAGAAATGTTGTCAACAGTAATAATGGCAAAGCTTTCACGAGGAATTGCATTTCGCAAACTACCTCCGTTTATTTCAGAAATTCTTAAACCAAAATTTGTGAAGCCATCAAACAAAATACGGTTCATTATTTTATTGGCATTTCCTAAACCTTTAATAATATCCATTCCTGAATGTCCACCATTTAAACCTTTTACAGAAATAGCAAAGGCCGATGTATTTTTTGGGGTTTCTTCTTCTGCATAAGTTCTTTTAGCTATAACATCAACTCCACCAGCACAACCCATTCCAATTTCATCATCTTCTTCAGTATCTAAATTTAAAAGAATATCACCTTTTAAAATGCCTCCTTCTAAACCCATTGCACCAGTCATTCCTGTTTCTTCATCAATTGTAAACAAAGCTTCTAAATTAGGGTGCTCAATTTCTGTAGAAGCCAAAACTGCCATAATTGCAGCAACACCTAAACCATTATCTGCACCCAAAGTAGTTCCTTTAGCTTTTACCCAATCTCCTTCTACTTTCATCTTAATTCCCTCTTTGTCGAAATCGAAAATAGTATCAGCATTTTTTTGATGAACCATATCTAAATGACTCTGCAAAACAACTGTTTTTCTGTTTTCAAAACCTTTGGTAGCTGGTTTTTTTATGATAACATTGCCAACTTTATCTACAAAAGTCTCTAAATTTAGGTTTTTACCAAAATCAACCATAAATTGTATAACACGCTCTTCTTTTTTTGAAGGACGAGGAACTGCATTTAAATCTGCAAACATGTTCCAAACTTCTTTTGGTGCTAAATTTCTTATTTCTGAATTCATTATGTCTGTATTTTAAGTGTAAATTTACGAGATTTCTAGGACAGTTTCTGTTAGATTTTTCCTAACTTTTGCTAAATCTTTCATATAACAATCATCTGCTCTAAAACCAACTGGTAATACTAAAACAGATGTTAAATTTTGATTATTTAAGTTTAATACTTCATCATATTTTTCTGGTATAAAACCTTCCATTGGGCATGAATCTATTTTTTCTAAAGCGCAAACTGTAAGTAAGTTTCCTAAAGCTAAATAGGCTTGATTTTTATTCCAAATTAATAATTCTTCTTGTTTTTTAGAGGAAATTTCTGCTGTTAAAAACTCTTTAAATGGCTTTATAATTGCATCTGGAGTATTTCTGATTTTTTTAACCAACTCAAAGTATTTTTCTACTTCTAATGCTGTATATTCTTTTGGAATACAAATAACCAAAAGGTGAGATGCTTCTAGAACTTGTGGCTGATTCCAAGAATGTGCCACTAATTCTTTTTGAATATCTTTATTTTTTATAATTAAAAGCTTTAAAGGTTGCAAGCCATAAGAAGTGGCGGTTAAATTAAAAGCTTCTTTTAAAGTATTAATTTGTTCTTGTGAAAGTGTTTTTTCTGTATCGAATTTTTTAACAGCATAACGCCATTCTAAACTTTGTATCGTGTTCATTTGTCTATTTTCTATTGCAAAAATACTCGATTTATATTCATTTGTAAACCTATTTCAATTATTAAAATTGATGAAGTCATCAAATAATTTTTTGTACATTGAAATCAAAAAAAGCTATGAATGAAGATTTTCTGCATTATGTATGGAAATACAAATTGTTTTCTAAAGGAGATTTAAAAACAACTAGTAATGAGGTTTTAACTATTCTAAAATCAGGTATTCACAATAAAAATTCGGGGCCAGATTTTTTGAATTCAGAATTAAAAATTGATGATCAAGTTTGGATTGGAAATGTGGAAATTCATACAAAATCTTCTGATTGGTATTTGCACAACCATGAAATTGACACAAATTACGATGCAGTAATTTTACATGTTGTTTGGGAAGATGATGCAACTATTTACATGAAAAATAACAAAGCATTACCAACTTTAATTTTAAAAAATTTGGTAGACAAAGCTGTATTTACAAATTATCAACAATTATTTTCTAAAGAACAACGTTGGATTCCTTGCCAATCGGAAATAGCAAACGTAGATCGTTTTGTATTTGATAATTGGAAAGAGCGATTGTTTTTTGATCGGTTAGAAAGGAAATCTAATGTAATAAAAAAGAGTTTAAAAGTTGAAAATGATAATTATGAAGCAGTTTTATTTCAGTTATTAGCAAAGAATTTTGGATTAAAAGTAAATGGAGAATCTTTTTTAAGGTTGGCAAAATCTGTTGATTTTTCTATAATTAGAAAATGTAGTTTTAATGAGAAACAACTTTCTGCACTGTTGTTTGGGCAAGCAGGTTTTTTTGAAGTGGAATTTGAAGAAGAATATCATCAAGAATTAAAAGAAGAATATAAGTATTTAAAGCATAAATATAACTTGAAGCCTATTGCGAATTCTGAATTTTCTTTCTTTAGAATGCGACCAAATAATTTTCCTACAATAAGAATTGCGCAACTTATTGCTTTGTTTGTTAAACATCAAAATTTATTTTCTAAACTAATGATTGTTAAAAACCTAGAAGGTTTTTATAAGCTATTTTCTGTTGATGTTTATCCATTTTGGAAAACACATTATAGTTTTGAAAAAGAGTCTAAATCTTCAGCTAAAAAATTAACAAAATCGTTTGTAGATTTATTAATTATAAATACAATAATTCCCTTGAAATTTTTATATAAGAAGAGTAGGGAAGTAGTATATGAAGATGAATTTTTAGACTTGTTAAGAAATATTAAGTCAGAGAAAAATAGCATTATTTCTAAATTTTCTGAACTTAAAATAATATCTAAAAATGCTTTTGATACGCAGGCTTTATTGGAACTTAAAAACAACTATTGCGCACCAAAACGTTGTTTAGAGTGCGCAATAGGAAAAACTATTTTAAAAAGAAAATAGAATTAATTTTTAGGGTTTAAAATGTTGTTAACTAACACTAAAGCGTCTTTGTAATGATATTTTGTAATTCTGTTTACAGCTCTTTTGCTTGCAGTATTTAATTGATATTTTAAAGTCTCTAATTCTCCTCTTACAATAGATGAAATATCTGTGTTTTTTGCAAGATCATCATTCATTAAAATACTCATTTTTTCAATAAATGATTTTTGAAGGTTTCTTCTTTGTATATCTACATTTTTTGTTGAATTGGTTTCAGAAAAAATTCCTCTTCGTAAATCGCGAACCATATCTGAAGCACTATAAAATTCATCTTTAATTACTTCGGTTTCAATCATTCTGTTAAGCGTTCGATAGTTTAACAACATAGAAAGACCTCTATCTTGATAACGACCTAACTTACTTGTATAACCTGTTTCATCAATTTTATTTAAAATGTTTTTATCTAGTAACCAATCTTGAGTTTCAAAAACGTTTTTTAGCATCCAGTTTAAAGATTCTTTTTGTTTTATTTTAGATACAGGAACATATACATCTCCAGATTGTTCGGGCTTTTTGTTGAATTCGTAAACACCACCAATATTTCCAGCCACATGCCCTATGTATCTACCCCAAACACTTAATAGCTCACCATATAACTCATCTAAATCATCGTAATTGTTAGTTTGATTAGAGGTCCAGTTTGGTAAATTTTTGGCAACAATTTTTAAGTTTTTAATTCCGTAAGAACTAGATTTTACTTGGTCATTTCCAATTCCTTCAGTTTGAGCAGAAGGATCAAAACGTTGTCCGCCAAATCTATAAATAGGATTGTCTGCCTTCTCTGAAATCCATTTATTTAAAGTTATAACTTCATCTTCAGGTTTGTTTACATTTTGTATTTTTCTGTAACCCCAATTAATTGAATAATGATCATAAGGACCTAATTGTCTAATAAAACGAATATTTTTGTCTCCAGGTTGTGCTACATAATTATATCTGGCATAATCCATAATTGTAGCAGCAATACCATTCTTTTGAGTAAAACTTCCAGAACGTAGCGAATCTGTAGGGTATGCAAAACTTGCAGCCATATTATGTGGCAAACCTAAAGCATGTCCAACTTCATGAGCAATTACCATTCTCATCATATCTCCAATTTCATCATCTGGAGTGTCTAAAGTTCTGGCAGAAGGATTTGCAGCACCAGTTTCTAATAAATATCTGTTTCTGTAGGATCTTAAATGATTGTGGTACCAAATAATATCACTTTCTAAAATTTCTCCAGATCTTGGGTCAGAAACACTTGGTCCCATTGCATTTCTTGTGGTACTTGCAACATATCTAATAGAAGAATAACGTACGTCTTCCATGCTAAATTCTGGATCTTCTTCTTTAGTTGGAGGCATTTTTGCCATTATTGCATTTTTAAAACCTGCCGTTTCAAAAACTTTTTGCCAATCATCTACACCTTGCTTAATGTATTTTCTCAATTTTTTAGGAGTAGCAGGATCTAGATAATAAATAATAGGCTTTTTGGGTTCTACTAATTCACCTCTGTTATAAGCGGCTTCATCTTTTGGTTCCAATCTCCAACGTCTAATATATCTTTTGTCATCTGCTTTTAATGCTTCTGAACTATAATCTACATTACCTAAAGAAAAATACCCAACTCTTTCATCATAAATCCTTGGCATCATTGGATTTTCTGGTAACAAAATCATAGATTGATTGATACGTATTGTAATGGTATTTGTACTTCTATTACTTGGTGGTGCATCTGCTTCAAAAGTAAAATCTTGAACAACTTCTATGTTTTTTGGATAACTTTTAATGCTATTTATAAAACTTCTAGAAGCATCTAATCTTCTTACTTTATAGTTTTTTCTAAAGAAAGATGGCAAACCTGTAATAGCTTTTACATCTGTAGAGAAGAGTTTTGTAACATCAACTAAAACAGCTGTAGAATCTGCATTTTGAGATTTTATATCGAAAGCATAAATAATTGGTTCTAAGTTATTTGCTCTTACAGACTTGTAGATTGGTAAAGAGTCGTTTGCAACTGCATTATAAGATTTTACTTTTAGTAAGATTCTATTTTTAAACTGTTCCCAAACAATAACTTGTGTATTAATTTTTGAACCAGCATTTACATAACCTCCTCCTAATCCAGCAGGAATGTCTTTGATTCTTGTAACCAATAACATTTCTTTTCCAAAAAAAGATTTTGGTATTTCATATAAGAATGAATCTTTGTTTTCATGAACTTTAAAAAGTCCTTCGTAAGTTTTTGTATCGTCTTTTACAAAATCGGAATATTTTGGAGTTTTATTTTTGGTATCTTTTGAAATGCTTTGATCTGATTTGTTTTTAGATTTTTTCCTTTGGGCTTGGTTTTCTAGAGGTAATACTAAAACTAATAGCAGTGTTAATAAAAGTAGTTTTTTCATAATTGAAGTTGGTTGTTAAATAAGCTCACTAAATTATTAAAAACTAGTGAGGATAGTTCTTATAGTTGTGTTAAAATAAAAGTCCTAAAATTATAAATTTCAGGACTTTTATTAATACTTTTTTCAGATGTTTATTTAGTAAAGGCTTCTGTATTTTGTTGGATTAAATTCATGCATTATATCATAAATTTTTTCAAAAATATCTTCCGCAGAAGGTTTAGAGAAATAATCTCCATCTGTACCATAAGCAGGTCTGTGTGCTTTGGCTGTTAAGGTAGCTGGTTTGCTATCTAAATATTCATATCCGTTTTGTTTTTCTAAAATTTCTTGTAAAATATATGCAGACGCTCCTCCTGGAACATCTTCATCTATAACCAGTAATTTATTTGTTTTTGCTAAACTTTTTACACAATCGCTATTTAAATCGAAAGGCAATAAGCTTTGTGCATCTATAATTTCTATATCTATACCAACTTGTAATAAATCTTTGGCTGTTTCTTCTACAATTCTTAAGGTAGAACCATAAGAAACTACAGTTAAATCTGTTCCTTCTTTTACTGTCTCTACAATACCAATTGGTGTTTTAAACTGACCTAAATTTATAGGTAACTCTTCTTTTAATCTATAACCATTTAAGCATTCTATAACAATAGCTGGTTCATCTCCTTCTAATAAAGTATTATAAAAACCTGCAGCTTTGGTCATGTTTCTTGGAACTAAAACGTGCATTCCACGTACGTTATTTATAATTCCACCCATTGGAGAACCTGCATGCCAAATTCCTTCTAATCTGTGTCCTCTAGTTCTAACAATTAATGGAGCTTTTTGTTTTCCGCAAGTTCTGTAATGAAGTGTTGCTAAATCATCACTCATAATTTGAAGCGCATACAACAAGTAATCTAAATATTGTATTTCTGCAATAGGTCTTAAACCACGCATTGCTAAACCAATACCTTGTCCTATTATAGTTGCTTCTCTAATTCCGGTGTCAGAAATTCTAATGTCTCCATATTTTTCTTGTAATCCTTCTAAACCTTGGTTCACATCTCCAATATAACCAGCATCTTCACCAAAAATTAGCACATCTGAGTGCTTTTTTAAGATTGCATCGAAATTATCTCTCATGATAATTCTAGCATCAACTAAATTTTTTTCTTGAGCGTAAACTGGCTTTTCTTCAAAAACATTTATTGCGCTTAAGCTACTTTCACTTAATAAATAAGAAGAGTATTTGTTGGCAGCATCATTAATTGTTGATTTTATGAAATTTTGAAGTTCAATTTTTTCTGCAAAACTTTCGTCTTTTAAATAACGTAAAGCTTTTCTTGTTGCAATTAAAATATCTTTTCTAATTGGTTCTACAATTTTTTCTAAATCACTTTTATATTTTGTAATAAATGCTCCATTTTTACTATTGGCAGCAACTCTTTCTAATAATTTTACAGCTACTGTAAGTTCAGCTTTTATTTCATTAGTGTAAGCATTCCAAGCATTTCTTTTAGCTGTAGTTACAATTTTCTTTGCCTCTTTTTCTAATAAAATAATTTCTTCTTCAGAATCTACAAAACGTAATGTTTCTCCGTTTTCGTTTTCCAATTCAAAATCTAAAATCCATTTTCTCATTTTGGTAATACAATCATGGTCTTTTTCCCATACCAATCTATCTTTACCTTTATATCTCTCATGCGAGCCAGAAGTAGAATGACCTTGAGGTTGTGTTAATTCTTTTACATGAATTAAAACAGGAACATGCTCTTCTCTAGCTATTTTTGATGCTTTGTTGTAAGTATCTATTAATTGTACATAATCCCAACCATTAACAACAAAAATTTCATATCCATTTTTTTCATTATCTCGTTGAAATCCTTTTAAAATTTCTGAAATACTTTCTTTAGTGGTTTGATGTTTAGCGTGAACGGAAATTCCATATTCATCATCCCAAACATTCATTACCATTGGTACTTGTAAAACTCCTGCAGCATTTATGGTTTCAAAAAACAAACCTTCACTTGTGCTTGCATTACCAATTGTTCCCCAAGCTACCTCATTTCCTTTAATTGAGAAATTAGATTTATGCTGAACACTTTTTTCGTTTCTATATATTTTTGAGGCTTGAGCTAAACCTAATAAACGAGGCATTTGACCAGCAGTTGGAGAAATATCTGCACTAGAATTGTACTGTTCTGTTAGGTTTTTCCAGCTTCCATCATCATTTAAACTATGAGTTGCAAAATGACCACCCATTTGTCTTCCAGCAGACATTGGCTCTAATTCTATATTTGTATGTGCATATAAACCAGCAAAAAATTGTTGAGCACTTAACTCACCAATTGCCATCATAAAAGTTTGATCTCTATAATAACCAGATCTAAAATCTCCTTTTTTAAAGGCTTTTGCCATGGCTAATTGTGGCACTTCTTTACCATCACCAAAAATACCAAACTTTGCTTTCCCAGTAAGAACTTCTCTTCTTCCTAATAAACTACATTCTCTACTAATTTTAGCAATTTTGTAGTCGTTTAAAACTTCCGCTTTAAAATCTTTAAATGAAAGCTCTTTTTTGGAATCATTGATAAGTGTTTTTTGCGACATTTTTATAGGTTTAGGCTTTTGCAAAGGTAGTTTTTTTAGTTGATATTTAAAAATATTTTAATTCATTGAGAATTTATCAATAAAAAACCATAATAACTTATTTTTATTGCGAATTTTATAAAGTAAATATTCGTTTTTAGTTATGTTTTTAATTGCAAATTAGATTATAAAAAACCGCGTCTAATAAAATTGTAAATAGAGTTAATATCCGTGGTAAGTGTAAACCTTATTTTTTCTGGATATGCATTTTGTGAAACTTCCCAACCATTATTAGAGTAGAAAGGAAAATATACTTCAAAAATATTATGGACAAAGTTTAAACGAATTCCGTTTTCATAACCGAAAAATATTGGTTCATTTCTGTTTTTTAAGAAAGCAACACCATTATAGGCTTCTACCCAGCGCCAAATTCCGATACTAGAATTGAAAGAAATCATGTATTGATTTGCAAACCTTGTAGGTAAAACAGACTTAAAACCACCCTCAGTAATAATAAATTGCTGGCTAAAAAAACCTGTAGATTCTGACCTCCCAAAATAATTTAGTTGAAACAAATAGTCGTTACTTCTGTCTAAACCAAAGCTAAAATAATCTCCTTCTGATTTATTGCTCAAAAAAGCACCTGCAAAAAATCTAAAATCTAATTGTGTGTCTGAAGTTGTTAATGTTCTAAACCGAACATCTACTGCTGCTTTAGAAAAGTTTTTTGCCAACTCTGTACTAAAACTGTATCTTAATTCTTTAATAATATCTGGTTTACTGTAATTATAGCTCAAGCTAAAAACACTGTAATTATCTTGTGGTGTTTTATTCGCTAAAACAGCAACTTCTTTATCTATATGAACCAATTTAGCTCTTATAGATTCTAAACTTGTTTCTCTTAAAGATTTTCTTTTAAAAATAATATCTACATACGGAATAAAAGATTTATAGGATAAATTAGGAGCATAGTCGGATGTGCTGCCTGCAACCCCATAAGCAATTTTGTAAATTTTTGTTTTTTCGAAAAATTGATTGTACAATACTGAAAAACTACCTACAACAGAACCGCTTTTAGTAGCGTAGGCAGGAGCTAATTTAAATTCTAAATTTCTTTTTATTAAAGGCTTGTTGTGCAGTTTTACACCCAAAATTAATCCGTTATAAAAATTGTAATCGAAATTTGGTTGGTAGAATAATTGATTATAAGTAGGTTCTGCAACATCCTTAAAAAAAGTAAATTTTACAGGTTTGTTAAATATCTTTTTTTGAAGACTTTTAGAATTATCTAATGTATTGTATTCAGGATATAGGTTTTCATAGTTTAAAACCAGTTTGTCAAAATCACCTTTTTTAATTTTTATAGTTTTTGTTGTATCAACATTAACAACCCATTTTTTTAATTTTATTTCTTTATCTTTTAGAGCATAAAGTGCAACAGGTGTGGTTATGTTTCTTTTATTTTTAATAGTTACTTCTAGACTATCATTTAAGGAAACAATTTCATCAATTGTGTAATCTATTTTTTTATTTGAGTTTATAAAATCGCTAAAAAACCAGTCTAAATCTTTGGGCGTTTTAGAAGAAATAATTTCATTAAATTTATGACTAGTGATAATTTTTAATTGATTATTCTGATAGAAATCTTTAATAGATTCATTTAAAATACTATCTCCTACAAAACCTTTTAAATATCTAAAACCTAATCCAGCTTTATATTTGCTAACAATTTTTCTGTTAAAATTAGATAAAGAATCTATAGAGGTTGTTAGTGCTTGATCTAAAAATTTACGAGCTGTAAACCTGTAAATAAAAGGGTATTTGTCATTAAATTCTAATTTAGAAATATTAAACCTTTTTAAAAACCAAGAATTAGAAGCTTTACCCAAAAGTTTCATTTCTGG
The DNA here is from genome assembly GCF_014352875.1 of Polaribacter pectinis. Classification (NCBI taxonomy): domain Bacteria; kingdom Pseudomonadati; phylum Bacteroidota; class Flavobacteriia; order Flavobacteriales; family Flavobacteriaceae; genus Polaribacter; species Polaribacter pectinis. The sequence continues at coordinate 441,728 of NZ_CP060695.1, forward strand.
ATAAAATGTTTCTACATATTCTATTAATAAATAATTTTGAATTCCATCTAAAAGCCAATAATCTTTTCTTTTGTTAAGCAAAATGGTATTTTCTATGTATCTTTTTGTGAGAGCTTTAAACATGGTTATGTCCCATTCAAAAACATCAGAAAAAGGACTTAAAAAACTTGGTAATTGATTTAAACCATAGATTGGGTTTTTACGCTGTGTAGCTTTGTCTATATAAATATTTACATGCGGGTATTTACCTAAATATTTCTCGATAAATAAAAGTTCTCTGTTTAAAATATCTGTAGATAATTTAGTGTCTATTTCTTTAGAAAAAACATCTGTATGAACATTAATGTTTTTTGTTTTAAATGTCTTTAATTGAGGTTCATTGTGGATACCTAAAATAATATCAGTTTTATTTTTACCTACTAAATAGTAACTATTTAATTGTTCTTTTTTAGTTTCATATTGGTACAAATTGCTTTCTACAATGTATTCTTTAGGAACATTAATTTCTATTTTAAAATCAGTTCCTTTTTCATACAAATCGTCAACATTCAAGTTGCTCATTAACTGCCATCCATTTTGATAAATGGCTGGTGTTAAGTACCAAAAACGAAGGTTGTAACCTTTTTTAGTTCTACCATAACCTGTAAATCTTGCATCTGGAACTTTAACAGTATAGGTAATGTGTATTTTTGCACTTTCTTTTGGTTTTAAAGGAGTGTTTAAAAATATCTCTAAAATATCTGCTTGGTTTTTTAGCTCTTTAAATGCTGCTTTATCATAATTTACAGAAAGGTTTTTTACTTTAGAAAAACCTAAATCTTCTTCTTTAGCAAAGTATAAATCTTTATTAAAGTCTTCTATAAATCTTTTACAAAGTGGGGTTTTTCTATCTCTAAAGCTATTGGGCCAATTGTGTAAATAAATACTATTAAAAATACTGTCTGTGGTATTGTAATAAACAATTTCTTGCTGAATTAATAACTCGTCTTTATCTACATTTAAGGTCGATTTTATGTTGATAGAATTTTGTTGAGCAAAACCTAAACATGAAATTAAACTATAGAAAAATGCGATGTAAAAACGAGTCTTTAACAAGATCTTAATTTTATTTAGAAGTTAGGTTTTAACTGGTATTTAGAATAGAATTTATTAAGGTGTTCTATAGCTTCATCTGCAGTATCTACAACTCTAAATAAGTTTAAGTCTTTTTCGCTAATGTTTCCTTCTTCAATAAGAGTGTTTTTTATCCAATCTAATAAACCACCCCAAAACTTTTTACCTACTAACACAATTGGGAAACGTCCAATTTTATTAGTTTGTATTAAAGTGATTGCTTCAAAAAGTTCGTCCATTGTACCAAAACCTCCTGGCATTACAATAAAACCTTGCGAATATTTTACAAACATTACTTTTCTAACGAAAAAATAATCGAACTCTAGATTTTTGTCTTTGTCAATCCATGGATTGTCATGTTGTTCAAAAGGTAATTCTATGTTTAAACCAACAGAAGTTCCCTTTCCTCTATGAGCACCTTTGTTTCCTGCTTCCATAATACCAGGTCCACCACCAGTAATTACTCCAAAACCATTTTGAGTTAATTTAAACGCAACTTCTTCTGCTAATTTATAATACGGATCTCCTGGTTTTGTTCTTGCAGAACCAAAAATAGAAACACATGGGCCAATTTTACTTAATTTTTCATATCCTTCTACAAACTCTGCCATTATTTTAAAAATAGCCCAAGAATCGTTTGTTTTAATTTCGTTCCAAGTTTTTGTTTGTAATTTTTCTTTTATTTTTCTATCGTCATTTGTCATAATCTGTAATTTTAAAATTTTTGATGCTTTTTTAAAAAAGAAAAGCTTGCTAAATTAATTCTTTTTTCAAAAACTTGGCTGTATAACTCGTTTTATGTTTAGAAACTTCTTCTGGTGTTCCTGTACATAAAATTTTTCCACCTTTTTTTCCACCTTCCATACCAACATCTATAATGTAATCTGCCAATTTTACTACATCTAAATTGTGTTCTATAATTAAGACAGTATTACCTTTGTTAGCAAGTTTATTTAGAACTTCCATTAAAACTCGAATATCTTCAAAATGAAGCCCAGTTGTAGGTTCATCTAAAATATAAAATGTATTTCCTGTGTCTCTTTTAGATAATTCTGCAGCTAGTTTTATTCTTTGCGCTTCTCCACCAGAAAGTGTGGTAGATTGTTGCCCAAGTGTAATATAACCCAAACCAACATCTTTTATTGTTTTAAGTTTCCTATGAATTTTAGGAATGTTTTCAAAGAAATCAGTTGCGTCTTCAATCGTCATATTTAAAATGTCTGAAATAGATTTTCCTTTATAACGAATTTCTAAAGTTTCTCTATTGAAACGTTTTCCTTGGCAAGTTTCACATTCTACATGAACGTCTGGTAAAAAGTTCATTTCTATGACACGAACTCCTCCACCTTGGCAAGTCTCGCAACGTCCGCCTTTTACATTAAAAGAAAAGCGCCCAGGTTTATAGCCACGAATTGCAGCTTCTGGAGTTTTTGCAAATAAACTTCTAATTTCATCAAAAGTTTTGGTATAGGTTGCTGGGTTAGAACGTGGTGTTCTTCCAATTGGAGATTGGTCAATATCAATAACTTTATCTACATTTTCTAAACCTTCAATTTTCTTGTAAGGCATTGGTTTTTTAACTCCTCTATAAATATGAGCATTTAAAATTGGGTATAAAGTTTCGTTTATTAATGTTGATTTTCCACTTCCGGAAACTCCTGTTACACAGATCATTTTTCCTAAAGGAAATTCAACAGAAACATTTTTTAAATTATTACCTGTAGCGCCTTTTAGTTTGATGAATTTTCCATTTCCTTCACGACGTTTTTTAGGAACTGCTATTTCTTTTCTTCCTGTTAAATAATCTGCAGTTAAAGTTTTTTGTTTTTTTAATTCTTCAAAAGTTCCAGCAGAAACAATTTCTCCTCCATGTCTACCAGCTCCAGGGCCAATATCAAAGACAAAGTCTGCGTGTTCCATCATATCTTTGTCATGTTCTACAACTAAAACAGAGTTTCCGATATCGCGTAATTTTACTAAAGAATCTATTAGTTTTTGATTGTCTCGTTGATGTAAACCAATACTTGGTTCATCCAAAATATATAAAACACCAACTAATTGAGAACCAATTTGTGTTGCCAAACGAATTCTTTGCGCTTCACCACCAGAGAGCGATTTTGACGTTCTATCTAACGTTAAATAATCTAAACCTACATCTAACAAAAACTGAATACGAGTGCGAATTTCTTTTAATATTTCTGAAGCAATTATCAATTGTTTTTCTGATAAATCTTTCTCAATATTTTTGAACCATTTAGCTAATTCAGTAACATCTAATTGTGCTAAATCACTAATATTTTTATCAGTAATTTTAAAGTGTAAAGCCTCCTTTTTTAAACGTTTTCCGTTACAAGTAGAACAAGTAACTTCGTCCATAAAACCTTTTGCCCATCTTTTTATTGATGTGCTTTCTGCGTTGTTATATTGGCTATCTATAAAAGCTATAATACCTTCAAAATCTATTTTATAATTTCTAGTAACACCAACAGTTTTAGATTCTATTTCAAAAGATTCATTTCCACCATTTAAAATGATTTCTAAAGCTTCTTTCGGAATTTTATTTATTGGATCTATGAGTTTAAACTTATAGCGTTCTGCAATATTTTGAAGCTGTTTAAAAATCCAACTATTTTTTTCTTCTCCTAAAGGAACAATTCCTCCATTTTTAATAGAAATACTATCATCTGGAATTACTTTTTTTAAGTTGATTTCATTGGTAATTCCTAAACCATTACAAGAATTACAAGCGCCTTTTGGCGAGTTAAAAGAAAATGTGTTTGGTTCTGGATTTGGATATGCAATACCTGTTGTTGGACACATTAATTCTCGACTAAAATATCTTGGATTATTATCTTCAACATCAATAACCATCATAATGTTATTACCAGAATATAATGCAGTTTTTATGGTTTCGTCTAACCTTTTTTCTGATGATTCGTTTATTGCCAATCTATCAATTACAACCTCAATATCATGAGTTTTGTAACGATCTAATTTCATTCCTTTTTCAATTTCTTGAATCTTTCCATCAACTCTAACTCGTAAAAAACCTTGTTTAGAAATTTGTTCGAAAAGTTCTCGATAATGTCCTTTTCTCGATTTAATTAATGGCGCTAAAACGGCTATTTTTTTATCAGCAAAATCAGTTAAAATAAGCTCTTTTATTTGCTCATCAGAATAACTTACCATTTTTTCATTGGTGTTGTAAGAGTAAGCATCTGCTGCTCTTGCAAATAATAATCGTAAGAAATCGTAAATTTCTGTAATTGTACCAACTGTAGAACGCGGACTTTTATTAGTCGTTTTTTGTTCAATAGAAATTACTGGAGAAAGTCCGTCAATTTTATCAACATCTGGTCTTTCTAATCCACCTAAAAATTGACGAGCATATGCAGAAAACGTTTCAATATAACGTCTTTGTCCTTCCGCATAAATAGTGTCAAATGCTAAAGAAGATTTTCCGCTTCCGCTTAAACCAGTTATTACAACTAATTTTTCACGAGGTATTTTTACATCAATATTTTTTAAATTATGGACTCTTGCTCCGTAAACTTCTATATATTCTTGGTCTTTCAAACGTGCTTATTTTATCGAAAAACGCAAAGTTAATCAATACAATTTTAATTTAAGCGAGTTTGTAACAACCTTTAATAATGTTTTTTAAAACTTCATTTTCTTTAAAACGCGTAATAAATTCCTGTAAAAAAAGCACATAAAATAGTATCTTGCCATATATTTTAATAAGAATAATGAATACTATTAGACATTTTTTTGAAAGAAATGGTTTTGGCGTTTTCTCTAGGTTGGCAGATAGGCTTGGTATGAGAGCTGTAAATGTGCGTTTATTTTTTATTTATGTAACTTTTTTTACAGTTGGTTTGTCATTTGGTTTGTATTTAACAATGGCTTTTTTATTAAAATTAAAAGATATGATTTACACCAAAAGAAGCTCTGTTTTTGATTTATAGTTTATGAGAATTTTAGAATCGAAAATTAATAAAATACTTTTATTAGTTGTCTCAATTATGGCAATTGGTACTCTTGGTTACATATTTTTGTCGCATTATTCTTTTATAGATGCGTTGTATATGACTGTAATTACAGTTACTACAGTTGGTTTTGGGGAGCTGCGCCCTTTTTCGCCAGAAGAAAAAGTTTTTACAATATTTTTAATTCTAACAAGTATAACTGTTTTTGGATATGCAGTTTCTGCATTTTCAGAATATTTGGTAAGTGGTAAATTATTTGAACATTTTAAACATAAAAAAGTGGAAAAGCAAATAGCAAGATTAAAAGGACACACTATTATTTGTGGTTATGGAAGAAATGGAAAACAAGCAATTTTAAAATTAAATAACTATAATGTAGATTTTGTTGTTGTTGAGAAGGATAAAGAAATGATTGAGGTTATAGAAGCAGAAGGATTGTTAAATATTCAAGGAGATGCAACTTTAGACGAAACATTAATAAATGCAGGAATTGAGGAAGCAGCTAATTTAATTACAGCTTTACCTTCTGATGCAGATAATTTATTTGTAGTACTTACAGCAAGTCAATTAAATCCAAAATGTAGAGTAATTAGTAGAGCTTCTAACGAATCTTCTTACAGTAAATTAAAAATTGCAGGAGCAGATAATGTAATTATGCCAGACAAATTAGGTGGAAATCACATGGCATCCCTAGTAACAACACCAGATGTTATAGAATTTGTAGACAGATTAACAATAGAAGGAGAAACTACTGCAAATTTAGAAGAAATAGCAGTTGATGATTTACCTAAAAAGTATTTAAATAAAACCATTTTAGATTTAGATTTAAGAAGACAAACAGGTTGTACGGTTATTGGCTATAAAAATCCTGATAAAGAGTATGTTATAAATCCTGAAGCAGATATTAAACTAATTGAAGGTTCTCATTTAATAGTTTTAGGAAGACCAGAACAAATTATAAAATTAAGAGAATTATTTTAGAATGATAAAAGTAGTTATTACAGGAAGTAACGGATTATTAGGGCAATCTTTATTGAATTTATTACTTCAAGAAAAAGAAATATATCAAGTTTATGGTTTCTCAAGAGGAGAAAATAGAAGCGGAAGAGAAGATTTTAACTACATTTCTATTGATATTACTAAAGAAGAATCTTTCAAAGAAGAACTTTTACAAGTAAAACCAGATTTTATTATAAATACAGCAGCAATGACAAATGTTGATGCGTGTGAAAATAATAAACAAGAATGTGATGCTTTAAATATTGATGTAGTAAAAACGTTAGTAAAAGTTTCTGAAGAGATAAATACACATATTATTCATATTTCCACAGATTTTATTTTTGATGGTAAAAAAGGATATTATAAAGAAACAGACACTCCAAATCCGTTAAGTTATTATGGATTATCTAAATTGAAATCTGAAGAAGTTCTAACCAATTCTAGGATTGATTTTACAGTTTTAAGAACCATTTTGGTTTATGGAAAAGTGTTTGATATGAGCAGAAGTAATATTGTACTTTGGGTGAAACAAATGTTGGAAGACAAAAAAGAGATTAATATTGTAGACGATCAATATAGAACACCAACTTATGTAGAAGATTTAGCAATAGCATGCAAGATTTCTATGGATAAAAAAGCAATTGGAATTTTTAATATTTCGTCCAATACATTATTAAGTGTTTATGAAATTGCGCAACAAATTGCAGATACATTTGGTTTAGATAAAAGTTTTATAAAACCAATATCAACATCAACATTAAACCAGACAGCGCCAAGACCAGCAAAAACAGGTTTCAATTTATCAAAAACCAATAATGAATTAAATTTTTATCCTAAATCATTTAAAGAAGATCTTTTAATTTTCAAGGAAACTTTATCATAAAATTAGTTTTAACTCTCAAAACTTGCCAAAAGAGCATTTTTTTATGATATTGCGAGCTACTAATTAAAAAACTAATCAAATATATTATGAAGAAAAAACTTCTATCACTGTTATTTTTAGCAGTACCATTATTAACATTTGCACAAGAAAAAGGTTTAGACCAAAAAATTGACGAAGCATTTGGTAACGCAACAGGATGGTTTGTGGATATTATATTTTATCAAATACCATTTTCAGAGAACGTTAGTATTTATTGGGTTTTATTTCCGCTTATTTTAGGAGCTTTATATTTTACATTTTACTTCAATTTTATTAATTTCAAAGGTTTTTTTACATCAATAAATATCGTTAGAGGTAAGTATGATGAATTAGAAGGTAATGGTAAAAAAGGCGTTGAGGTTTCAGATAATGTTTCTAAAACAGATGGAGGTGATAACCCAGATACAATTAGAGTAGAAGGTCATCAAGGAGAAGTTTCTCATTTCCAAGCATTAACAGCGGCTTTATCAGCAACAGTTGGTTTAGGTAACATTGCTGGTGTTGCAATAGCAGTTTCTATTGGTGGAGCAGGAGCAACTTTTTGGATGATAGTTGCCGGGTTTTTAGGAATGGCTTCTAAATTTGTAGAATGTACTTTAGGTGTAAAATATAGAGATATTGAAGCAGACGGAACTGTGTATGGAGGTCCAATGTATTATCTAACAAAAGGATTAAAAAATAAAACTTTAGGTAAAGTTTTAGCAGCTTTATTTGCAGTATTTGTAATTGGAGGTTCTTTTGGTGGAGGTAACATGTTTCAAGTAAATCAAGCTTTTCAACTAGTTGAGAATATTACAACTCCAATAGGAGGAGAATCTTTTTTACATGGTAAAGGATGGGCGTTTGGTTTAGTTATGGCAATTCTTGTTGGAATTGTAATTATTGGAGGAATAAAAAAAATAGCGAAAGTAACAGATAAAATAGTTCCTTTTATGGTGGCAATTTATGTAGCTGCATCGTTATTTGTGATTTTTGCAAATTATGACATGATTGGAGATGCATTTGCTCAAATTTTTAACGGAGCATTTAGTCCAGAAGGAATTGCTGGTGGAGCAGTTGGTGTTTTAGTGCAAGGATTTAGAAGAGCAGCTTTCTCAAACGAAGCTGGTATTGGTTCTGCTTCTATTGCGCATTCAGCAGTAAAAACAAAATATGCAGCAAGTGAAGGTATGGTTGCTTTATTAGAGCCTTTTATCGATACAGTTGTAGTTTGTACTATGACAGCTTTAGTCTTAATTATTACAGGAAATGTAACAGCGGAAAACGCTTCTTTAAATGATGCTCAAGCAATTTTATTAACTTCAGGTGCATTCGAATCAGCAATTTCTTGGTTCCCTTATGTGTTAACTGTTGCGGTTGTATTATTTGCATTTAGTTCTATGATTTCTTGGTCTTACTATGGTTTTCAAGGTTGGGCTTACTTATTTGGTAGATCTAAAAAAATGGAATATGCTTACAAAGTAATTTTTTGTGTATTTGTGGTAATTGGTGCAGCAGCTAGTTTAGGCTCTGTAATTGGTTTCTCTGACGCAATGGTTTTTGCAATGATGGTACCAAACATGATTGGTCTTATCCTTTTAGCTCCAAAAGTAAAAGAAGAATTAAAGAAATACATGGATGCTATAAAAGCTGACAAGGCAGAAAAAGCATAAAATTTAATTATGAACATATTTAAATCCCATTTCTGGTATAATAAAAGCCAAAGGAATGGGATTTTCTTTTTAATAATACTCATAGTATTATTCCAAGTTGCTATCTTTTTCGATGTGTTTTCTTCTAATGATAAAATCGTTTTAGAGAACCCAGAAATTTTAGCTTTTCAATCTGAAATAGATAGTTTAAAGAAAGTTGAATTTGAAAATAGAAAACCAAAAATCTATCCTTTCAACCCAAATTATATTACAGATTATAAAGGTGGACAGTTAGGAATGTCTTTAAGTGAAATAGATAGATTATTAGCATTTAGAAAAACGAATAAGTTTGTCAATTCCAAAAAAGAATTTCAGCAAATAACGAAAGTTTCAGATAGTTTGTTGAATAAAATTTCTCCATATTTTAAATTCCCAGATTGGGTTGTAAAACGGAATCTAGAATTAGAAAGACAAAACTCTAATAAGCATATATTAAAAAATAAACAATCTACTGTAGAAGTGCCAATAAATAGAGTTTCTACAGCAGATATTAATAAAGCAACAATTATAGATTTACAATCTATAGACGGAGTAGGAGACAGGTTATCAGAAAGAATTATAAAATACAGAACAAAATTGCATGGTTTTTCTTTGAATAGTCAATTGTATGAAGTTTGGGGTTTAGACAAACAAATTGCGAATAAAATTTTGTCAAATTTTAAAATTTTAGAAAAACCAATTATTAAAAAAGAAAATATTAACACTATTGAATTTAAACAATTACTTAAGAATCCTTACATAAATTATAATTTATGTGTTAAAATTTTTAATTATAGAGACGAAGTTGCTGAACTTCAAGATATTTCCGAATTAAAAAATATCGAAGGTTTTCCGTTAGATAAATATGAGAGAATAGTCTTATATTTGATGGCAGAATAAACAACTCAAACTAGTGCTACATGAATAGTATGTATTTTACCGAAGAACACGAAGCTTTTCGTGCAAGTTTTAAAGAATTTTTGAAAAAAGAAGTAGTACCTCACATAGAAAAGTGGGAGAAAACAGGAACTATAGAACGTTTCATTTGGAAAAAGTTTGGAGAAATGGGGTACTTTGGTTTAAATACTCCAGAAGAATTTGGTGGAATGGGGTTAGACCTTTTTTACACAGTAATTTTTTTAGAAGAATTACAGAAAGTAAATTCTGGAGGATTTGCAGCAGCAATGTGGGCACACGAATATTTAGCAATGACACACCTTAATAAAGAAGGTGACGATTTTATCAAAAATAAATATTTAGTACCAAGTGTAGAAGGAGATATGATTGGTTGTTTGTGTATCACAGAACCTTTTGGTGGGTCAGATGTTGCAGGAATGCGTTCAACAGCAATAAAGCAAGGAGATAAATACATTTTAAATGGTTCAAAAACGTTTATTACAAACGGAATTTATTCAGACTATTTAATTGTTGCTGCAAAAACAGATCCTACAGACAAGTATAAAGGAATTAGTATTTTTGTTGTAGATAGAGATGCAAAAGGAGTTTCTGCAACTAAATTAGATAAATTAGGTTGGAGAGCTTCAGATACAGGAGAAATTGCATTCGATAATGTAGAAATTCCAGCTTCAAACTTAATGGGAGAAGAAGGGAAAGGTTTTCCATATATTATGCAACATTTCGCTTTAGAGCGTTTAATTATGGGAATTAACGCACACGCAAGAGCAGAATACGCAGTAGAATATGCAATTGGTTACATGCAAGAACGTGTTGCTTTTGGTAAATCTTTAGATAGGTTTCAAGTTTTAAGGCACAAAATTGCTGAAATGGCAAGTAGAGTAGATATGTGTAAAGAATATAATTACTCAATTACAAAGAGATTAAATGACGGTCAATATGTTGTAAAAGAAGCGAGTATGTCAAAGATGCTGTCAACAAAAATGGCAGATGAAGTAATTTATGATGCGTTACAAATGTTGGGCGGTTATGGTTATATGGAAGATTATCCAATGGCACGTTTATTAAGAGATAGTAGATTAGGGCCAATTGGAGGAGGAACTTCAGAAATCTTAAAAGAGATTATAGCTAAAATGGTAATTGATAACAAAGAGTATAAGCCAGCTACTTAATTTTTAAAACTCAAAAATATCCTACAAGAATTCAAACACCTGTAGGATATTATATTTTGATTAAGAAATAACTGTAAACTCATTTTGGGCGTTCCCTAAAAAGGTCGGGCTTTACGTTATATCTTTTTCATAAAAAAAAAAGGATACCACTTCAATCCCTAACGCAAATTCAGAATGTGAAAATAATTTACTTTTTAGAATTGTCAATTCATAATTTGTAATTACATTTGCAGTCCAAAAAATAAATCAAATAGTTTAAATACTATTCAAAATATAAAGATACTATGAAGGGAGGTGCCAACTTATGTTAATTATACCTATTAAAGAAGGAGAAAATATAGATAGAGCTTTAAAACGTTACAAACGAAAATTTGATCGTACGAAGACAATGAAGAACTTACGTAATAGAAAGAACTTCACAAAACCTTCTGTAGCAAAAAGAGCTCAAAGAATTAAAGCTTCTTATGTACAAAGATTAAGAACACAAGAAGAAGTAGGTTAGAAATAACTTGTTTTTCTGAAATAATTAACTCGTAATACAATATGTATTACGAGTTTTTTTGTGCAATTTTTTGTAGTTTTACTATAAAATAATACCACACAATTTGATTGATTCTTTTTTAGAATACTTGTCTTTAGAGAAAAAATATTCAGTACATACTATTACTGCATATAAGAACGATCTAATTTCGTTTAGAGATTTTGTTCAAACTGAATATGAACAAGTAGATTTATTACAAGTTCACTATTCGCAAATAAGAAGCTGGATTGTAAGCTTGGTAAATGTAGAAACATCTAACAGAACCATAAATAGAAAAATAAGTTCTTTAAAATCTTTCTACAAGTTTTTACAAAAGACAAAACAAATTGAAGGAAACCCTCTAGCTAAACACAAAGCTTTAAAAGTTGCAAAAAAAGTTCAAGTTCCTTTTTCTTCCAAAGAAATAAATTCTGTAATAAGTAATATAAGTTTAGAAGACGATTTTGTTTCAGTTAGAAATAAATTAATTGTAGAATTATTTTATTCAACAGGTATAAGAAGAACTGAACTTATAAACATAAAAGAACATCAAATTAGCTTTTCAGATAAAACCATAAAAGTTCTCGGTAAAAGAAACAAAGAGCGATTTGCGCCTTTGTTGGATTCGGTTTTAGAAACACTAAAAAAATATGTAGAGCTAAAGAAAGAATATTCAAGAGGTTTAGAAGAATTATTCATAACAGAAAAAGGAAATAAAATTTACGAAACACTTGTCTACAGAATTATAAATTCTTACTTTAGTGAAGTCTCATCAAAGGTTAAAAAGAGTCCTCATATTTTAAGGCATTCTTTTGCAACACACCTATTAAATGAAGGGGCTGATTTAAATTCGGTTAAAGAATTGCTAGGGCATTCTTCTTTAGCTTCAACGCAAGTCTATACACATAATAGTCTTGATGCAATAAAAAAAGTGTATAACCAAGCTCACCCTAGGAGCAACAAAAAAGTATGATTTATGAAAGTATTCACACAGTCAGTTAATTTTAATGCAGATAATGAGTTAATTAAATTTGTAGAAAAAAAGGTAGAATCTTTGGTTAAGTATCATGATAAGATAGTAGATGCAGAGGTTTTTTTAAAAGTTCAAAATACCAGTGATAAAGAAAATAAAATAACAGAAATTAAAATAAATATACCTGGAAGTGAATTAATTGTAAAAAGAGAAACAAAAACCTTTGAAGAAGGTGTAAATGCGGCTGTAGACAATTTAAAAAGGCAGTTAAAAAGATCAAAAGAGAAGCATAGAGATTCTTTAACTTCATAAAGTGAAAAAAAAGTAAAAAAAAAACAAAAAAAGTTTTAGAATATAAAAAAACTTTATACATTTGCAATCCGTTAGAAATAGCGGGTTGTTTTTTTGAAACAAAAGCCGATGTAGCTCAGCTGGCTAGAGCAGCTGATTTGTAATCAGCAGGTCGTGGGTTCGAGTCCCTCCATCGGCTCAAAAAAAACAAAAATAAGTTCATTAAAATAGTAAATTAAAGGGGAGATACTCAAGCGGCCAACGAGGACGGACTGTAACTCCGTTGACTACGTCTTCGCAGGTTCGAATCCTGCTCTCCCCACAATTTACATATTGCGAAAGTAGCTCAGTTGGTAGAGCGTCAGCCTTCCAAGCTGAATGTCGCCGGTTCGAACCCGGTCTTTCGCTCAAAATTATCAACAAGCCGGTGTAGCTCAGTTGGTAGAGCGCATCCTTGGTAGGGATGAGGTCGTGGGTTCAAATCCCATCGCTGGCTCATTTAATACGTATTATTAGACACTAAATATATTTAAACTAAGAATTAAAAATCAATAATTATGGCAAAAGGAACTTTTGACCGTTCGAAACCACACTTAAACATTGGTACTATCGGACACGTAGATCACGGTAAAACAACTTTAACTGCGGCTATTACTAAAGTATTAGCTGATGCAGGATTCTCTGAAGCTAGATCTTTTGATCAGATTGATAATGCTCCGGAAGAAAAAGAAAGAGGTATTACAATTAACACTTCTCATGTAGAGTATCAAACAGCAAATCGTCACTATGCACACGTTGACTGTCCAGGTCACGCGGATTATGTAAAGAACATGGTTACTGGTGCTGCTCAAATGGATGGAGCTATTTTAGTGGTTGCGGCTACTGATGGTCCAATGCCACAAACAAGAGAGCATATATTATTAGGTCGTCAGGTTGGTATTCCACGTATCGTTGTTTTCTTAAACAAGGTTGATATGGTTGACGATGAAGAACTTTTAGAATTGGTAGATATGGAAGTTAGAGAATTATTATCTTTCTATGAGTATGATGGAGATAATGGTCCTGTAGTTTCAGGTTCTGCTTTAGGAGCATTAAATGGTGAGCAAAAATGGGTTGATACTGTGTTAGAATTAATGGCGCAAGTTGATGCTTGGATTGAAGAGCCTTTAAGAGAGGTTGATAAAGATTTCTTAATGCCAGTTGAGGACGTATTTTCAATTACTGGTCGTGGAACTGTAGCTACAGGTCGTATCGAAACAGGTATTGCTAATACTGGAGATGTTGTTGATATTATTGGTATGGGTGCTGAAAAAATGACATCTACTATTACTGGTATCGAAATGTTCCGTCAAATTTTAGATAGAGGTGAGGCTGGAGATAATGCAGGTATCTTATTAAGAGGTATTGCAAAAGAAGATATCAAAAGAGGAATGGTAATCTGTAAGCCAGGTTCTGTAACTCCACATGCTAAATTTAAGGCTGAGGTTTATATCCTTAAAAAAGAAGAAGGTGGACGTCATACTCCATTCCATAACAACTATCGTCCACAGTTCTATGTAAGAACTACAGATGTAACAGGTACAATTAATTTACCTTCAGGAGTTGAAATGGTAATGCCAGGTGATAACTTAACAATTACTGTAGACTTAATTCAAGCAATTGCATTAAATGTTGGTTTACGTTTTGCAATCCGTGAGGGTGGTAGAACTGTAGGAGCAGGTCAGGTAACTGAATTATTAGATTAATATTACATTAATTTTTTAATTGATAAACATTTAAAAGGTATCCCGTTTTTACGGGATGCCTTTATCAATGAAAATAATAAACGGGCGTAGTTCAGCGGTAGAGCACTGGTCTCCAAAACCAGCTGTCGGGAGTTCGAATCTCTCCGCCCGTGCAAAACATAAAAAGAAACATGAACTTTATTCAATATATCAAAGATTCTTTTGACGAATTAAATAACCATATGACGTGGATTTCTAAAGAAGACGCTCAAAAGACAACTGTAACTGTAGCTGTTTTTACAATTTTGTTTGCATTAGCAGTAGCTGGTATAGATTATGTTTTTCAAACGGGATTAGATAACTTTTTTGGAATGTTTAAATCTAATTAATTATGGCAGCTGATTCAGTAATGAAATGGTATGTTGTAAGAGCCATTGGAGGACAAGAAAATAAAGTTAAAGCTTATATAGAAACAGAAATTTCTAGAGTTGGGTTATCTGATTATGTAAGTCAAGTAATTGTTCCTACTGAAAAAGTTGTTCAGATAAGAAACGGGAAAAAAGTTAACAGAGAAAGAGTTTATTTTCCTGGTTATATAATGGTAGAGGCAAACCTTTCAGGAGAAGTACCTCACGTTATAAAAGCCATCACAGGTGTTATAGGTTTTTTAGGGGAAACTAAAGGTGGTGAACCTGTTCCTATGAGAAAATCTGAAGTAAACAGAATGTTAGGTAAGGTTGATGAGCTTTCAGTTCAAGACGAAAATATTGCAATTCCTTTTAATATAGGAGAAACAGTAAAAGTTGTAGATGGTCCTTTTAATGGATTTGATGGAACTATTGAAAAAGTAAATGAAGAAAAGCGTAAGCTTGAAGTAATGGTTAAAATATTCGGAAGAAAAACACCATTAGAATTAAGTTATATGCAAGTAGAAAAAATATAATTGTTACCAAATATATATACCGATTTATTTTAATGCTTCCAAATTAAAATAGATCATTAAACATTTTTAAAATGGCAAAAGAAGTTAGTAAAGTAGTTAAGTTACAAGTAAGGGGAGGCGCAGCGAATCCATCGCCGCCGGTTGGACCCGCTTTAGGAGCTGCTGGTGTTAACATTATGGAGTTCTGTAAACAGTTTAATGCAAGAACGCAAGACAAACAAGGTAAAGTTTTACCTGTTGTTATTACTGTTTTCAAAGATAAATCATTTGATTTTCTTGTAAAAACTCCTCCTGCAGCAGTTCAGTTACTAGAAGCGGCCAAAATTAAGAAAGGTTCAGGAGAACCAAACAGGAAAAAAGTAGCATCGGTTACTTGGGATCAAATTAAAGTAATTGCAGAAGACAAAATGGTAGATTTAAATGCCTTTGAAATTTCTTCAGCAATGCGTATGATTGCAGGTACAGCACGTTCTATGGGATTAACAGTAAAAGGTAATGCACCAGCATAAACTTTATAAAAAGTAAAAAATGGCAAAATTAACAAAAAAGCAAAAAGAAGCTTACGCAAAATTAGATAGTTCTATATCTTATGATTTAGCATCTGCTTCAGCGCTAGTCAAAGACATTACTAATGTAAAGTTTGATGCATCAGTAGATTTAGCAATACGTTTAGGAGTAGATCCACGTAAAGCTAATCAAATGGTTAGAGGTGTAGTAACATTACCTCACGGAACTGGTAAGGATGTAAAAGTTTTAGCATTAGTAACTCCAGATAAAGAAGCAGAAGCTACAGCAGCTGGTGCAGATTATGTTGGATTAGATGAATACCTTCAAAAAATTAAAGGAGGTTGGACAGATGTAGATGTAATTATTACAATGCCAAGTGTAATGGGTAAATTAGGTCCTTTAGGAAGAGTTTTAGGTCCTAGAGGTTTAATGCCAAACCCAAAGACTGGTACAGTAACAATGGATGTTGCAAAAGCTGTTCAAGATGTAAAAGCTGGTAAAATCGATTTTAAAGTTGATAAAACTGGTATCGTTCATGCTGCAATTGGAAAAGTATCTTTTGATGCTAAAAAGATTGAAGAAAATGCAAACGAATTAATACAAACAATTCTTAAACTGAAACCTACAACTGCAAAAGGAACGTATGTAAAAAGCGTTTTTATGTCTAGTACTATGAGTCCTAGTATTGCTGTTGAAGTAAAAACTGTTTAATACGTTAAAACTTATAATTATGACTAGAGAAGAGAAATCACAAGTAATACAAGATTTAACAGCAGTATTAGCAGACACTAACACGTTATATTTAGCAGATATTTCTGGACTTAATGCACAGACTACCTCTAATTTACGTAGAGCTTGTTTCAAAGCAGGTGTTCAGTTATCAGTTGTTAAGAATACATTACTTGCGAAAGCAATGGAAGCATCAGACAAAGACTTTGGTGACCTTCCAACAACGTTAAAAGGTAATACTTCAATGATGATTTCTGAAGCAGCAAATGCTCCAGCAAAATTAATCAAAGAATTCAGAAAAAAATCAAAGAAACCTTTATTAAAAGGAGCCTTTGCAGAAGAGTCTGTTTACATTGGAGACGATCAATTAGATGCTTTAGTAGATATTAAATCTAGAGAAGAACTTATTGGAGAAATCGTTGGATTATTACAATCACCAGCTAAAAATGTTATTTCAGCATTACAATCAGGTGGTCAAACACTTTCAGGTCTTATTAAGACATTATCTGAAAAATAATTACGCGCACAAATAAACTATAATAAACAAAATTTTTAAAAACAATTAAAATGGCAGATTTAAAAGATTTCGCAGAGCAATTAGTTAACTTAACAGTAAAAGAAGTTAATGAATTAGCTACTATCTTAAAAGATGAGTATGGTATTGAGCCAGCAGCAGCAGCAGTTGCAGTAGCAGGACCAGCAGCAGGTGGTGATGAAGCAGCAGATGAGCAAACTGAATTTGACGTAATTTTAACAGCAGCAGGTGGTTCTAAACTTGCAGTAGTAAAATTAGTTAAAGAATTAACTGGTTTAGGATTAAAAGAAGCTAAAGGTATCGTAGATAGCGCACCAGCAGCAGTAAAAGAAGGTGTATCTAAAGATGAGGCTGAAGGTCTTAAAAAATCTTTAGAAGAAGCTGGAGCAGAGGTAGAGCTTAAGTAAGCTTTTATCCCGAAGTTTCGGGCAAACAAATTTAGGTTTAGGTACTAAAAACAATGTTTTTAGTCCTAAACCATTTTGTGTATATATTCGTTCTTTATTTTAATCAAGATTTTAATTAAAAAAAATATTCTCTTTTGGCAACGAAAAACACTACTGAAAGAATCAACTTCGCTACTTCTCAAATGATTAAAGAATATCCAGACTTTTTGGATATTCAGGTAAAGTCTTTTCAAGACTTTTTCCAGCTTCAAACAAAGGCAGAAGAAAGAGGTGAAGAAGGTTTGTACAAAACCTTCATGGATAACTTTCCAATAACAGATACAAGAAACCAATTTGTATTAGAATTTTTAGACTACTTTGTAGATCCTCCAAGATATTCAATTCAAGAATGTATAGAAAGAGGTTTAACGCATAGTGTGCCTTTAAAAGCACGTCTAAAATTATACTGTACAGATCCTGAACATGAAGATTTTGAAACTATTGTACAAGATGTTTATCTTGGTACAATTCCATATATGACTAATTCTGGTACCTTTGTAATTAATGGTGCAGAACGTGTTGTGGTTTCACAATTACACAGATCTCCAGGTGTATTTTTTGGACAATCTTTCCATGCAAACGGTACAAAATTATACTCTGCAAGAGTAATTCCTTTCAAAGGATCTTGGATAGAGTTTGCTACCGATATCAATCAAGTTATGTATGCTTATATTGATAGAAAGAAAAAATTACCAGTTACAACATTATTCAGAGCCATTGGTTTTGAAAGAGATAAAGATATATTAGAAATTTTTGATCTTGCAGAAGAAATTAAAGTTTCTAAAGCTGGATTAAAAAAAGTATTAGGTCGCAAATTGGCCGCTAGAGTTCTAAAAACTTGGCATGAAGATTTTGTGGATGAAGATACTGGAGAAGTTGTATCTATTGAAAGAAATGAAATTATTTTCGATCGTGATACAATTTTAGAAAAAGAACACATAGATGAAATAATTGAAGCAGGTGCTAAAACCGTTTTACTACATAAAGTAGATAACGATATGGCAGATTATGCAATTATTCATAATACATTACAGAAAGATCCTACCAATTCCGAGAAAGAAGCAGTAGAACATATTTATAGACAATTACGTAATGCAGAACCGCCAGATGAGGAGACTGCAAGAGGTATTATAGATAAGTTATTCTTTTCTGAGCAAAGGTATAATTTAGGAGAGGTTGGTCGTTTTAGAATGAATACTAAACTTCAATTAAATGAACCAATTGATCAAAAAGTATTAACAAAATTAGATATTATTACAATTATTAAATATTTAATTGAATTAATCAACTCTAAAGCAGAAGTAGATGATATTGATCACTTATCTAACAGAAGAGTTAGAACTGTAGGTGAACAATTAGCAGGTCAGTTTGGTGTTGGTTTAGCGAGAATGGCAAGAACAATTCGTGAGCGTATGAATGTGCGTGACAATGAAGTGTTTACACCAATCGATTTAATTAATGCTAAAACATTATCGTCTGTAATTAATTCTTTCTTTGGAACGAACCAGTTATCTCAATTTATGGATCAAACAAATCCATTAGCAGAGATTACACACAAGCGTAGATTATCTGCACTTGGGCCAGGTGGTTTATCAAGAGAAAGAGCAGGTTTTGAGGTACGTGATGTTCACTATACACATTATGGACGTTTATGTCCAATCGAAACACCAGAGGGACCAAATATTGGTTTAATTTCTTCACTTTCTGTATTTGCAAAAGTGAATAATTTAGGTTTCATTGAAACTCCATATAGAAAGGTTAATGAAGGTGTTGTAGCAAGCGAAGAACCAATTTATTTAAGTGCAGAAGAAGAAGAAGGAATGCGTTTTGCGCAATCTAATGTAGACTTAGATGAAAAAGGAGCCTTTACAGCAGAAAAAATTATTTCTAGAGAAGGTGGTGATTTCCCAGTTGTTACTCCGCAAGAAGTTCAATATATGGATGTTGCTCCAAATCAAATTGCATCGATTTCTGCGTCTTTAATTCCATTCTTGGAACACGATGATGCGAATAGAGCTTTGATGGGATCTAACATGATGCGTCAAGCAGTTCCATTATTACGTCCAGAATCTCCAATTGTAGGTACTGGTTTAGAACGTAGAGTTGCAAAAGATTCTCGTATTTTAATAAATGCTGAAGGTGCAGGAGTTGTAGAATATGTTGATGCTAATAAAATTACCATCAAATATGATAGAACTGATGAAGAGAAAATGGTAAGTTTCGATTCTGATGAAGTTTCTTATAACTTAATTAAGTTTAGAAAAACGAATCAGGGAACAAACATTAATCTAAAACCAATTGTACAAAAAGGTGATAGAGTTTCTGAAGGTCAAGTTCTTTGTGAAGGTTATGCAACACAAAAAGGAGAATTAGCTTTAGGTAGAAATATGAAAGTAGCCTTTATGCCTTGGAAAGGGTATAACTTTGAGGATGCAATTGTAATTTCTGAAAAAGTGGTTCGTGAAGATATATTTACATCTATACATATTGATGAGTATTCTTTAGATGTTAGAGATACAAAATTAGGAACTGAAGAGTTAACTAATGATATTCCTAACGTTTCTGAAGAAGCTACTAGCAATTTAGATGAAAATGGAATGATTAGAATTGGAGCAGAAGTAAATCCTGGTGATATCTTAATTGGTAAAATTACACCAAAAGGAGAATCTGATCCAACTCCAGAAGAAAAATTATTACGAGCTATTTTTGGTGATAAAGCAGGTGATGTAAAAGATGCATCATTAAAAGCTTCTCCATCATTAAGAGGTGTAGTAATTGATAAAAAATTATTCAAAAGAGCTGTAAAAGATAAGAACAAGAGATTAAGAGATAAAGAAGCAGTAGCTACTTTAGAAGCTTCATTTGTTGGGAAATTTGAAAGCTTAAAAGATGAATTAATAGAGAAGTTATTCACTTTAATCAGTGGAAAAACATCTCAAGGAGTATTTAATGATTTAGGAGAAGAAGTTTTACCAAAAGGTAAAAAATATACACTTAAAATGTTAAATTCTGTTGATGACTATGTGCATTTAACAGGTTCTTGGACAACTGATAAAGAATTAAATGATTTAGTAGGTGAATTAGTTCACAACTATAAAATCAAGGTAAATGATTTACAAGGTTCTTTAAGACGTCAAAAATTTACAATTTCAGTTGGAGATGAATTGCCAGCAGGAATTTTAAAACTAGCTAAAGTTTACATCGCTAAAAAACGTAAGTTAAAAGTAGGTGATAAAATGGCAGGACGTCACGGAAATAAAGGTATTGTTGCTCGTATTGTAAGAGCAGAAGATATGCCTTTCTTAGAAGACGGAACTCCAGTAGATATCGTTTTAAATCCATTAGGGGTACCATCTCGTATGAACATTGGTCAGATTTATGAAACTGTTCTTGGATGGGCAGGTCAAAAATTAGGAACTAAATATGCAACACCAATTTTTGATGGAGCATCTTTAGACCAGATTAATGAAATTACTGATGATGCAGGTGTACCAAGATTTGGACACACTTATTTATATGATGGTGGAACAGGAAAACGTTTCGATCAGCCAGCAACAGTTGGTATCATTTATATGATTAAGTTAGGACACATGATTGAAGATAAAATGCATGCACGTTCTATTGGACCATATTCATTAATTACACAACAACCATTAGGTGGTAAAGCACAATTTGGTGGACAACGTTTTGGAGAGATGGAAGTTTGGGCATTAGAAGCATATGGTGCATCTAGTATCTTAAGAGAAATCTTAACTGTAAAATCTGATGATGTAATGGGTAGAGCTAAAACTTACGAAGCAATCGTAAAAGGAGAGTCTATGCCAGAACCAGGTTTACCAGAATCATTTAACGTATTAATGCATGAACTGAAAGGTTTAGGTTTAGACGTTAGATTAGAAGAATAAATTTTTTCAGTAACCAATTTTCGGAAACAATACTGTTTCCGAAAATTGAATACTGCCAACTGAATACTTATTAAAAGACATGGCAAGAAAACAAGAGAAGTACACTGTAAAAAAGTTTAACAAAATCTCAATTGGTTTATCATCACCAGAAGCTATTTTAGAAATTTCTAAAGGTGAAGTTTTAAAACCAGAAACAATAAACTACCGTACACACAAACCAGAAAGAGATGGTTTATTTTGTGAGCGTATTTTTGGTCCTGTTAAGGATTATGAATGTGCTTGTGGAAAATACAAAAGAATTCGTTATAAAGGAATTGTTTGTGATAGATGTGGGGTAGAAGTAACAGAAAAGAAAGTACGAAGAGATAGAGTTGGTCACATTAATTTAGTGGTACCAGTTGCTCATATTTGGTACTTTAGATCATTACCTAACAAAATGGGTTACCTTTTAGGTTTACCATCTAAAAAGTTAGATATGATTATTTACTACGAAAGATACGTAGTAATTCAGCCAGGTATTGCAAAAGGACCTGAAGGAGAACCATTACAAAAAATGGATTTCTTAACTGAAGAAGAATATTTAGATATTGCAGACGAGTTACCACAAGATAACCAATACAAAGATGATTCTGACCCAGATAAGTTTATCGCTAAAATGGGTGCAGAATGTTTAATTGATTTATTAGCACGTATCGATTTAGATGGGTTGTCTTTTGAATTAAGACACAAAGCAAACACAGAAACATCTAAACAACGTAAAACTGAAGCATTAAAACGTTTAAATGTTGTTGAAGCATTTAGAGACTCTCAAAAGAATAGAGAGAATAATCCAGAATGGATGATAATGAAAGCAGTTCCGGTAATTCCACCAGAATTGAGACCATTAGTACCATTAGATGGAGGACGTTTTGCAACTTCAGATTTAAATGATTTATATAGAAGAGTTATTATTAGAAACAATCGTTTAAAAAGATTGGTTGAAATAAAAGCTCCAGAAGTTATTTTACGTAATGAAAAACGTATGTTACAAGAATCTGTAGATTCTTTATTTGATAACACACGTAAATCATCAGCTGTTAAAACTGAATCTAACAGGCCTTTAAAATCTTTATCAGATTCATTAAAAGGAAAACAAGGACGTTTCCGTCAGAATTTATTAGGAAAACGTGTAGATTATTCAGCACGTTCTGTAATTGTTGTTGGACCAGAATTAAGATTGTCAGAATGTGGTATCCCAAAAGATATGGCAGCTGAACTTTACAAGCCTTTTGTAATTAGAAAATTAATTGAAAGAGGAATTGTAAAAACAGTAAAATCTGCAAAGAAAATTATAGATAGAAAAGAACCAGTTGTTTGGGATATTTTAGAAAATGTAATTAAAGGACATCCAGTTTTATTAAACAGGGCTCCTACTTTACACAGACTTGGTATACAAGCTTTTCAACCAAAATTAATTGAAGGAAAAGCAATCCAATTACATCCATTAGCATGTTCTGCATTTAATGCGGATTTCGATGGAGATCAAATGGCAGTTCACTTACCATTAGGACCAGAGGCTATTTTAGAAGCGCAAATATTAATGTTAGCTTCTCATAATATTTTAAATCCTGCAAATGGTGCGCCAGTAACTGTACCTTCACAGGATATGGTACTTGGGTTATACTACATGACTAAAGAAAGAATTTCTACTCCTGAAGTTAAAATTAAAGGAGAAGGATTAACTTTCTATTCACCAGAAGAAGTAACTATTGCTTTTAACGAAGAAATGGTAGACTTAAATGCTGGTATTAAAGTTAGAACTCAAGATATTGATGAAAATGGAGAGCAAGTAACTAGAATTATTAAAACTACTGTAGGTAGAGTTTTATTTAATGAAAAGGTTCCTGCTGCTGCTGGTTATATTAATGAAGTATTAACTAAGAAAAACTTACGTGGAATTATTGGTGGTATTTTAAAAGCTACAGATATTCCTACAACAGGAAACTTCTTAGACGAAATAAAAAACATGGGATATAAATTTGCCTTCCAAGGTGGTTTATCATTCTCATTAGGAGATATCATTATTCCAGTTGAAAAGCAATCTATGATTGATGAAGCTAATAAAGAAGTGGATATCATTGTAGGAAATTATAATATGGGTATGTTAACGCAAAAAGAGCGTTACAATCAGGTAATTGATGTTTGGGGTTCTACCAACAATAGATTAACTGAATTATCTATGAAAAACTTACGAGAAGACCAACAAGGTTTTAACTCGGTTTACATGATGCTAGATTCTGGTGCAAGGGGTTCTAAAGAACAAATTCGTCAGTTAACAGGTATGCGTGGATTAATGGCAAAACCTAAAAAATCTACAGCTGGAGGTGGAGAAATTATTGAGAATCCAATTCTTTCTAACTTTAAGGAAGGATTATCTATTCTTGAATACTTTATCTCTACTCACGGTGCACGTAAAGGATTGGCAGATACCGCTTTAAAAACGGCAGATGCTGGTTACTTAACTCGTAGATTGGTAGATGTTTCTCAAGATGTTATTATTAACGAAGAAGATTGTGGTACATTAAGAGGTTTAGAAGTAGCTCCTTTAAAGAAAAATGATGAGATTGTAGAATCTTTAGCAGATAGAATTGAAGGTAGAGTTTCTTTAAATAATGTTTATGATCTTTTAACTGATGAGTTATTATTAGAGGCAAATCAACCAATAACATATCAATTAGCAGAAAAAGTACAAGCTTCTGGAATTGATTCTGTTGAAGTAAGATCTGCATTAACATGTGAGTCTGACAAAGGTATTTGTGCAAAATGTTATGGGCAGAGTTTATCTACTCTTAACAAAGTACAAATTGGTGAGGCAGTTGGTGTAATTGCAGCACAGTCTATTGGTGAGCCAGGTACACAGTTAACACTTCGTACATTCCACGTTGGTGGGGTTGCAGGAAACATATCTGAAGATAACAAGTTAACTGCTAAATTTGATGGAAAAGTTTCTATTGAAGATTTACGAACTGTAACAGGTAAAGACAATGATGGTAATGATGTAGAAATTGTAATTTCAAGAACTGCAGAAATTAAAATTATTGACAAGAAAACAGGAATTATTCAAAGTACAAACATTATTCCTTATGGTTCTTACATTTTCGATAAAGAAAGAACTTCAATTAAAAAAGGTGATGTAATTTGTCAGTGGGATCCATTTAACGGAGTTATTGTTTCTGAATTTGCAGGAAAAGTGAAGTTTGACAATTTAGAGCAAGGTATGAACTACTCTGTGGAAATTGATGAACAAACAGGTTTCCAAGAGAAAGTAATGACTGACTCTAAAAACAAGAAAATAATTGCTTCTTTAATTATTGAAGATAATGATGGTAATGCTTTACGTTCTTACAGTTTACCAGTAGGTGCACACCTAATGGTAAGTGATGGAGATAAAGTAGAATCTGGCCATACATTAGTAAAAATACCAAGAAAATCTGGTAAAGCAGGAGATATTACTGGAGGTTTACCTCGTGTAACAGAATTGTTCGAAGCACGTAACCCTTCTAACCCATCTGTTGTTTCAGAAATTGATGGTGTTGTATCTTTTGGTAAGATTAAGCGTGGTAATAGAGAAATTATTGTAGAATCTAAAACGGGTGATATTAGAAAGTATTTAGTGAAACTTTCTAACCAGATTTTAGTTCAAGAGAATGACTTTATTAAAGCTGGTATGCCATTATCAGATGGAGCAACAACTCCTTCAGATATTTTAAGAATTAAAGGACCGTCTGCAGTACAAGAATACTTGGTAAATGAAATACAAGAAGTATATCGTTTGCAAGGTGTAAAAATTAACGACAAGCATTTCGAAGTTGTTGTACGTCAAATGATGCGTAAAGTTAAAATTATAGATTCTGGAGACACTTTATTTTTAGAGAATCAATTAATTCATAAAATTGACTTTATCAAAGACAATGACGCTATCTACGGAATGAAAGTTGTTGAAGATGCAGGAGATTCAGAAAACTTAAAGCCAGGTCAGATTATTTCTGCACGTCAATTAAGAGATGAAAATTCTTTATTAAGAAGAAATGATAAAAACCTAGTAACCGCTAGAGAAGCAAAACCTGCAACTGCAGAACAAGTTTTACAAGGTATTACTAGAGCATCACTTCAAACAAAATCGTTTATTTCTGCAGCTTCTTTCCAAGAAACTACAAAAGTATTAAACGAAGCAGCTGTAAGTGGTAAAATAGATACTTTAGAAGGATTGAAAGAGAATGTAATTGTAGGTAAGAAAATACCAGCAGGAACAGGAATGAGATCTTATGACAACGTAATTGTTGGCTCTAAAGATGAAATGGAAAAAAGTTTCTAAAGAAACCTTAATTCATTAAAATTTTAAAGTTGAATTGTTTATTGTAAATTATTACATTATTCAATTCAACTTTTTTATTTTTTGTATCTTATGAACATTTGAACAAATATCCAATTTAACGTTACAAATAATGGAACAAAATAAAAACAAAGAAGGACAATTAAATATAGAATTAGATCAAGAAATTGCAGAAGGAACATATTCTAATTTGGCAATAATTAATCATTCTGTATCAGAATTTATTGTAGATTTTATAAATATTATGCCTGGTGTACCAAAAGCTAAAGTAAAATCTAGAATTATTTTAACACCACAACACGCAAAAAGATTAACAAAAGCATTAGCAGATAATGTTAGAAAGTTTGAAGAAGCGCATGGTGAAATTAAAGATTATGAGCAGCCTCCAATTCCAATGAATTTTGGACCAACAGGACAAGCTTAAAATTTAAAAGTGAAACAATCTATGTTTCACTTTTTTTTATAAAACTAATTTGTCTTTTATTATTTTTTAGAACATCATAATATAAGAAATCAATAATTTCTTCAGTACACTCTTGCATAGGTCTACCAGACCAACTATGATCTCCATCTTTAATTGTATACAAATAAAAAGGTTTTTTTAAACTATTTAATTTTTCTGAAATTGCTTTAGAGCCATAAAGCATTAAATAACCTTTATCTTTTTTATTACAATAATGGTGGGGAGCAATATTATAAGGTACTAATTTATCTTTTGTACCGTGAAATAATTGAGTGGGAATTGCATTTTTAAGGGTAATGTTTTCAGTAGAAACAATAGCACCTGCCATGCTTATGACTCCAGCAAATTTAAAATTTCTTGCTAATATTTTATTATTGTAAACATATACCAAATTAAGTATAGCTTCTGCACCAGCACTTGTTCCTACTAATATTATTTTTTTAGAATCAATATTGAATTTTTTCTTATTATCTAAAATAAATTTTACTGCGTAACTTATATCTTCTGAAGCAAAATTGAAAGCATTAATTTTATCTTTAAAATTTGTAGCGCACCCAAAGCCTAATTTTTGCATAGTTAATCTATAGGAAATAGATGCTACTGCATAGCCACGTTCGGCTAAATTAGTTGCAAAGTTTATAGTGTTTTTATCATTTCGTTTTCCTCCAGAAAAACCACCACCATGAACATAAATTACTAAAGGAACTTCTCCTTTAAGTTTTCTTGGTTTATAAAAATCTAATTTTAATTTGTATTCTTTTGTTTTTTTATAGGTATATGTTTTTTTTGTTGTTTTTGTAACTTTATCTAAATAAGTAGTTTGTGCTGGACAAATTTTAAAAACAAAAATTAATAAAAATGAGAAGTAGGTTTTCATAGCAAATAAGTCGTAATAACTATTAGTTTCCTTTCAATTTATCGAAAAACTTTCTCAAATTATCATATATAAAAGCATTTGTTCTTACGTAATAAAAAGAAATAAAACAGACCGTAGTTAAAAATAAAATTGCGCCAATAATAGCTTGTATGGGAGAAAGGTTTTTTCCAATGATATGTTTCAAGCCAATTCCAGTAAAACTACCATAGATAATAATAAAATGAATTACATAAATTGATAATGTCTTTTGCCCAATTTTTAAAATAAGAGGAAACTTAAGATACTCTTCTAAAGCGTAAAAGAAAGCAAAGTATAAGAATACATTTCCAAGCCTTGTAAAGAGGTAATTATAGCTAGCAGAGTCTAAAAATAATTGAATATCTGTTAGTTTATAAAGTAAACATAAAAGATAGGAAGAATAAAATATAAGTATAATTCCAAAAAAGATAAATAGAAATATTATAATTTTTTTAAAATGATCTTTCATTAAATTTTTATCAAATATAGTTGCTAAAAATGCACCAAAAGCAACATACCCGAGCCATGGAATTATGGTAAATACGGATCCATTTACTTTAGAAATATAGTTGTTAAGTAGAATAGGTAAATTTTCTAAATTAAGAGTTCTGTATAAAGGTTCTGTAAGAAATATAATAAACCCTAGAGTTAAAGTAATCAAAGAAAATAATAATGTTTTTTTTGCAGATAAATAGTAAAGTAAAATTATTAAAATTAAACTCAATCCTATACATTGCAAAACATCCACTATTAAAAAATAGGAATTAAAACTGCCTTGTAGCCATCTTAAAAATGGAATTCTTAAAAGATAACCTATAAAAATTAGAAATAAACCTCTAACAATCCCTTTTTTCATTCGAAGTTTTTCTTCTCCTCTTTCTTTTGCCTTTAACAATAAATAAGTAAATATTAAACCTGAAATTGTAAAAAATGTAGGTGCAGTTATACCTCTGAAATAAGACCAAACAGAAAAAGAAATTGAATTTACATCTCTAAAACTTGTAGCCAAGAGAGTATCAATAAAATGCCCTTGAAGCATCATTAATATTGCAAATGCACGAATTATGTCAATAAAAAAGAGTCTTTTAGGTTTCAAGTCTTTTTGTTTGCAATAAATGTAATCATATATTTATTGATAATCAAAAAGGCCATCAACACAAATAAAATTAAATCTTTCTTGATTTATTTAATAAATAGAAATCTGCTAAAACCAAAGCTGTCATTGCTTCTACAATAGGTACAGCTCTTGGTACAACACAAGGATCGTGTCTACCTTTACCCGTTATTTCTGTAACTTCATAATCAGAATTTATGGTTTGTTGAGAGCTCATTATTGTAGCAACAGGTTTAAATGCTACTCTAAAGTAAATATCCATTCCGTTACTAATTCCTCCTTGAATTCCGCCTGAAAGGTTAGACTGTGTAGAACCATCAGCATTAAAAACGTCATTGTGTTCAGAACCTTTCATTTTTGCACCACAAAACCCGCTTCCAAATTCGAAACCTTTTACAGCGTTAATAGAAAGCATTGCTTTCCCCAATTCTGCATGTAGTTTGTTAAAAATAGGTTCACCTAAACCAACAGGAACATTTTGTGCAACACAAGTAATTGTACCTCCAATTGTATCTCCAGCTTTTCTAATTTCTTGAATTTTAGAAATCATTTTTTCTGCAGAAGACTCATCTGGACAACGTACAATATTATTTTCTGTTTTAGAAAAATCTAGATCTTGATAAGGTTTATCAATAAAAATATCTCCAACAGAAGATGTAAAAGCATTTATATTTATGCTTGCTATCAGTTGTTTTGCCAATGCACCAGCAACTACCCAATTGGCAGTTTCTCTTGCAGAACTTCTACCACCACCTTTGTAATCTCTAACACCATATTTTTGGTCATAGGTATAATCTGCATGAGAAGGTCTATAAACATTAGTATTATGATTGTAATCTTTAGATTTCTGATTGGTATTTCTAATAATAAAACCAATAGAGGTTCCAGTTGTCTTTCCTTCGAAAATTCCTGATAAAAATTCAACAGTATCTGGCTCTTTACGTTGTGTAACGATTTTAGATTGCCCAGGTTTACGTCTATTTAATTCTTCTTGAATTGCATCAAAATCAACAACTAAACCAGCAGGGAAACCATCTATAACACCACCAATAGCACTTCCATGAGATTCTCCATAGGTTGTTACTCTTAATAGGTTTCCAAAAGAATTAAATGACATCGTTTATAATATTTAAGTAAGTTACAAATATACTAAAGTAGGTATTAGATTTTATATTTTTCTATAAATTATAATGATTTTCATTAGTTTCTATATTGTTATAATACTTGATAATGAATACAATAGAAGTTTAAATTAATTATATTCAAAAAACTTAAAAAATAAAGCATTTTTTATTTTACAGAATTAAAAAAGCTTTATATATTTGCATCCGCATTCAGGGAATACCTGATGAGACACTTGGAGAATTGGCAGAGTGGTCGAATGCGGCAGTCTTGAAAACTGTTGACTGTAACAGGTCCGGGGGTTCGAATCCCTCATTCTCCGCAGAAAACCTCATAATCTTTTGATTATGAGGTTTTTAATTTTGTAATTATTTCTGATTTAATAGGTTTAACTAGATACATACAATTCTTTTCTATAAAATTTAGGCTTAAAACCATAATTATCTTTTAATTTAATAATATGTTTATAGCTAGAAGTTATTATTTAAGGTGTTTTTTAACCTTAAAGTTTAACAGAAAAATCAACACAATCTTAAACCTAGTTTCATTAATTAATTTATATTTTTGCTAAAGTTATCTTTAACTGTCAAAATCGCAATAGATTGCGAGTTTTTAAATATAAATTATTAAATATGAAAAAAATCATTACTATTCTTATTCTAATGATAAGTTTAGGAACTGTTGCGCAAATAGAAGATCCAATAAAATGGGAAACTTCTGTTGAAAAAACATCTGAAACTGAATTCACATTAATTGCAACTGCAACTATTGAAAAAAGTTGGCATTTATATTCTCAAAATGTTCCAGAAAATGGACCAATTCCAACAACTTTTTATTTTGATGAAGCTAAAAATTCATTTAAAAAAATAGGTGAAACAATAGAAGAAGATGGTCATACAGTAGATGATAAGGTTTTTGGAATGAAGATTAAGTTTTTTGAAAACACTGCAGTGTTTAAACAAAAAATTAAACTTACAGCTAATAAGAAAATCGTTAATGGAAGTGTAGAGTTTATGGTTTGTGATGACACACAATGTATGGCTCCAACAGAAGTAGATTTAGAGTTTAAGTTGTCTTCAAATGCCAAAATTGCTTCCACAGATGATCTTAATTCAGAAAATAATTCATCTTCAAGTAAAGGATTGTTATCAATTTTCTTAATTGCTTTTATATCAGGTTTTGCAGCATTATTAACTCCTTGTGTGTTTCCAATGATTCCAATGACTGTCAGCTTTTTTACAAAACAGAGTAAGACAAAAGCAGCAGGAATTAAAAATGCAATAATTTATGGTTTATCAATCATTGTAATATATGTTCTACTAGGAGTTTTAGTAAGTCTATTATTTGGGGCAGATGCTTTAAACGCGCTGTCTACAAATGTTTGGTTTAACATTGCTTTTTTTATATTATTATTAATTTTTGCGGCTTCATTTTTAGGAGCTTTTGAAATTATGTTGCCAAATTCTTGGGCAAATAAAGTAGATTCTCAAGCAGATAAAGGAGGATTAATTGGAATCTTTTTTATGGCATTAGCTTTAGCAATTGTATCTTTTTCTTGTACAGGGCCAATTGTTGGAACCTTATTAGTTGAAGCTGCTGCTGGTGGAAATCAAATTGGACCAATTGTAGGTATGTTAGGTTTTTCTACGGCTATAGCATTACCATTTGCATTATTTGCAGCATTTCCTGGTTGGTTAAATTCTTTACCAAAATCTGGAGGTTGGTTAAATACAGTAAAAGTAGTTTTAGGGTTTTTAGAATTGGCTTTGGCTTTTAAATTCTTATCAAATGCAGATTTAGTTTTACAATTACATTGGTTAGAAAGAGAAGTATTTATTGCAATTTGGATTGCCATATTCGGAGCATTATCATTGTACCTTTTCGGAAAAATACAATTGCCACATGATTCTCCACTTAAGCACATTTCTGTAGGTAGATTAAGTTTAGGTTTATTATCATTAACTTTTACATTGTATATGTTACCCGGTTTATGGGGTGCACCCTTAAATTTAATTAGTGCTTTTCCACCACCACAACATTATAGCGAATCTCCTTACGGAGTTGGTTATATGAGATTAGGAAATGGAGGCGTTTCTAATGTAGATATTCCAGAAGGAGCTCACTTAATGGCACCACACAATATTTTAGCTTTTAATGATTACGATAAAGGTTTGGCGTACGCAAAAAAAATAGGAAAACCTGTAATGTTAGATTTTACAGGACACGCATGTGTTAACTGTAGAAAAATGGAACAACAAGTCTGGGTAAAACCAAAAGTTTTAAAAGTCCTAAAAAATGATGTTGTTTTAATTTCATTGTATGTAGATGATAAAAGGCCTTTAGCAGAAAATGAAGTTGTTGATTCAAAATTAAAACCAGGGAAAAAGTTAAAATATATAGGACAGAAATGGAGTGAGCTACAAACCATAAAATATAAAGCAAATACACAACCATTTTATGTTTTAATGGACCATAATGAAGAAAATTTAAATGAACCAGTAGCATATACTCCAGATGTTGATGAATATCTTAACTGGTTAGAAGAAGGAATATCTAAATTCAAATAACTTAAGCTTCCGTAATTATGATTTCTACAAATGAAAATAAGAAAGTAATCTCTGATTTAGAAACCTATTTTAGTCAGTTTAGAAAGCACATAGTTGGTATAGACCAAACATTTCAATCTCCAAATGGAGAGAAAAAACTTGTTTATACAGATTGGACAGCAAGTGGAAGATTATATCGCCCAATTGAAGAAAAATTATTAAATGATTTTGGTCCTTTTATAGCTAATACACATACAGAAACTTCAACTTCTGGTGCAGCAATGACATTAGCTTATCATGAAGCAAGAAACATCATTAAAAGGCATGTAAATGCTAATGAAAATGATGTTCTAATAACTTCAGGAACAGGAATGACAGGAGTTGTAAATAAATTTCAAAGGATTTTAGGTTTAAAAGTTTCAGAAAATTTAAAAGAACACACCAATATTCCAGATGAAATAAAACCCATTGTATTTGTTTCTCATATGGAACACCATTCTAATCAAACTTCTTGGTTAGAAACAATAGCTGATGTAGAAGTTGTGCCTTGTGATAATGATGGTTTACTTTGTTTAAAAAGCTTCGAAAAGTGTATTAAAAAACATGAACATAGAAAAATTAAAATAGCTTCAATTACTTCTTGTTCTAATGTTACAGGAATAAAAACAGCATATCACGCAGTTGCAAAATTAATTCATAAATATAATGGTTTGTGTTTTGTAGATTTTGCTTGTTGCGCGCCATATGTAGAGATAAATATGCATCCAGAGGATGAAGAAGCATATTTAGATGCTATTTTCTTTTCTCCACATAAATTTTTAGGAGGACCAGGAACTTCCGGCGTTTTGGTTTTTAATAAAAAATTATATAAAAATGTAGTTCCAGACAATCCAGGAGGAGGAACAGTAAGTTACACAAATCCTTGGGGGCAACATGATTATTTCGATGATGTAGAAACCAGAGAAGATGGTGGTACACCAGGTTTTTTACAAGCCATAAAAATTGCACTTTCTATTCAGTTGAAAGATAAAATGGGCGTTGCAAACATTAAAAAAAGAGAAGATGAGATAAACGAAATAATGTTTAAAACATTAGAAAGTTTACCAAATGTGAAAATTTTAGCACCAAAAATAAAA
This sequence comes from Polaribacter pectinis, assembly GCF_014352875.1. Classification (NCBI taxonomy): domain Bacteria; kingdom Pseudomonadati; phylum Bacteroidota; class Flavobacteriia; order Flavobacteriales; family Flavobacteriaceae; genus Polaribacter; species Polaribacter pectinis. The sequence goes on from NZ_CP060695.1 coordinate 474,729, forward strand.
GATAGATTAAGTATTTTTTCTTTCTATTTTGAAAAAGTTCACTTTAATTTAATTGTTAAGTTGTTAAATGATAGATTCGGAATTCAAACAAGAGGAGGTTGTTCTTGTGCAGGAACGTATGGACATTTTTTACTGAATGTAGACCAGGAAACATCTAATAGAATTAAAGACGAAATTTTACACGGCTGTAATACTGACAAACCAGGTTGGATTCGTTTATCAATTCATCCAACAATAACTTCAGAAGAATTAGAGTTTATCTGCCATTCACTAAAAGAATTATCTGAGAATATTGAAGAATGGTCTAAAGATTATAAGTACGATCCAATTAAAAACGATTATGTTCATAAAACAGTTGAACCAATTGAAAAAGAATTGGTTAAAAGCTGGTTTGCTGTTTAATAACTATGGATTTATTCTCTTCAGAAAAAATAAAAAACATTTTACCTTTCGATGGTGTTACCAATTATCATGGTATTGTTTTAGATAAAAATCAATGTGATTTTTTCTACCAAAAACTCTTCGAAACTATTGAGTGGAAAAATGACGAAGCCATTATTTTTGGTAAGAAAATAATCACAAAAAGAAAAGTAGCTTGGTATGGTATTTCTGAATTTTCTTACAAATATTCAGGAGTTACAAAAACGGCAAATATTTTCACAAAAGAGTTGTTGGAACTCAAAGAAGTTGTAGAAAAAGAAAGTGGAGAAACGTATAATTCTTGTTTGTTAAATTTATATCATTCAGGAGAAGAAGGAATGGCTTATCATTCAGATGGAGAAAAAATGTTGAAGAAAAACGGAGCAATAGCTTCACTTTCTTTAGGAGCAGAACGTAAATTTTCTTTCAAACATAAAGAAAACAAACAACGAATAGATATTATTTTAGAAAGAGGAAGTTTGTTGGTAATGAGAGAATTTACACAAACCAATTGGTTGCACAGATTACCACCAACAAAAATGGTTTTTACACCACGAATTAATTTGACGTTTAGAACCATAGAATTGTAATCTAATCTTTACTTTTGCATAAAATTTTACAATTTGGATTCTAATTCACAAAATACCATCAATCTTAATAAATACATCAGTTCTTCAGGGATTTGTTCTCGAAGAGAAGCAGAAAAATTTATTAAAGAAGGCAGAGTTACCATCAATGGAAAACCTACGCAATTAGGAAATAGAGTTGCCAAAAAAGATGTTGTAAAATTAGACGGACGGTTAGTAACTCCAAAAAACGTAACGCTTTATATTGCCTTAAACAAACCTGTTGGAATCGTTTCTACGACTGATGATAGAGAGCCAAATAACATCGTAAAACACATTAATTATCCAGAAAGATTATTTCCAATTGGACGATTAGATAAACCTTCTGAAGGTTTAATTTTTCTTACAAATGATGGTGATATTGTCAATAAAATTTTACGAGCAGGAAACAATCACGAGAAAGAATATTTTGTTTCAGTAAACAAATCAATCACACCAGATTTTATAGAAAAAATGGGAAATGGAATCCCTATTTTAGGCACTGTTACTCAAAATTGTTTGGTAGAAAAAGTAAGCGATAAAATTTTCAAAATCGTTTTAACACAAGGTTTAAATCGCCAAATTCGTAGAATGTGCGAATATTTAGATTATGAAGTAACCAAGTTAAAACGAACCCGAATCATGAATGTCGAGTTGGGCTATTTACAATCTGGAGATTGGCGTGAGTTAACGGATGAAGAGATGAAAGAAATCAATAAAATGATTTCCACATCCTCTAAAACCGAAGAAGCATCAAAAGTTAAAACTGCTCCAAAAACATCTAGACCTAAGCGAAAATTAGCACCTTCAAAAAACGATTTCAATAAAAAAAGTGCTTCATTTAGAAAATCTTCACCAAAAAACAAGAGAAATAATTCGAGTTCTACTAAAAAGAAACGTTGGTAAAATTTTTTGGGCGTTCCCTTTCAGGTCAGGCTTTTCGTTGCAATCTTTTTTATTTAAATAAATAAAAAAGGATTTCCACTACAATCCTTAACGCGCTTATTTGCCAACAAAATCAATATTTTAACTTTTGGTTTTATATAACAGTTCATTTTATTTATCAATTCTTAAATAATAGTATCTTTGCCACCAATGAAATTTGACTTAAAAATTACCGACCCAAAAAGTAAAGCAAGAGCAGGAACAATTACTACAGATCATGGAGAAATTGAAACGCCAATCTTTATGCCTGTGGGAACTGTTGGAACTGTAAAAGGAGTTCATCAAACAGAACTTAAAAATGAGATAAACCCTGATATTATTTTAGGAAATACCTATCACCTTTTTTTAAGACCAGGAATGGAAATATTAGAAAAAGCTGGTGGTTTACACAAGTTTATGAACTGGGATCGTAATATCCTTACAGATTCTGGGGGTTACCAAGTATATTCACTTTCTGGAAGAAGAAAAATTAACGAAGAAGGCGTAAAATTTAAGAGCCATATAGATGGTTCTATGCACTTTTTTACACCTGAAAACGTTATGGAAACGCAACGTACAATTGGTGCCGATATTATTATGGCGTTTGACGAATGTACACCTTATCCTTGTGATTATAATTACGCAAAGCGTTCTATGCACATGACACATAGATGGTTGGACAGATGCATAAATCATTTAGAAAAACTGCCTTTTAAATATGGTTATGAACAAACGTTTATGCCAATTGTTCAAGGAAGTACGTATAAAGATTTAAGAAGACAATCTGCAGAATATATAGCAAATTCTGGTCAGCAAGCAAATGCAATTGGCGGACTTTCTGTTGGGGAACCAGCAGAAGAATTATATGCAATGACAGAAGTTGTTTGTGAAGTGTTACCAGAAGACAAGCCACGTTATTTAATGGGAGTTGGAACACCAATAAATATTTTAGAAAATATTGCTTTAGGTATAGATATGTTCGATTGTGTAATGCCAACAAGAAACGCAAGAAACGGAATGTTGTTTACAGCACATGGTTCTATCAACATAAAAAATAAAAAGTGGGAAGATGATTTTTCTCCAATAGACGACATGGGAATTACTTGGGTAGATACTATGTATTCCAAAGCGTATTTACGTCATCTTTTTGCTGCAAAAGAAATGTTAGGAAAACAAATTGCGTCGATTCATAACCTTGGTTTTTATGTTTGGTTAACAAGAGAAGCAAGAAAACACATTTTAGCTGGAGATTTTAGAGAATGGAAAGATAAAATGGTAAAACAAATGGACAAACGTTTATAGTTTTTAAAGTTTAATAAAATTTTTAATACAATAAAAAGGCTGCGCTTTTGAAAATAATAGATTGGTACATATTAAAAAGGTTTTTGGTAACATTTTTGTTCACCTTACTAATCTTGATTCCTATTGCCATTGCTATAGATATATCAGAAAAAATTGATAATTTTCTAGAACATGCAAATTTAGGTTTTTATCAAATTGTAGATGAATATTATACTAATTTTATTATTTATTATGCCAATACTTTTATGCCTTTGGCATTATTTATTGCTGTAATTTTATTTACCTCTAAACTTTCTAATAATACCGAAATTATAGCAATAACAAACGCTAAAGTTTCTTTTACACGATTTTTATATCCTTACTTTCTTGGAGCCACATTGATAACTGTTATTTCTCTAGTAATGAATCATTTTGTTGTGCCAAGCAGTAGTAAAGAGCGCAAAAAATTCGAAAAAGAATACATAAAAAATAGAGCGCAAAAAAATGAGTTAAAACATGTAAGTGATTTTAGTTTACAGTTAACAGATAGCACTTATGTTTTTATAAGAAGTTTCGATACCGAAAGGAAAACAGGGTATGATTTTACATCTGAAGTTTATGATGGTTTAAAGCTGAAATCTAAATTAGCTTCTAGAACTATAACTTACAATGAAAAAGATTCTACTTTTAGTCTTACAGATTGGAGAGAACGTAAAATTTTTAAGAATAGAGATAGTATTTTTTCTGGAAATAAAATTGATACAGTTTTTAATTTTACACCAAGAGATTTAATCTATAAATCTGCTTTTGCTCAAGAAATGCCTTCAGGTGAACTCATTGATTATATAAATATTTCTAAAAAAAGAGGTGTAAAAAACTTGAACGCTTATTTAGTAGAACTTTATAAAAGAACAAGCATGCCAATTGCTTCTTATATTTTAACAATTATTGCAGTTGCTTTAGCTTTTAGAAAGAGAAGAGGAGGTACTGGAGTTAATTTGGCTTTAGGTATTGGTATTATGTTCTTATATGTTTTTTTAATGAAAATAGCAGAAGTTTTGGGTGCTGTTGCTGGGGTAAACTCATTTATATATGTCTGGATTCCTAATATAGTATTTGGGTGTTTGGCAGTTTATCTGTATTTAAATGCAAGAAAATAAGCTAAAAAATTACCTTTTACTTCACTTCATTGTTTTTATTTGGGGTTTCACTGCTATTTTAGGAGCATTAATAACCATTGATGCTATTCCATTAGTTTGGTTTAGAATGTCTTTGGCTGTTGCTTTTTTAATTATTTATTTTATTATAAAAAATAAATCATTTAAAATTGACACTAAAGGAGTTGTAAAATTTTTTATAACAGGAATTATTATTGCGCTTCATTGGATTTTCTTTTTTAAAGCTATTAAAGTTTCTAACGTGTCAGTAGCATTAGTAACTATGAGTACTGGTGCTTTTTTTACTTCTTTAATAGAACCTGTTTTTTTTAAGAGAAGAATTAAAACAATAGAAATATTTCTAGGATTACTTGTTATAGTTGGTTTATACATTATTTTTAATTTTGAAAGTCAATATAAATTAGGTGTAATTTACGCTTTAATTTCCTCATTTTTGGGAGCATTATTTGCAGTTTTAAATGGACTTTTTATTAAAAAATATTCAGCAGATACTATTTCCTTATATCAGTTGTTTTTTGGAGCACTTTTTATCACTTTGTATCTTTTGTTTATAAATGGTTTTTCTAAAGAACTCTTTATGTTACAAATTTCAGATTGGGTTTATTTATTTGTTTTAAGTAGTATTTGTACAGCTTATGCTTTTATGGCTTCTGTAAAAATCATGAAATTTATTTCTCCATATACTGTAATGTTAACAGTAAATTTAGAACCAATTTATGCAATAATTTTAGCTTTATTTATTTTTGGCGATAAAGAAAAAATGAACCCAGCCTTTTATTTAGGCGCTTTTATTGTGTTATTTGTGGTTTTATTAAACGGTATTATTAAAAACAAAGCTTTAATAAAAAAGAAATTTAAAGAAAAAACTGTTAGAAAAAAGTAGTTGCTTTTTGCCTTAAAAAACAAATTTTATAGTATGTTTGTTATTACAAACAACTACAAAAAATGGAATATTTAGATTTTGAAATGCCCATTAAAGAACTTCAAGACCAACTTGAAAAATGTGAAATTATTGGGGAAGAAAGCGAAGTAGATGTTACTGCTACTTGTAAAAAAATAGAAAAAAAGCTAGAAAAAGCCAGAAAAGATATTTACAAAAACCTTACACCTTGGCAAAGAGTTCAATTGTCTAGACACCCAAATAGGCCTTATACTTTAGATTATATAAGAGCTATTTGCGGAGATACTTTTATGGAACTTCATGGAGATAGAAATGTAAAAGATGATAAAGCCATGATTGGTGGTTTGGGTAAAATTGGAGATCAATCTTTTATGTTTATTGGTCAACAAAAAGGATACAATACAAAAACTCGTCAGTTAAGAAACTTTGGGATGGCAAATCCTGAAGGTTATAGAAAAGCTTTACGTTTAATGAAAATGGCAGAAAAATTTAGAATTCCTGTTGTTACTTTATTAGATACACCTGGTGCATATCCTGGTTTAGAAGCAGAAGAACGTGGACAAGGAGAAGCAATTGCAAGAAATATTTTTGAAATGACTCGCTTAAAAACACCTATAATTACAGTTGTAATTGGTGAAGGAGCTTCTGGTGGAGCTTTAGGAATAGGAGTTGGAGATAGAGTTTATATGATGGAAAATACTTGGTATACCGTTATTTCTCCAGAATCTTGTTCTTCTATTTTATGGAGAAGTTGGGAGTTTAAAGAACAAGCTGCAGCCGCATTAAAATTAACTGGTACAGATATGAAAAAACTGAAGTTAATTGATGGAATTATACAAGAGCCAGTTGGTGGAGCACATTCTAATAGAGATGGAGCTTTTAAGGCTGTAGAAAATCAAATTATTGCTGCTTTTGATGAATTAAAAGATTTGTCTGATGCAGATTTAGTTTCAAAAAGAATGGATAAGTACGCAGAAATGGGTGTTTATAAAGAGTAAAAAAATAGCAATATTTATATATAAAAAAAGCGAAATTCTGAAGAGAATTTCGCTTTTTTTATATGTGTAATTTAAACCTATAATCCTAAAGATGTAAATAAAGTTTTTAATCTTGGGTCAGAAGGTCTTGGTGCATTTGCTTCAACTATATTACCTTGTGGATCAACTAAAATAAACCTTGGAATTCCGTTTATTTGATAAGCTCTTTGAAAAGAATAATCTTGTCCAGACCATAATTGAACTCCAGACAATTCTTTTTCTTTCACAAAATTTCTCCATTTTTTTTCTGCTGCTTCCCAAGAATTTCCGTTCCTTCTAGCTTCATCTGTAGAAATACTTATAAATTCTATATTTTTATTATGATATTCTTTCTCTAATTTCTTTAAAGACGGAATTTCTCTAATACAAGGCCCACACCAAGTTGCCCAAACATCTATATAAACGTATTTACCTTTAAATGAATCCAGCGATTTTTTTCCACCACTAAAATCTACATATTCTTCAAATTTAGGAGAAGGTTTTCCTCTTCCCATTGTTAAATTATTCGAATATGTGCTTTCAAAATAATTAACTAATTGTTTTGTTTGTTGGTTTGCCATTTCAACAATAGAACTATCAATATTTGCATAAGAATTTAATATGCTATCATATTCCCCTTTAATACTAGCTAATTTTTTGTCAAAAGCTTCCTTTTCTAAATTTAAAATTAATTGCGGATTTCCTAAATTTCTACTTTTATTTATTTGTGCAACAATAAAGTTAGTGTTAGAAGATCCTTCTCCAGAAATTTTAAGGTCAGACATAATATCATCTTTACTATCATCTGCATTTATAGATAGGTTAAAACCATTTTTTAAAAAAATAGGTACTCTTTTAGTTTGACTTGTTTGTAGTGTATAGATTTCTCCTTTATCTACATTTAAGGTGTCTTTAAAACTACCATCGTTATTTATTTTAATGGTTTTTAGTAAACCACTTCTTCCGAAAATACTAATAATAGAATCTTTATTATTATCAATTTTACCAGAAAGTGTTAAATAGTCTTTAGAGTGTTCTTTGGTACAAGAAAAAGCTACTAAAAGAGTTAAAAATATTAAGCTTAATTTTTTCATTTCTTATTTTAAATTTAATGTATTGAATAATTTTGTTAATTCAGGTTTTATTGGTGATGGAGCTTGTGCATCAATAATTTTACCTTTTGGATCTATTAGAATATATCTTGGTAAAGTTAAGATTTGATAATCTATTAAAAACTGTCTATCATTACCTATAAAAAGATGGTTACCATTAAGATTATTTTTTTCAATAGCGTTTTTCCATTTTTGTTTTGCAAATGAAATTGTACCAGAACTGGCTTTATTATCTGCACAAAGCGTTATAAAACGGATGTTTTTATGAGCGTATTTTCCCTTAAAATCATTTAAGATTTTTGAGTTTTCTGTATACTCTTTTATCCAAGTTCCCCAAACTTCTATAAAAACATAATTTCCTTTAAAATCGTCTAAACTTACAAGTTTTCCATGTTGGTTTTCATAATTAGTAAATTTAGGAGATGGTACACCTTTTACTAATTTTTTTAAAACTTCTCTTTGATTTTTAAAACTAGCTTTTGTGGTTTTATATAAGTTTTGAATAAAGCCAATAGATTTTATATTTTGTTTTTTTGTAAGCTCTAATAAGTTAGGATTTATGTTTTGGTATAAACCATCTATACTGTCTAAACCAATTTTATATTCTTCTATTTTTTTGTTAAAACTCTCTTGGTCTAGTTGGTAAATACTTGTGTCAGAAGATCTACCTTGGTTTAAACCGTACATGTATTGAGCTAATAAATAAGTATTTTCAATAGCACCAATTCCGTTATAAGAAATAGATTCTGGAAAATTATTTAAATCTGCTGTAATGTTAAGGTTATCACCATTTTTTATGTAAATGGGAATTTGAGTCTTATTTATTTTAATTCCGTTTGTGGTAACTACACTAATTTTTAAAGTATCTAAAAAAGAACCATCTTCTCTTAAATCGATTCTTTGATTTATATGTTTACCTAAAAAAATAAAATAATCTTCTTTACTATTTTTAATTGTACCAGAGATAATGGCATAGGATTTAGCTTCCGTTTTTACAGGACTCTTTTTCTCTTTAGCTCCTTCTTTTTTCTGACACGAAAACAGAACAATTATAAAAGAAAGGATATACCAACTATTCTTCATTTTTATGAATTTGATTTTAAGCCTACAAATATAGAACATTAAATTGCAAAAAATAGTTAAATTCATTTGCATATACAGAAGCGAATTTGCACTTTTGACAACCAATCAAACAACAAATGAGCACATTTCATTACATAGATAATTCGGCTTTAGATTTATCTAAAATTCAAGAAATTATCTCTTTAGATAAAAAAATAGCATTGTCAGATTCTGCAATTCAGAAAATTGAAAAATGCAGAGCTTTTTTAGATGAAAAAACGAAATCGATTTCGAAGCCTATTTACGGAATTAATACAGGTTTTGGTGCACTTTATAATGTGAAGATTAAAGGTGAAAATTTACAAAAACTACAAGAGAATTTAGTAATGAGTCATGCTTGTGGAACTGGTGATGAAGTGCCAAAAGAGATTGTAAAGCTTATGATTTTGTTTAAAATACAAGCATTAAGTTATGGGCATTCTGGTGTGCAATTGGCAACTGTAAACAGATTGATAGACTTTTATAATAATGATATTATTCCTGTTGTTTTTACCCAAGGTTCTTTGGGTGCTTCTGGAGATCTATCGCCTTTGGCACATTTATCTTTACCATTAATTGGTTTAGGAAAAGTGTCTTATAAAGGAGAAATAATGGCATCAGAAAAATTATTAAAACTTTTTTCTTGGAACAAAATAAATCTACAATCTAAAGAAGGTTTGGCTTTGTTAAATGGAACGCAGTTTATGTCTGCTTACGGAATTTACAATTTACTAAAAGCGCATAAACTATCTTACCTGTCAGACTTAATTGGTACCATTTCTTTAGAAGGTTTTGATGGTAGAATTGAGCCTTTTAATGAATTGATTCATTTTGCAAGGCCACATAATGGACAAATAAAAACAGCACAAAGAATTAAAGATTTTTTGGTGGAAAGTGAGTTGATTTCTCAAGAAAAACAGCATGTACAAGACCCATATTCTTTTAGATGTATGCCACAAGTTCATGGAGCAACAAAAGACACCATAAGGTTTGTTACAAACACTTTTTTAACGGAAATAAATTCTGTTACAGACAACCCTAATATTTTTGTAGATGAAGATGAGATTATTTCTGGAGGAAATTTTCATGGTCAACCTTTGGCTTTAGGACTAGATTTTTTAGCAATTGCGTTGTCAGAATTAGGAAACATTTCTGAAAGAAGAACTTACCAATTAGTTTCTGGACATAGACATTTACCTCCATTTTTGGTTACTAACCCTGGTTTAAACTCTGGGTTTATGATTCCACAATATACTGCAGCAAGTATTGTAAGTCAGAATAAGCAATATGCAACTCCTGCAAGTGTAGATTCTATAGAATCTAGTAACGGACAAGAAGATCATGTTTCTATGGGCGCAAATGCAGCTACAAAATGTAAAAAAATAGTAGATAATTTACAGACTATTTTAGCTATTGAATTGTTTACAGCCTCACAAGCATTAAGTTTTGGAAACGGAAAAAGTTCTCCATTTTTAGAATCTATAATAACAATGTTTAGACAAGAAGTTTCTATTGTAGAAGAAGACAGAGTAATGCATACTGATATTATGAACGCTTCTGAATTTATTACATCTTTAGAAATTGATAGTTTAGAGTTGTTTGGGTAGGTTTGTTAATGTTAGCGCGTTAATTCAACTTTATAATGTTTTATAAGCGTCGTTAGCCAAGTTCGTTTTTTTTAAGTAGAAAAAAATTAGTGAAATTACCATTTTATAAAAAAAGCCCAAATGTAAATTTGAGCTTTTTATTAATTAATGTTTTTTAGTTTTTTAATCTAAATCTCTAACCAAACGAATTCCTATTTTTTTGTCTTCATCATTTCCGCCAGTAAGACTTAAATTAAACCTTTTATTTAAGACTCTATCTTCGTTATTTATATCAAATAATATTTTGTAGTCATCTCCAGAACTAAAGTATTTTTTTACTGTGTTGTATGCACCACCAACGGCATTGGTTTTAGTGTATTCAGATAAATTACCCCAAATATCAAACAAGCCTAACTCGTTAGGTTCTTTTAAACCTACTTTTTGTCTTCTTTCGCTACTGTTTTTCTTAAACCAAGCATATTTTTCTATGTTATCTGCTTTTTCTTTATTTATACCTCTTTTTTCATCGGTAGTTTCTCTTCCTCCTGTAGCAAACCAAAACCATTCTGCTTTGGTTGGTAGTCTATATTTTTTACCAGTTAATTCGTTTAATTTTTTAATATAAGTATCAATATAACTTCTTTTAGTAAATGTTATAGGGCATTCTTTACAGGTAGAAACTCTTAATCTATCTGTTTCTATTATAGCCCAATAATCTAATTGTGTTAACTCGTATTTACTTACATATAAATCTGGAATAGATTTTAAAACGGTGTTTCCTTCTGGGTCTATAGATTCAGAAACACTTAAAGAACCTTTTACCAAAACCATATTTTCTTCGATACTTTTTAAGGTTTCTTGTTGTAGTTTTAAAGATTCTGCATCTTTTTTGTTTTTGGCAATTACAGGTTTCAGTTTATCTAAAACTATTTTGTTATCTAACCCTTTAGAATTTAATTCGCTAAATTTTGTGTAAGCAGCTTCGTATTTTTTGTCCTTTATTAATGTCCAAGCTTCAGTAATTAAATCGTTATTTTCTATAAACGGACGAATCTCCTTTTTGATTTCATAAACTTGTTTTAGTTTTTCTAAAGGAACCTCATTTTCGAAGTTTTTTAAATAGATATTACACAAATTATCAATTTTAACATTTGACGCTAACCATGTATTTATAGATTCTTCATTGCCTTTTGTAACCAAGTCTGTAGCTTGTTTTATGCGCTCGAAATTCATAGTATCTGCAATTTTATTTACATGCTTTACAAATATTTGGTTCTTTAGCATATCTTCATTAAACTTTAAGCCCTGTTTTTTATATTGCTCTCTTGTAAGTGCAATAATGACATTAAATTTAGCTTGAGTATCTCCATTTTTAGCTTTGTTTATTAGATTTACATTTTGTAAATCTGATTCGCTACCAAAAGAACCATCTAAATTTGTACCTACAGATTGTTGTAAAATTTGATATAAAGAAACACGTTGGTGATTACGAGACATGACTTCTAAATACATAACTAAACCATTGGTTTCGCCACCAAGTAAAGATTTTACTTCTTCTAAATGTTTTATAGTTTTTGCATAGTTTTTAGCACGGTATGCTTCTTCTGCATAGCTATATTCTATTTTAGCTAGAGAGCTTTGGGCTGTAGAGGAAAATGTAAGTAATAAGAAAAAGCTAATTAGGGTAAATAATTTCATAAGAATACTTTAGTTTTTTGTTTAATTTGTTTTTTAAAATCCTTTTTTAATTGTTTTCTTTTTGGTTGTAGAGTCTTTCTTTTTTTCAACTTTAATAGACTTACCCCAAAAATCTTTTTTCTTTGTAATCTTTTTCTTTTGCGCTTTTTCTTTTTTAGATAATAAAGAATCTTTCTTTGTTTCTAATGTTATAGATTTTCCCCAAAAGCCATTTTCCTTTAGGTTAGATTCTTTTTTAGTTGTATTGGAAACATCTTTTTTTGGTATTGCTTTTTTAATCTCTTTTTTATCATCAGAAATTGATTTTCCCCAAAAATTATTGCTTCCTGTAGAGGTTGTGCTATTTTCTCTTTTTTCAACAATAAAATCTTTTGCTGCATTTACTAATTTTATCTTAACTCCATTTTCTGCTAAACCTTTAATAAGTTGTTCTAATTTTTTGCTAGCAATATTATAGTTGGTAAAAGCACCAAAAATTCTAACATCATAACTTCCGTATTTTGTCATTTTTTCTTTAAACGTATTTTCTGAAGGCCATGTGCCATCAGAATATCTTGCAACTTCTACAATGTCTGTTATCTTTATTTCTGGTAAATCTTCTTTTAGTTTTTCTTCATTAGCAATCATAGCAAAAAAGAAAACAGAAGTAGAAGAATTATTAGTTAAGAAACTTGGGTACTTAAAACCAGGCATTCTTGTTAAGGTAAGTTTTCTGTTTTTTACCAGTTTAGCTATAAATTTACGTTTGGCAGCTTCTCTTTTTCTTTTTTCAGCTTCTATAGCAGCTAGTCTTGCTTCTTCGGCTCTTTTTCTTTCTGCATTTGCTAAAAGTCCGCCAATTATGTTTGTTGCAGCACCTACAATTGCTGTTTTATCTGTGTAACCTTGAGACGCCATTGCAATGGCATAAGAACCTTTCATAATTCCTGCAGCCAATAGATCTCCTTGAGCAGCTTGATCGAATTTTGCCATAGCATTTTTGCTATAACTTTCCATTTTTGCATGAAACCTTTTATTTGCTTCTATACGTTGTAATTGAGCTTTATATCTACGGTTATTTTCTTCAATTTCTCTATTCTTTTTTTCTTGTTGTAAACGAGCTTGTTTTTGTTGATAGGTCTCTTTTCTATTATTACTGTTTGAGTTTTTAATATTATTTGATTGATATTTTTGCTGATAAGTGTTTGAGTTGCTATTATTTTGATTTCTATTAGCGTTGTTGTTACTAGAATTTGAATTGCTACTAGAGTTTCTTGAAGAAGAATTAGAGTTATTGTTACCAAATGAAATTGATAATTTTTGTTTTTTCTGTTTATTAGTTACTTCTTCTATTTCTTTTTTTAAATTTTCGATTGCATCTTTGGCATATCTAATAGATTGATCTTTATAATCAAAACCAGCATTTCCATAACTTGGTTTCCTATCATTTAATCGCTTACTTTCTTCTAAATATTTAAGTTGCTGTTCTTTATTTTGTAACGAAATTTTAAGAAATCTTAAAGCGTTTTGTCTGTCGCTCTCAAAGTTAGAATTATCATCTTCATAAAGTTTTCCTTTGTAATCTTGAGCATCTTTATAGCTACTATCGTACTTGCTTCTATAGCTACTTGCTTGTTTATTTACTTGTTCTATTTTATCATTTAGATCGTCTATTTGTTTTTTGAAATTCGCCATCATTTGCTCTCTTTTACATTGACAGCGTACATAAGGGGTTTGCTTTTTCATTTCGCACCAAGTTGTATACTTGCCATCTGCAGCAGCATAGTTTTCATTTTTTTCTCGAAGACTACTACAGTTAGGGTAATTAGGCTCTTGTAGTTGTTGAGAAAAACCTTCAATGGGAATAAAAAAATATACGATAAAAAGTAATAAAATCTGTTTCATCTTAAATAAAATAGAATCAAATATAATGAATAAATTCCTCTAATAGAAAAGACAATTACTTTGAAGGTGATATTATAGAGGTATTAAATAATTTCAATCTATTATTTAATAAAAAAAAATCCCAAACGTTAGTTTGGGATTTTATATTTAAGACTCAGTTTCTGTTCTTGTTTCAGGCTTTTTTTCTCCTTTTTCAATTTTGATGGTGAGCTCATTTTTCTCATCATCTAAATCCATGGAGATGGTATCACCTTCAGAAAGTTTAGAATTTACTATTTCTTCCGCTAAAGCATCTTCTATATATTTTTGAATAGCTCTTTTAAGTGGTCTTGCACCATATTTCTTGTCAAAACCTTTATCAGCGATATAGTCTTTTGCTTTTTCACTTAATTCTAATGTGTAACCTAAATCAGAAATTCTGTTTAATAATTTATCTAATTCAATATCTATAATAGAATGTATGTCTTCTCTTTCTAACGCATTAAATACAATTACATCATCAATTCTATTTAAAAATTCAGGAGCAAAAGATTTCTTTAAAGCACCTTCAATAACAGATTTTGCATGTTCGTCTGCTTGTGCTGCTTTAGTAGCAGTTCCAAAACCAACTCCACCACCAAAATCTTTTAATTGACGTGCACCAATATTAGAAGTCATTATAATAATGGTATTTCTAAAATCAATTTTTCTACCTAAACTGTCTGTAATATGTCCGTCATCTAAAATCTGTAACAACATATTAAATACATCTGGATGTGCTTTTTCAATCTCATCTAATAATATAACTGAATATGGTTTTCTTCTCACTTTTTCAGTTAATTGGCCACCTTCTTCATAACCAACATAACCTGGAGGTGCTCCAATTAAACGAGAAATAGCAAATTTTTCCATGTATTCACTCATATCAATTCTAATTAAAGAATCGTCTGAATCGAATAATTCACGAGCTAAAACTTTAGCTAATTGAGTTTTACCAACACCTGTTTGCCCCAAGAAAATAAAAGAACCAATTGGCTTATTTGGGTCTTTTAACCCAACTCTATTTCTTTGAATAGCTTTAACAACTTTGGTAACAGCTACATCTTGACCAATAACCTTACCTTTAATTAGGTCTGGTAATTCGTGTAATCTGTGGCTTTCTGCTTCTGCAACTCTATTAACAGGAATACCTGTCATCATAGAAACCACTTCAGCAACGTTATCTTCTGTTACAATTTCACGATTCAATTTAGAGTCATCTTCCCATTGTTTTTGAGCAGAATCTAAAGCAGCTTCCATATTTTTTTCGTCATCACGCAATTTGGCAGCTTCCTCGTATTTTTGTCCGTTTACAGCTTTCGTTTTTTGATCACGAATTATTTCTAATTGCGATTCTAGTTCTAAAACTTGTTTAGGAACTACAATATTTGTGATATGAATTCTAGAACCTGCTTCATCTAAAGCATCAATTGCTTTGTCTGGCAAGTATCTGTCTGTCATGTATCTATTGGTTAATTTTACACAAGCTTCTAAAGCATCGTCTGTATAATTTACATGATGATGTTCTTCATATTTACCTTTAATATTTTGTAAAATTTGAATCGTTTCTTCAACAGAAGTTGGGTCTACAATTACCTTTTGAAAACGACGTTCTAATGCGCCATCTTTCTCGATATTTGTTCTAAATTCATCCAAAGTTGTTGCACCAATACATTGTATTTCTCCTCTTGCCAATGCAGGTTTTAACATGTTAGAAGCATCTAATGAACCAGTTGCTCCACCAGCACCAACTATAGTATGAATTTCATCAATAAAAAGAATAATGTCATCGTTCTTTTCCAATTCATTCATTAAGGCTTTCATACGCTCCTCAAACTGACCACGATATTTTGTACCTGCAACCAGGCTTGCTAAATCTAGAGAAACTAATCTTTTGTCAAACAGGATTCTAGAAACTTTACGTTCCACAATTCTTAAAGCTAAACCTTCAGCAATGGCAGATTTACCAACACCAGGTTCTCCAATTAACATCGGGTTGTTTTTCTTACGTCTACTTAAAATTTGAGAAACACGCTCTATTTCTTTTTGTCTACCAACAACAGGGTCTAACTTACCTAATTCAGCAAGGTGTGTTAAATCGCGCCCAAAATTATCTAAAACAGGTGTTTTAGATTTTTTAACAGATTTTCCTTTTTGAGGTTGCTCAAAAGGGTTTGACTTTTCTGATGCAAATTCATCATCAGAAGGAGTTTCTGCAATTGGGTTTGTTGGTAAGTCTAGATCATCTACATGTAATTGTTTATATAAAGCTTTTGCTTCATCGTAATTTACATGGTATTTATGAATTAATTTAGTTGTTGGGTCGTTTTCATTTCTTAAAACGCACAACAATAAATGAGCAGTGTCTATAGATTCACTTTGATATAATTTAGCTTCTAAAAATGTAGTTTTTAGAGCCTTTTCTGCTTGTCTAGTTAGGTGTAAACTCTTCTTTTCTGAGGCTTCATTAAAGGTTGGGTTTGCAGGATTAAGTTGTTCTAGTTTTTTGCGTAACAATACTAAATCGACATCAAACGCTGTTAATATCTCTATTGCTTTTCCTTCTCCTTTTCTAATTAAACCTAATAGAAGATGCTCTGTTCCAATAAATTCATGCCCTAAACGTAGTGCTTCTTCTTTACTGAAAGTAATTACATCTCTAACTTTTGGTGAAAAATTATCGTCCATATTTCTTTCTATCTATAATTGATGTGTTGTAAATTTAGTCCTTTTTTTTGTAGATAATTACAAAAAAGATGCCAAGACATAAAAACTGTCAGTTTGACTTCCATTACAAGGTAGAAAACTCTTATAAATCAAGCAAATAAAAAAGTGTTAAAAATTATCAAAAAATGTTGATAACTCTGCTCAATTCTGAATACGAAAACCTTTGTAAAAACTATAAGAAATAGTATCTTGCCTTGTTTTAAAAAAATGATTAAATTTTAATAGAAAATATATATGGCAGACGGAGAAAAGTTAATTCCTATTAATATTGAAGAGCAGATGAAATCTGCTTACATTGATTACTCAATGTCAGTAATTGTTTCAAGAGCGTTACCAGACGTAAGAGATGGTTTAAAACCAGTACACAGAAGGGTTTTGTTTGGAATGCACGAATTGGGAATTAAAGCAACTGGATCTTATAAAAAGTCAGCAAGAATTGTTGGGGAAGTTTTAGGAAAGTATCACCCACATGGAGATACTTCCGTTTACGATTCAATGGTGCGTATGGCGCAAAATTGGAGTGTTCGTTATATGATGGTAGATGGTCAAGGGAACTTTGGTTCCGTAGATGGAGATTCCCCTGCAGCAATGCGTTATACAGAGGTTAGAATGCAGAAAATATCAGAAGATATGTTAGCTGATATTGAAAAAGATACTGTAGATCATCGTTTAAATTTTGATGATACTTTACAAGAACCAACTGTATTACCAACTCGTATTCCTAATCTATTAGTAAATGGAGCTTCTGGTATTGCAGTAGGTATGGCAACAAATATGGCGCCTCATAACTTAACAGAAGTTATCAATGGAACCATTGCATATATCGAAAACAATGATATTGAAATAGACGAGTTAATGCAACACGTAACAGCACCAGATTTTCCAACAGGTGGAATTATTTATGGTTATGATGGTGTAAGAGATGCTTTTCATACTGGTCGTGGACGTATTGTAATGCGTGCTAAAGCAATTATTGAAGAGGTAAAGGGACGTGAGTGTATTATTGTTACGGAAATTCCTTACCAAGTCAATAAAGCAGACATGATTAAGAAAACTGCTGATCTTGTAAACGAAAAGAAATTAGAAGGAATTGCGAATATTCGTGATGAATCTGATAGAAACGGTATGCGTATCGTATATATATTAAAACGTGATGCAATTCCAAATATCGTTTTAAATAAACTATTCAAATACACACAATTACAAACTTCTTTTAGTGTGAATAATATTGCATTGGTTAAAGGTAGACCAGAGCAATTAAATTTAAAACAATTAATACATTATTTTGTTGAACACAGACATGAAGTTATTGTTCGTAGAACAGAATTTTTATTAAAGAAAGCAGAAGCAAGAGCACATATTTTAGAAGGTTTAATTATTGCTTCTGATAATATAGATGAAGTAATAAAAATTATTAGAGCTTCTTCTAATGCAGATGAAGCAAGAGAAAGCTTAATTGAGCGTTTCGAACTGACAGAAATTCAAGCGAAGGCAATTGTAGAAATGCGTTTGCGTCAGTTAACAGGTTTAGAGCAAGATAAATTACGTGCAGAGTATGACGAAATTATGTTAACGATTGCAGACTTAAAAGATATCTTATCTAACGAGCCAAGACGTTACGAAATTATAAAAGAAGAATTACTACATATCAAAGAAAAGTATGGAGACGAGCGTAGATCTGTTATAGAATATGCTGGAGGAGACATGCGTATTGAAGATATGATTCCTGATACCAAAGTTGTAGTTACAATTTCGAATGCAGGATATTTAAAACGTACAAATCTAGATGAATATAAGGTTCAGAATAGAGGAGGAAGAGGTCAAAAAGGAGCAACAACTAGAAATGAAGATTTCCTAGAACACTTATTTGTAGGAACCAATCATCAATATATGATGTTCTTTACACAAAAAGGAAAAGTATTCTGGATGCGCGTTTACGAGATTCCTGAAGGTGGGAAGAATACCAAAGGTAGAGCAATGCAAAACCTTATCAATATTGAACAAGACGATTCTGTAAAAGCATTTTTGGTAACACAAGATTTAAAAGACGAAGAATACATCAATAGCCATTATGTGATTATGGCAACAAAGAAAGGTCAAGTTAAAAAGACTTCTTTAGAGCAATATTCTCGCCCAAGAACAAATGGTATTAATGCAATTACCATTAAAGAAGGTGATGAATTATTAGAAGCAAAATTAACAACCGGAGATAGCCAAGTAATGTTGGCATTAAAATCTGGTAAGTCTATTCGTTTCGAAGAGGCGAAAACAAGACCAATGGGAAGAACAGCTTCTGGTGTTAGAGGAATTACTTTACAGCATGACAAAGATGAGGTAATTGGAATGGTAGCTGTAAACGACATGGAAAGTAATATTTTAGTTGTTTCTGAAAAAGGTTATGGTAAACGTTCTAAATTAGAAGATTATAGAGTTACCAATAGAGGTGGTAAGGGTGTAAAAACTTTAAACATTTCTGAAAAAACAGGAGAATTAGTAGCAATTAAGAATGTTGATGATTCTAATGATTTAATGATTATTAACAAATCAGGTTTAACAATTAGAATGGCTGTTGAAGATTTACGTGTAATGGGACGTGCAACACAAGGTGTTCGTTTAATTAACATTAAAGAAGACGATAGTATTGCAGCTGTTGCTAAAGTGATGCATGAAGAAGAGGAAATTGAAGAGGATTCTATAGCTAATTCTGAAGCTGAAACAGAAAATGGCACGAATATTGAAAATGATTCAAACGAAAATCAAGAATAACAATAAATTAAATACTCATTAAAATGAAAAAACAAATATTAGCAATAGCTTTAGGACTGATGACCATTGGAGCTTTTGCACAAAAGAACGAATTAAAAACAGCTGAAAAAGCAATTAAGAAAAATCAATTTGCAGCTGCACTTTCTGCAATTACACCTTTAGAATCTACTTTAGGAGCTATGGATGCTAAATATAAAGCAAAGTACTTTTTTTTAAAAGGACAAGCTTTAGCAGGTAAAAATGATTATGAAGCTGCGGCAGATGCGTTTAATAAACTGTTAGCTTATGAAAATGAAATTGGTAAGCAAAAGTATACTAAAGAAGCAAAACCAATGTTAGATGGTATTGTGCAAAAAGTATCAGAAAAAGCAGTTAAGTTGTATAATGATGATAAAAACTTTGCGGAAGCAGCAAAAAGTTTTTATTTAACTTATAAGTTAAGTCCTACAGATACAATATTTTTATACAATGCAGCAATAAGTGCTTCTCAAGCAAAAGATTTCGATGCGTCTTTAAAGTATTATAAAGAGGTTAAGGAAGTTGGTTATACAGGTATTTCTACTCAATATTTTGCAATAAATAAGGAGACTGGAGTAGAAGAGAATTTAGGAACTAAAGCTAATAGAGATGCTATGGTTAAGTTTGGGAAATATAATAGTCCTTCTCAAAAGACTTCTGAATCTAAACAACCAGATATTATTAAGAATATTGGTTATATATATGTAAACCAAGGAAAGCCTGAGTTAGCAATTGAAGCTTTGCAAGAAGCTAGAAAAGCAAATCCTACTGATATAAATTTGATTTTAAATGAAGCTCAAATGTACATTAAATTAGAAAAAATGGACAAGTTCGGTGAGTTAATGGAAGAAGCTGTAAAGTTAGATCCAACTAATCCTAGTTTATTTTTTAATTTAGGTGTAATAAATCAAAATCAAGGTAATGTAGATGAAGCAGAAGGTTACTATATGAAAGCAATTGAATTAAAACCAGATTATGCAGATGCGTATTTAAACTTATCAATTGCTATTTTAGCAGGTGATAAAGATATCGTTGATGAGATGAACAAAAATCTTAATAATGGTAAGAAATATAATGAGCTTGAAATTAAGCAAAGAGCTATCTATAAAAAAGCATTACCATATTTAGAAAAAGCAGATAGTTTAAAAAGAAGCGAAGATACAGTTAGAACACTGTTAAATATTTATGATAATCTTGAAATGGAGGCAGAAGGAGATAAGTTAAGACCTATCTATAAAGAAATGAGAGGTCAATAAAAACGTAAACTTACAAAACAAAAAAAAACCGAAACTTTAAAGTTTCGGTTTTTTTTATATTATCTTTTTTATAACCCTTAATTTATGAGTATGTTTTTGTAAATCTGAATTAAAAATACCACTATGATCTAGAGTGTCTACTCGAACTTTACCATGAACATGAATAATATTGTAATCATTTAAAATAATACCAACATGTGTTATTATTCCTTCATCATCATCAAAAAAAGCTAAATCTCCAGGTTCACTTTCTTCAATAAAACTTAAAACTTCACCTTGTGTAGCTTGTTGTTTAGCATCTCTGTATAATGGATATCCACACATTTTATAAACCATTTGTGTAAATCCAGAACAATCAATACCAAAAGGAGTTTTTCCTCCCCATAAAAAAGGAGAGTTTAAATAAGTAAAAGCTATATTTAGAATTTCGTTTTTATCTTTTTTTTCTGATAAAACACTTCCTTCGTAGAGATAATAAGTAGAATTTATCTGAAGTTTATTTACGTTGTAAAAAGGTAAGTTAGATCCTAAAGGAATGGTCGTTAACTCATTTTTTGTATTTGTAATAAAATCTATGATTTCACCAGAATAAAACACAGCATTATTATTTAAATTATAGTAGGTCTCTTCTGGTATTTCAACATATTGCTTGTTGTCAATAAAGCCTTCATAATCATCAAAGGCTAATTTTATTTTACTCCAATTTTTTTGTTTATCAATTATTGTAAAATGTTCGCCAAAAAGCAACTGACTAATCATTTCAGATTTATCAGAATCTTCAGCTCTTAAAGGAACTATACTTAAATTACAAATACCGTAGAAAACGTTCAAAATTTAAAATTCTAAATTTAAGATTTATGCTTTTTCAATAACAATTGCGCTAGCACCACCACCACCATTACAGATTGCAGCTGCGCCAATTTTTGCATTATTTTGTTTTAAAATAGAGGTTAAAGCAATTACAATTCTTGCTCCAGAAACACCTAAAGGATGTCCTAAAGAAACGGCACCACCATTAACATTTACTTTATCATCTGTAATTCCTAAAATTTTCATATTTGCTAATCCAACTATAGAAAACGCCTCGTTTAATTCAAAATAATCTACATCATCAATAGAAATATTTGCTTTAGCTAAAGCTTTTGGTAATGCTTTTGCAGGTGCGGTTGTAAACCATTTAGGTTCATGCGCTGCATCTGCATAACTTTTTATTTTTGCAATTGGTGTAATATTTAATTCTTTTGCTTTATCTGCAGACATTAAAACAAGTGCAGCTCCACCATCATTAATTGTAGAGGCATTTGCAGCAGTAACAGTTCCGTCTTTTGTAAATGCAGGTCTTAAAGCAGGGATTTTTTCCATTTTTACATTTTTGTACTCTTCATCTTCAGAAAAAATGATTGGTTCTCCACGTCTTTGAGGTATTTCTACAGGTACAATTTCATCATTGTATTTCCCTTCTTTCCAAGCAGCTGCAGATCTATTATAAGATTGTATAGCAAAAGCATCTTGGTCTTCTCTAGAAAACTTATATTCTGTGGCACATTCATCTGCACAAACACCCATAGCAACATTTCCATAAGCATCTACCAAACCATCTTTTTGCATGCCATCTTCCATGGTAATTGGCCCAAATTTAGAACCATTTCTTGCATGTTGATAATGAGGAATTGAACTCATGTTTTCCATACCACCAGCAACTGTAACATCTGCATCACCTAAAGCAATGGTTTGAGCAGCCAACATAATAGATTTCATACCAGAAGCACAAACTTTATTTACAGTTGTACAAGGAACTGTATCAGGAATACCTGCGTAAATTGCAGCTTGTCTAGCAGGAGCTTGTCCTAAACCAGCAGAAACTACATTTCCCATAAAAACTTCTTGAACCAAATTTGGATTCAAATTTATTTTTTCTAATGCGCCTTTTATTGCAATTGCACCTAGTTTTGGAGCAGGAATTGTCGATAAACTTCCCATAAAACTTCCAATTGGTGTTCTAGCTACAGAAACTATTACTACTTCTTTCATATATTGTTTGGGTATTTATTTTGTGAAGAAAAAATATTTTATATTGAATTTTATTTAATAAAATAGCTTTTCTATTATGATAAATTTAAAAATTATAAACTTTAAGATTTATCCTACAAAAATAACCATTTTTAATCAATTTTAGTTTGATTCTGCAAACCTAATTTTTGACCTTGAAATTTTTACTGTAAGTTTGTTGTTAGAAGAAAAATAAAATGAGTAAAATAGTTAATAAATTATATCAAAATAATACCACAATATACAAGGCAATATTATTTTTAATAACCACTATTGCTATTGTTTATTTATTTCCAAAAGGCACGCAATTTCAATACGATTTTAATAACGGTCAACTTTGGAAATATGATAACTTATATGCACCTTTTGATTTTGCTATTCAAAAAACTGATGAAGAAATTAAGATAGAGAAAAAAGAAATTGAAGTTAATGCAAAGTTATATTTTTCATATGATTTTGATGTTGTTACTGGTGTAAATGCAACATTTAAAAGAAGAATTAATGCTTTAAATCCATCCGATTCACTTACATATGATGTTATAAAAAGTTTAGACGTTAAAGGTGAAAATGTAATTAATAAAATTTATAATACAGGTTTTTTAGAAGTTATAAGTGAAGATAGAGTTTCTAATAAAGATGAAATGATAGCACTTAGAAAAGAAAATGAAGTACAAGATATTCTTTTTAAAAATCTTTATAATTCTAGAAAAGTTTTATTAGAAATTGAAAAAAATGTAGGTGTTAAACCTTTCGATTACTCTCAAAGAGTATTAATGAATATTTTATCTGAAATTATAAAGCCTAATATTTCTTATGATGATAAGTTTACTCAAAAAATAATAGAGAATGATATTAAAAACATTTCTTATACCAAAGGAAAAATATCTGAAGGAAAATTAATTATTTTAAAAGGAGATACTGTAGAAGGGGATAAGCTGGCTATTTTAAATTCCTTAAAGAGTGAGTCTGAATCTAAAATTTGGACAGATAATAATTACAATTGGATTATTTTCGGTTACACCATTTTAGTAGCACTAGCCTTATTGATGTTGCTTTTATTTCTTCAAAAATATAGAGTAGAAATTTATAATAATAATAACAAGGTTACCTTTATATTTTTTAATGTTTTTTCAATGATTTTTATACAAACATTGGTTATAAAATATAATTCAGACTATTTATATGTTGTACCATTAAGTGTCCTTCCAATTGTATTAAAAGCTTTCTTTGACGCTCGTTTAGGATTATTTACACATGTTTTAACTGTATTGCTTTTAGGTTATATTGTTCCTAATAGTTTCGAGTTTATTTATTTACACATTATTGCAGGTATTGTAACAATTCTATCCGTCTCTGAACTGTATAAGAGAGCAAATTTATTTATTTCAGTTGCTCAAATAACAGGAATATATATGATAACTTATTTTGCATTTTCAATTATAAAAATGGGAAATGCATCACAAATAAACTGGGATTATTTCATGCTTTTTGCAGCAAATGGATTGTTATCTTTTTTATCAATAATTTTAATTTACATGTATGAAAAAATATTTGGTTTGGTTTCTGATGTTACTTTGCTAGAATTATCAAATACAAACACAAAATTATTAAGAGAATTAAATGAGAAAGCACCAGGAACATTTCAACATTCTATGCAAGTTGCAAATTTAGCGGAAGCTGCTGCTAATGAAATAGGAGCAAACTCGATGTTGGTTAGAACTGGTGCCTTGTATCATGACATTGGTAAAATGATTAATCCGCAATATTTTATAGAGAATCAATCTACTGGTGTAAATCCGCATAACGATTTATCACCAAGAGATAGCTCGGAAATAATAACAGACCATGTTATAAAAGGAATAGAGTTAGCTAAAAAGCACAAATTGCCAGATAGAATTATAGATTTTATTAGAACACATCATGGAACTAGTACAACGTATTATTTTTATGCTAAAGAAAAAGAAATGAATATTGATGGTGAGGTTGATATTAAAAAATTTCAATACCAAGGTCCAATACCTTTTTCTAGGGAAACAGCAATTTTAATGATGTGTGATGCTGCGGAAGCTGCTTCCAAAAGTTTAAAAAAACCAACAGCACAAACCATAGATAATTTAATTGAGAAAATTGTTGATAAACAGAAGTCAGATCATCAATTTTTGAATTCAAACATCACGTTTAGAGAGATAGAAACTATAAAAAAAGTCATTAAAAAGAAGTTAATGAATATTTATCATTTGCGAGTAGAATACCCTGAATAAAAAAATATTAAAAAAAGTTAAAAACATCTTGCTAAATTGTAATTGTAGTATTACATTTGCACTCGCATTTTTAAAGAAGTGCTATTAAGTTCTTAAAAACCGGAGAGGTGCCAGAGTGGTAATGGAGCAGATTGCTAATCTGTCGACGGGTGACTGTCGCCAGGGTTCGAGTCCCTGTCTCTCCGCAAATTTTTAGTAAACTCGGGGTGTAGCGTAGCCCGGTCATCGCGCCTCGTTTGGGACGAGGAGGTCGCAGGTTCGAATCCTGCCACCCCGACACTGTTTTCGTAGAAACATAAAAACTACGGGCTCTTAGCTCAGCTGGATAGAGCACCTCCCTTCTAAGGAGGCGGTCGAAGGTTCGAATCCTTCAGGGCTCACTTAAAGCTTCACAGAAATGTGAGGCTTTTTTGTTTTCTATAGGTTTTGTAAGGGTTTAAAGACACTTTCTATTCTTTTATATACTATCACATCAATCAATTTATTAATCAATGTATGCCTTTTTAGGTGCACTTTCTGGTGTACCACTTTTTCTTCTGGTGTACCATTTTTATAAAATCAAAATCTATGAATAATTTTAAATTAGCTGTACTCTTTTTTCTACAGAGAAACAGGATAAATAAAATGGGTAAATGCCCAATAAGATGTAGAATTACATTTTTAAAAAGTAGAAAAGAATTCTCCACAGGTATTTTTATCAATCCAGACAATTGGGATAGTGGTAAGCAGAAAGCTATTCCACCCAGTCAAGAAAACACCCTTTTAAACAACAAACTAAGCCTTATTCATCAACAGATAGATAAGGCTTTTTTAATGCTTCAAATCTTACCAAATGACTTTGATGTAGATGATATTTATAGAAAATATAAAGGAGAAGATTCTAAAGAAGAAATCACCATTTTAGGAGCTTATGATTTACATAATCAGAAGACAGAGAAATTAATAGGAATTGACTTTAATAAATTATCTTGGAGCAGGTATGTGGAGAGCAGAAGAAAAGTTGCTTTATTTATATCTAAATTCTATAAAAAGAAAGATGTTAGATTGAAAGACTTGGATTTAAAGTTTATCCAAGATTTAGAATATTTCTATAAAACAGAATTAAAGTTAAAACAAGCTACAGTATATAGGAGCATTCAAAGAGTAAAGAAGGTAATTCAGTTTGCTATTTCAGAGAACTACTTAAAGAAAGACCCTTTTCATCTATATAAAAATAAGAAGCACAAAACTGTAATTATTTATTTGACTGATGTAGAATTAAAGAGATTAGAGAAACACAATTTTAGTCAAGAGAGATTACAACAAGTAAAGGATTTATTTATTTTTTGCTGTTATACAGGATTAGCTTATGCTGAAATGTCAACTTTGTCAACTAAAAACATAGAAATTGGGTTTGATGATAAAGAGTGGATTCAGATGATTAGAAAGAAAACGAATAGAAAGATATCTATTCCACTATTGCCAAAAGCAAGAGCTATTTTAGATAAATACAATGATACTTTACCTGGTATAAGTAATCAGAAGTTTAACTCTTATTTAAAAGAGATTTCTGAATTAATTGGAATTGATAAAAAGTTAACTCATCATACAGCAAGAAAAACCTTTGCTACAACTGTACTTTTATTTAACAATGTACCAATGGAAATTGTATCTGAATTATTGGGTCATTCTAATATGAATATTACACAATCTCATTATGGAAAGGTTGTACAAAAGAAAGTTAGTGATGAGGTTAATAAACTCTATAATTAGTAAAAACTCCACTTCTTTAGAGAGGTGGAGTAAATTGCTATGAAAAAGAAAAAGAAATTTCTTTCAATTCAAATATAGTAAAAATTATTCATCAATAAGCTGAAAAAAAGTTGACAACTTAATTTCTTTTGCTTCACAGATTTTTTGAAGAGTTTTTACTGGTATCCTGTAACCATCTTCTTTTAAAATCTTCCTTACAGTTTTCTCATCAATGTTATGGTTAATAGCAAAAGACCTATTGGATTTGCTACAAGTTATCCATTCTTTAGCTATAAAATTACATATTCTTTTGTTTATGCTAACCATTTAACAAAGGAATAAGTTGTTAAAAGAAAAAACGCGGACTAAAGGTCGCGTAAAGAATAATTAATTATATTTAAACAAAATTTTAACTATGAAAATATCAACAAAATATCCAAACTTCAAAGAAGCGCTATTGTTCTTTATAAATGATAAAAATTATTCATTAGTATCAGATGATTCAATAAAATTAAGTTTTATGATACCATTGTCTTCTCATAAACTAGGTTATGACTATTATGAATTAAATCCGACAAGTAATGGTGGAGTAATTTTTGAAGTAGTTACAACTTTAGGCTTGAAAACAATAAAAAAAACCAGTTCACCTATAATTAATAACGATTTAAGTTCAAAGGAATGGGAAAACATAATTTTCACACTAGTTATGAAACATTTTTCTAGTGAAGAATATTTGGCATTAAAAAATGGATACACTAAAACCAATGTAGGGTGTTTTGGTGTATTGTTATTTTTTACTTTACTATTAACTCAAATTCTGAAATAATATGTGGTTATTTTATATTGTAGGAATACTATTGATTTTTTACCTGATGGATAAATATTATCCAAAGTATAAACAAAAAAAGAATAATGAAGATTTAAATTTATCAGTTCATAATAAATCACTAGAGTTATTACTTTATGAATTTTTATTTTTCAGTGATTTTTATATAAACTATATTAATAAAAAAAGTTCAATTAATAAAGTAGAAGATACAGCAAATGTTAAAGCTATAATTGAGAATCAAATATCAAGTATTATTAATCTTTTTAGTTTAGATTTAAGTGAAAAAGATTTTACTAGGTTTGATTCTTCTGGAGATAAAATTAAAGATTTAGAGATTGTCAATACTATGTTTTTTACTACCTTTTATCAAGATTCTATTGAGAATCATAAGTTTGAAGTAGTTAACATAGAAACAACAATGAATACATTTGAGAATGAAACTCTCTTTCAAAATGTACATTCAATAATAACTTTATTTAATTCAAATGAAATAGTAAAAAAAATATTTATTGTATTGCATCCTATTTTTGGAAATGCTTTAACAGTTAGAGAACTAACTGAAAAAGGTCATAATACAATAATTATAAGCGGAACTCCTAATTTAGGCACGTTTTTAGAAAGAGAAGTTTTTTTTGGCGAATTGACAGAATATTGTTTTAAAAAATAATTTTTTTCTAATTTTTTTTGACAACTTTTTTTTAAAAACATAAAGTTTCAGTTTTATGAATACCCCCCCCCTTATCCTTTTTAGCTCGGCGGGATAAGTGGTTTTTTAGTTTTAAATTTTTATCATCAATGATAGCGTGGGATAACATAGATATCAGGCCCCCACTCATTTTTGCTTTTGGGGTATCCCCCCGTTAACATTAATCTTTAAATTTAAAAAACTATGGTAAAAATTGTAGATTTCAAAACCTATCAAAAAGAAGATGGGACAGAATTTTGTACACTAAAAGTACAAGCAGGAGTAGAAGCTGTAAAAAGTAAAGAAACGGGAAAAATGTATTTAACAGCAAGAACAGCAAGTGTTCCTTGTACATTCAATCAAGCTACTTGTGAAGCATTAATTGGTTCAGAATTATCGGGAACAATTAGAAAAATAAGTGTTGAACCTTATGAATACACCGTTCCAAGTACTGGAGAAATTATTACACTTACAGAAAGAAATGAATTTGTGAGTGAAGAAGAAGCTATTTTACAAGATAACCTTGTAAAAAAGGAAGAGGTTTTTTAACAACTTCTTACCAGATATAAATTGAGAGTCTATAGAAATATAGGCTCTTTTTTTATGTCTTTTTTTTGTGAGAAAGTCTCACTTAATAAATTATAACGAATAACAATTAAAATTATGCAATTACAAAAAGCACAAAGACATCAGGTTAAATTAAGATTAGGATTGTCAGGAGCAAGTGGGTTTGGTAAAACTTATTCAGCATTATTATTAGCTTATGGTATTACAGAAGATTGGACTAAAGTTGCTGTTATTGATACAGAAAATAACAGTGCTTCTTTATATTCTCATTTGGGGAAATTTAATGTAGTTTCTTTAAACCAACCATATAGTCCAGAGCGATATATAGAGGCTATTAGGCTATGTGAAAAAGAACAAATGGAAGTAATTATTATCGATTCCATTACTCACGAATGGCAAGGAAAAGGTGGTTGTTTGCAATTACACGAACAATTAGGAGGTAGGTTTCAAGATTGGGCAAAAATAACGCCACGTCATCAATCTTTTATAGATGCTATTTTACAATCAACATGTCATATAGTAACTACAGCGAGAAGAAAAATAGATTACTCTTTAGATACTGGTTCTAATGGAAGAACTAAAGTAATTAAACACGGTACAAAAGAGATTACAAGAGAAGGATTTGAGTATGAACTTACAGTAAATTTTGAACTTGTTAATGATAAACATTTAGCAAAAGCATCTAAAGATAGAACAGGTCTATTCATGGATAAACCAGAGATTATAATTACTAAAGGAGTTGGTAAAATGTTAATTCAATGGTGTAATCAAGGTGTATCCATAGAAGAAGCTAAAAAAGAAATAGCAGAATGTACAACTATAGAAGGATTGAGACATTTATATCAAAAATATTCTGGACTTAAAAAAGAATTAAACTCAACTATCTTGAATCGGAAACAAGAAATTGAAACGATGAAATCTATGATTATAGAACAAAAAGAAATTATTCAACCTAATAAAATATCAGAAAATGGAATTAATAGCTAATCATCAAGTAGAAGATATCATTCAAGAAACGAATACAATAATCCAGAAATCTTCAAGTAAATTTATTGAAGCAAATACAAAAGAAGTCAGTTTAGAACATTTACAAAATGAATGTATAATACCTGTTTTTGCTAAAGATAATGAATGTACAATTTCACATTATGAATTCATTGATGCTACAAAAGAAATAGCAAAAAACTATTTTAAAGTAAATTCAATAAATCCATCTATTAGAATATCTCATCAAATAAAAGGTAGGATTCCTTCAGCAATAGGTAAACCTGTGAAAGAATTGTTAGAACACGAGAAAACTACTTATTATGAAAGAATGGCTTTTATGATAGAAATTCCTAATAAACAGATTGTTGTTAATAATCAGATATTAAATTTATCAGTAGGAGGTGTAAGAGCCTACAATCAAGAGAACCTGTTTTCTAAAAAATCTATTGAAAAGTTTAAAGTATTCATCGGGTTTAAAAATACGGTTTGCACAAATTTATGCGTTGCAACAGATGGTTTAAATTCAGAAATAAGAGTTAGTAGCATTCAAGAACTACAAGAAGCTATTCATAACCTAATAAATAACTATAATCAAGATAGGCATCTTGGTAATATGGAGAAATTAAGTAAATACTCATTTAGTGAAAAACAATTTGCGCATTTTGTTGGTAAAATGAGGATGTACCACTTTTTATCTAAAATTGAGAAACAAGGAAAGTTTCCAATACAATTGACAGATTCACAAATTGGCTCTGTAGTAAAAGACTATTTCAATGATGAAAACTTTAGAAGATCAGATAATCAGATAAGTTTATGGAATGTTTATAATTTATTCACAGAAGCTAACAAGAGTTCATATATAGATAATAATTTGGAGAGAAATGTAAATGCGTATGAGTTTATACAAAGCATAGGTAATTCAATAGAAAATAGAATTCCAAATTGGTATCTGCATCATTAATATTATAGCTATTTGGGATAATATTTAAATTTAAATAACTTAAAAATGACTGATGAAGAAATAGCTGAATTAATGAAATATAGCTCTCCTAATGAACTTTACATTGTAAATGGAAATGGTAAGTTAGAATGCTTGAAATGCCCTTTTAGGGTTAAATTAAAGTATAATATTGGAGAGTTGTATAAAGATGATGTTGTACTTGTAAATAAAGTAAAAATTACCAAAGACTTACAATCTGTTTATGTCATCAGGAATAAAGCTTATTATAGTCAGCATTTTATAATTATTTAAATTAACAAAGGAGTCTATGTTGTATTTTGGATATTCAAGCTTTTGAGACTTTTCCTCCTATATAATTAAAGAAATACTTAAAAAGATAGCTAAATTATGCACAACATATTCAATTATTATATGTTGTGTATTTTTATAGAAAAAACTTGTCAAACTTGTCAAGTCAACTTATCAACTTTTAACTATGAATAAAATATTAGATTTTATTGACATTTTAGATTCTGATAGATATTTAAGTGTACAAAATTTATTTAAATATTATGATATTAGAATAAACAAAGAAAAATCTTTTTTTAGCAAACCTATTTTAGATGAATTTTCAATTCTATATGGGGGTCTAAATACAGAAACAGGAATAAATGAAGAACATAAAGAGTATTTTTTTAAAGATTATTTAATTCCAAAAATAGAATATTTAAGTATAAATTTTATGTCTCATTATAAAGAACAATTTGAGATATTAAAACTTTCAAATGGAAATTTAGAATTGTGCTACCAGCAAAAAACAAATGAACTTTTATCATATTTTGAGCTAATAGAAAGTATAACTCATTTAAATAAAGAAATTAAAGATTTGGTATTTAAAGAGTTTGAAATATGTCTTGAAGAAATACAAAAAACTAATTATAAAGAAGATGTATATCGTGGAGATAAAATAAATTTTAGAATTTCTTCTTATGATGTTTTAGCTTTATTCTATATTCTTCGTCAAAATGAAATCATTAAATGGACTGATTTTCCAGAATTAAAAATACTAATTGAGAATAATTGTAGATTTTTTGATAAAGTAACTAAAACTTATGAAAATTTTGAAATCAATAGAAGGACTTTATATGGTTTTAAAAATGGAGATAAAGGTATTGCCAAAGCTTTAAATAGATTAAAAGATAAGTTCCAAGAAGCTGATTTTTTTGAATTAAAATAGCTAATTTAACTAACGGGGGACATCGCTTTGTCCCATATAAAAACTTAAAATCCATCGTAACTTTGCAGTAGCAACAGTAAGTTCTGTGTTAATGTAAATTGTCGCTCTAAAAATGCAAAAGCGAATATCAAATTAGAACTTTCCTTGCTAAAACATTTAAAATAATTAAAAAATTCAAAAAAATGATTTTAGAGAGAGAAACTCCTTTTTGGAGGAATGATGATAAAGGGAATATAAAAATAGTTAATTCAGAATTATTAAAGTTTTTAGCGGATAATGGATTTGTAAGAATAAAATTAGCAGATGCTAACCATATATTAGTTAAAAATAATAATAATCGAATTAGAATAACTTCAGAAGCTGAAATGATTGCTTTTGTTGGGGATTATCTTAAAAAGATAAAAGAAAATAAAGTCTACGAGATGTTTGTTAGTAGTGTAGGTAACTTAATAAACAACAAAAAACTAAGCTTTTTACCAGTTGATGAGCTACCAAGAGATAGGGATAGAAAAGATTCAGGTATTTTTTACTATCAAAATTGCTATAGTGTAATTTCTGAAGATGGAATTGAAGTTAAAGAATATAGCGAATTGCCCTATGTAATTTGGGAAAGCAGAATAATAAAGCACGATTACGTTCAGGACAAAGATAAGTCAATTGGTCAGTTTCAACAGTTTTGTTTTAATATCTCAAAAAAAGATGAAAACAGATTTTTATCACTAAAAACAATTTTAGGCTATTTACTCCATCGATGTAAAATAAAAGATGAGGCAAAAGCAATAATACTATATGATGAAAATATGGTGTTAAATGATAAGACAAATGGAGGTACTGGGAAAACGTTACTATCTATTGCTTTATCCAAAGTTAGAGATTTAGAATTGTTTGATGGTAAATCAATAAAAAATGATAGTTGGTTTAAAAATCAAAGAATAAACTTAACAACTGACATCATAACATATGACGATTTGAACAAGACTACAAGTTTGGAATTGTTTTATTCTATGATAACTACAGGTGTCGAAGTGGAGAAAAAAAGAAAAGATGCGTTTTATATTAAACACGAAGATTCTCCAAAAATAATAATTACTTCAAATTATCCAGTAAAAGGTCCTGGAGGTTCTTCAGATTTAAGAAGAAGATTTGAATTTGAAGTGGCTAATTATTATGACGAAGAATTTACTCCAGAAAAAGAATTTGGTAACATGTTTTTTAACGAAGATTGGGGAATTGAAGAATGGCAGAAGTTCTATCACTTTTTAATGGAATGTTTAACTTCTTATTTGAAGTATGGTTTAGTGAAAGCAACACCGATCAATTATAATCAAAAGAAATTAGAAATGAATACATCAAAAGAATTTCTTGAGTTTGCAGATGATTTTTTAGATTTTAATTTTTGGGATGATAAAAGAGAAGCGGAAGCACTTTTTAAAGAATGTTATCCAGAAGAAACAATATCTCCACATAGATTCAATAAGTGGTTAAAAGAGTATTGTTTTGAGAACGATGCAGAATTAGAAACAAAGTCAACAGGAAGTAATTACTTATTTAAAATGACTAAAAATGTAAAAGGAGATGAAGAAGATTGTGTACAAAGTAACAAATAAAGAAACAAAAGAAATTTATGTTGGAGTAACAACTAAATCTTTAAAAGAGAGAAAAAAAGACCATTTAAAAAAATCAAAAAGAGGTAAAAGCTATACATTTCAGAATGCTATTTCTACTTATGGGGAAGAAGCTTTTAAGTGGGAACAGATTGATACAGCTGTCACAACAGATGAATTAGCTAAAAAAGAAAAAGAATATATTTTAGAGTATAATTCAAAAGAAGAAGGCTATAATTCTGATAGTGGAGGTGGAATTCAAAAAACGGTATACCAATATGATATTATAACAGGATCTTTAATAGATAAGTACTCTAATTTAACCAATGCAGGGGCTATAATTGGTTTGAATAAGCAAGACCTGTCAAAGGTTTGTTTGAGTGTTAATAAAGTCAGTAAAGGCTTTTATTGGACTTATGATTTTGTAGATAATTTTATTCCTTTAAAGGATTGTAGAAAAAAGACAGTTTATCAATTTTCTTTACAAGGTGAATTTATAGTGGAATTTGAATCTATATCTGAAGCTTCAAAAATAACTGGTTGTAATAAATGTTGTATTGCTAAAGTTTGCAGAGGTGAACGGAAAAGTAGTGGAGGTTTTTATTGGTGTTTTGATTAATAAAAAGAGGTGTAAAAGCCTCTTTTTGTAATTTTAAAACTGATTATCTTTAAAAATCTTTCCAAAATAATTTTATTATTCCTACTTTGTCAAATTAATAAATGATAGTTTTAGAAAGTGAAGCAAATATTAAAATTTACTGTTGATAGCGCATTACTCAAAGAGTTAGGCGAGAAGTTGGTGGAAACTGTACATTTAGCATTATCTGAATTAGTAAAGAATTCATATGATGCTGATGCTACGGAAGTTGAAATTATTTTTGAAAGTGATTCTGAAGGAAATGACTTGATTAAGATTGTTGATAACGGTGTGGGAATGAACTTTGAGGCAGTAAAAAATTACTGGATGAGGATTGCCACAACTAACAAGCGAGAGTCTAATCAGTCTAAAGTATATGGGAGATACCTCACAGGAGCTAAAGGTGTTGGGAGATTTTCCTGTAGAAGATTAGGACAAAAACTAACTTTAATAACAAATGGTACATCATCTGGAAATAAGTTGGGATTACAGAAAGAAATTCAAAGAACAGAAGTTGTTTTCCCTTGGACTGAATTTGAGTCAGGTTCTGATGTTACTACAATAGAATGCGTTGGAGAAGAGACAATCATAAAAGAAGGTTATACGGGAACAACTTTAATAATTGAAGGAATTTCTGACGAATGGAATCATAGAGGTTTTAATTGGTTAAAAAGGCAATTAGCTGTTTTAACTGCAAATAGAGGTGTTCATAGAGATGGTTTTAAAGAAGATAAGGGGTTTTTAATAATGTTAACAGCACCGGATTTCAACGAAGATATCATTGATTTAAGAGAGGATTTGTTAAATGCTGGTTGGGGTACGTTAACAGCATTTATAAATAAAAATAATCAAGCAGTTTGCGAGCTAAACGCTTTAGGTATAGGAAAACGTAAAATTGTATCTGATTTTAAATTCAAAAGTTTAAGAGATATTTCTCTGAAATTAGGTATAATGCTAGTTGAAAGAGCGGAGATGAGAGACGTGAGTATTCTTTCAAAACAAAATTTAGTTCCTTTAGTAAGAGATTGGGGTGGGGTACAAATAAAGTACAGAAATTTTAGAGTTGCTGATTACGGTGATGTAGATTGGTTGGATTTAGATAAAGATAGAGCAAGAAGATTAGCTTCTCCAAAAGATCAATTATTAGATTTTGCAGATGCTTTAAAAGGTGTGGAAGCTGATAGGTCATTACTGAATATGCTTTCAATGAAAAACTATATTGGTGATGTAAAAATTGGAGAGAGGGCAACGGGATTTGAAATGAAAGCTAGTAGAGAGGGGTTTGTCGAATCTGAGGCTACACTAGAACTAAAAAAATTTGTGCGTTTTGCTATTGATTGGTCTACAATCTTGAGAGATTATCATAAGAGACAAGAGTCTTTAAAAGTAGCATTCAGAGCTAGAGAAGAATTCGAGAATTTTGTAGCTGAAGATATTTCAAAAAATAGAATTGTTGATTCCGCATTAGGTTATATTGGTAAACAAATTAATACGGTTGCAGATAAATTAGAGCCAGAAGAAAGGAAACAACTTGAAGAGGTCTATTTTAAAGCAACTGAAGCAATTAAAAGCCATAATGATTCTATAAATTATGAATTAGCACATTTAAGGCTAATAGCTTCAACATCTACTTTGTTGCTTGTGTTTTCACATGAAGTAAAATCTTTATTGGGTTTGTTGGCACAAAATAAAACAGCAATATTGAATGTCGCTAAAAAACTAAATGATTCAAGTAAAAAGGAATTAGTAAGTATTTCAAATGATTTTTCAGATTTAAACGATCGTTTAGAAGAGTTATTAGAAATGACTTCTTTAGTAAGTAGTAACAAGAAAAAATATAAAAGGGGAAGAGTAGCATTAAAACCTAAAATAATAAAAATCGAAAAAGTATTAGGACTAATATTAGGAAAGTATGAAATTAAGATTAATTATGACAGTATTAAACCTAATATTATTTTTAAAAACATACTTGAAGCTGAAGTTTACTCTATTTTTCTAAATATTATTTCTAACTCTATAAAATCGATAATAGCAAAAGGAGGCAAGAAGAGGGAGATAGAAATTAATGCATCTGTAGAGGATGGGTTTGTTAAAATTAATATATTGGATTCAGGAATTGGACTTTCAGAAGATAAGTTTGAAGAGGTGTTTATTCCATTTATAGCAGATCCTGAAGGGAAATTATATGAAAATTTAGAGAATAAAATTAACCCTGGAGACAATATGATTATTGGTTCGGGATCAGGTTTAGGGTTAGGTATTGTAAAAGAAATTGTTATTAATAATGAAGGCTTCGTAAAGTTTATAAAACCAAGAAATGGTTGGTCTTCAGAAATAGAAATGTATTTAAAATAATGAAGTTTATTTGGATTGACGATGAGAGCAAAAGGAAGAAAAGTTCCGATAATTTAAGAACATCTTTAAGATTTGAAGGTGAAAAAGAAGTAACTATAGATTTTATTGATGTCTTTAAAAAAGACATTGATAATATTCTTTTAGAGGTGCTAAAAGGAGACGAGCCAGATTTAGTGATTTTAGATCATGGGCTTACAAATGCTGAAACAAACACATTAAAAAAAGGGTCCACAGTTAGTGTTTTTTTAAGAGAAACTTGGAGGAATTGTCCTGTGATTTGTGTAACATCATCTGATATTGAAGAGTTAGATTCAAGAATTAAATCAACATATGATTTAATAATACCTGATAACCATATAGATGATAATTTAGGAAATATTATTAGTATCGTTAGAGGGTTTAGTTCACTAAAATCAAACCCTCCAGAAAACACAAACGATTTAGTGAAATTCTTTAATGTTCCTAAAGATTTAGAACAAGATTTTCTTAAAATACTTCCTCATAATATTAAAACTGACTTTTCAATCTCTGGTTATGTATCCGAACTCTATCAATGGTGTAGAGATGTGTTCTTTATTAGACCTGGTTTTTTATATGATAGGATATGGTCATCAACTTTTTTAGGACTTAATGAGCAAGGATTTGATTCAGTAGAACCAAAATTTGAAAAGGCAATATATAATGGAGTTTTTTTTAATTCTGATATAAAGTTATGGTGGAAAGATTTATTATTAGAGATTGTTAATGATTATGTTGATGATGTAGGTTTCCCTTGGGAGTTGGGTGCTCAGTTAGTTGAATCTAAAGAAGAATTAATATCTAAATGCTCAATTACAGGAGAAAGATTTCCAGAAACTGTAGCTGCGGAAGATGAAACTGAATCATCAAATTGGAAACCAATGAAGTTAAGAGAAACCATTCCTCATTCTAAATATGATAATATTTTATTTTTTGAAGAACTAAGAGTTATGAACGGCTTATGATAAAAATAAACAGTTCTCATCCGAAATTTACTGATTTTATCTCTAAAGAAATTAAAACAATATCTTTTTTAGGTTCTTATTCCTCTTTTAAAAACTGTTTAAAAGAATTATCAGATCAAGCTAAATTTTTGTCATATCAATTTCCCAAGAGCACAAAACTTCAACAAAAAATAAAAAATTTAAATTTTAGTTTTGAGTTTAATTTACGTTTAGAAAAAAAAAAGTGTACAGTTGTTATAGAAAGCTTAATTCAAAAAAACTATGAACAATGTACATATTCAGTTTTTATTAAAGATTTAGATAATAATTTAATTAGAAAATATCATTTTGATTATGCACCATTTGAAAAAATGAAACCGTTATATCATTTTCAGTATTGTGGAGAAGAAACACCTAAAATTTCTGAACATAAAATTGATTTAGAACCTTTTCATCCATGGATGTCTTTACCAAGAGTAGTAAATTACCCTATAAATTTAGCATTAATTTTAGATATGATTTTAAGTGAAACCATAGATGAACAGGTTAAGAAAGGAATTGAAAAAGATGGATGGAGGAATTTTATGGTTGAAAATGAAAAGTTTTTATTAAAAGAATATTTCAAGAATACAGCAGGATATTTTCAAAACGGACATACATCTAAAAGAACATTCAGGGAATACTGTTATGGAGAATAACAAAGATTTTAAAAAAAATAATGGAATATATTATACTCCTGACAAATTAGCTGATTACCTTATTAATGATTTAAATATTGAAAACAATAACTCAATTTTAGATCCTTCTTATGGGGAAGGAGCACTTTTATTGGCTGTTGAAAGATTAGCACAAGCAAAGAAAATATCAAATTTAAATTTATTTGGTTGTGATTTACACCCTATAAATGGTTTGTTATTACATTTACCAGAGGTAAATTTAATTGAGGTAAATTTTTTTGATTACAATGTAAATAACAAATTTGATTTTATTATTTCTAACCCTCCCTATATACGTCGTCAGAATCAAGATAAAAAAGAGATTGATGTTGTATTGACTAGATTTAAAGAAATGAATCTATTAGGCAAGAATGCTGATATGTGGGCATATTTCATTATAAAATCTATGCTGCATTTAAATAAAGGTGGAAGTTTTTGTGCTATAATTCCTTGGGCTTTTATTCAGGCTGATTATGCTCAAAAGTTAAGAATCCTACTATATGATAAATTTGAAACAATTAAAGTTATAGCTTTAAATAAGCCATATTTTGAATCTATAGATGAAAGAGTAGTTTTGTTCTGGGGCTACAATTTTGGGGAAAAGAATACAGAGATTTTATTTTCTTACTTAAAGGATTTAAAATCGAAGCCTAACTTTAAAAAAATTGATAATCAAGTTTGGTCTTCTAATAAAATAGTTTTAACAAAAAAAAATGAAGTAAAAAAAAATCAAGAAATATTAATAAAAAAGTTTGGATTTCAAAAGATAGAAGATTTTGTAGAAATTAGGATAGGTGTTGTTACAGGAGCTAATGAGTACTTTATAAGAACTTATGAAGAATTAATAAGTTATGGGTTTACAAAAAAAGATCTTATGCCGATATTAACTAAAGCTAAAGAGATTCCTGATTACATAAATAATAAGTTGGGAAAGTTAAAATTTTTAGTTAAAATTAATGAAGATTATAAAAACCAATTTTCAAATTTTATTGAAGAGGGTATAGGTAAAGAATTTAATAAAAGGGTTCATTGTAAAAATAGAAATATATGGTACTCAATTAATACTGCTAAAGTTCCAGATGCTTTTTTTCCATATAGAGTTGGAAAAATACCATATTTGTTTTTCAATAATCACCAAATTCAAAGCACTAATTCAATTCATAGAATTTATTACAAAAGAAAGTTAAATAAAACAGAAGAAAAATGGATACAGGTTAGTATGTTATCTATTTATGGTCAAATTTCTATTGAAATGAACGCAAAAACATATGGTAAGGGAATGTTAAAAATGGAGCCAGGTCCTTTAAAAAATGCTTTAGTGAAAATTTCAAATGATAAGTCAATAGTTAAAACATTTAATCAAATAAGAAAATTATTAATTGATCAAAGAAAAGACGAAGTTGTTTTATTAGCAACAAGTTTTTTAAATGAAAAATTAATAATACCAAAAGAAATACATATTAAAAGTATAAAGTTATATGAGGATATTAGAAAATCTAGAGAAAAATAATAATAAAATTTAATATATATGGCACACTTTTAGGTATACAAAAAATAATAGAGTAGAGGTAAATACTATGAACATTGATAAAACTAAATAAGGTTCGAATCCTTCAGGGCTCACTTAAAGCTTCACAGAAATGTGAGGCTTTTTTGTTTTTATAGGTTTTGTTGATTTTTTTATTATTTATTGAAATTCAATAATATTTACCTGTATAAAAATAAAAGTATTTTTTTATTGAAATTGGCGACATTTTTGACAAAAATTCTTCTTGTAAAATGAAATATGATTGCACAAAAAAAAGAGTAACCTAAATTAGATTACTCTTTTAAGATATAATGTATGGATATATATTATATCATTATAAACATACTTGTGGGAGTAGTTATTTTTTTACAATAGAAGAAAATACTTTTAGAGTATCTCTCTTGATAATTTTTTGATTGTCTAATGTTACTTTAATAACATGTTCTGGATTGGAAACTTGAAACACATAACTGTACTGTCTAAATGATGTTATGTGATAATTTGGAAATTCTTTTTCAACAGTTTCTTTATTAGACTCATAATGTTCTAATTCTGTTTTTAATGGTTGGCAACTAATTAATAGTCCCCCTACAAATGTGAAAGCTAATAATGCTTTTTTCATAATAAAATATTTAAAAAAATGAATAAAAAACTATTATTATAGAAACAGAGACTAACTTTGTAGAGGAGTTAAGTTTTCAGCCTTTCAGTTACTATTAAAATAATAGTACATAAAAATACTTATAAAGTTAGGGAGCTTTAATTTTTACAAATAAATAACGGATAGAAAATCTATCGTTATGAACTTTTATAAATTTTATTCGAGGGTATGTTAATAAAGAGGGATATTAACTTTGCAAATGTACAAATTTTTATTTTAATTTTAAAAAGGATATATTATATTTTATCCCAAAATTAATAAATGGGCTGCTTAAGCTACCGCCTTTAGCTTTTACATAGCCAAATGAGCTTCTAAAGTCTAATGTGTTATTTAATTGATAATTAAAGCCTATACTTGGTTTTACAATTAAACCTTCACCAGTACTAATATCTCCTCCACCTGCTGCTCCTCCTAAAACTTGAGTAAAAAGTGAAGTAGAATCATTAAAAATAGGATTAGTTTTAACGCCCAAACCAACTATTCCTTCTGCATAAGCACCAGCGTTTCCAAAATTAGCAAAAGAAGTTTGTCCAGCAACAAAGACATTTTTATTTAATTTTAAATTAATTTGCATAGAAATTTGATGTAAATTTTCAGTTGGATTAGAATCTCTTTTTGCATTAAAATATAAATCGTGCTTTACTATTACATCTAGGCCTTTAAATTTTCCTTGAGTATAAGTATCTTTTTCAGAAATTATTCCATTTCTTTCTATGTAATATTTAAGGCCAAACCCTAAAGTTGAAGTGTAGAAGTATGAATCTGGTGACATTACAAAGCCTTTATTAATTGATAAATAAATATCATTAAATAGTTTTTGCTCTATAGAAATATCTGGGTAAATTAAAAAACCACCTTTGGTGTCTACACCACCACCACCACCAGCACCAATTCCTAGTTTAGCTAGAATATTTGTTCTGTTTTTATTCAAAGATAAATGATATCCTCCTCCTAAAAAAACATCCATATAACCAGCTTTAATACCATCATAAGCACCATCTACTTTAAAGAATGTAAACCAATTGTTATTTATGTATGAAGTCAATT
The DNA here is from genome assembly GCF_014352875.1 of Polaribacter pectinis. Classification (NCBI taxonomy): domain Bacteria; kingdom Pseudomonadati; phylum Bacteroidota; class Flavobacteriia; order Flavobacteriales; family Flavobacteriaceae; genus Polaribacter; species Polaribacter pectinis. Next base: position 516,016 of record NZ_CP060695.1, read on the forward strand.
CAAAACCAGCTAACTTAATTGTTTCTCCATTATATTTATTTCCATTTGTGTCTTTAGTATCGCCTTTAATAGAAAGATTGTTTAAATGAAGCATTACAGAGTTTCTGCTTGAATTTTTATTCCAATCAGATATTTTTAAATCACTTATATTATATTCTTTTTCTGAAGATTCATAACTTGCATATTCAAAATCTAAAGGAATTTCTAAAGCAATATTTAATTGATGACCTTTAATATTTCCGTCATCAAAAAAGTTGACATAACTCCAACCAGAATTTATTGAGAAATTTTCAAATTGATACCCCAAATTTAGATGAGGTAAAATAAAGGCACCTCCACCATCTGGCGCACTAGCACCACCACCACCACCAAAATGAAATCCAGCATCAACATAAAATTTATTAGAAAAATATTTTTTTATACCTGCGTTAATACCTAAAGTAAAAAAACCACCTTTATTTCCTGAAACTGCACCGTAAATACCTAGACCAGCGTAAGCCCAGTCGTTTAACATTAAATTATAATGAATACCTGTAAAACCCATGTTTGGGTCATCTACACCTAAAGGATTAACAGGTAAATCAAGTGATTGAAAATCGATTTTAGCAAATCCTTTTTGTTCCTTTTTTTTAGGAATATTTTCTGATTGAGAGAAAATAAATTGACTTAATAAAACAATTGAAAATATTGAGAAATACTTTTTCATTTTTATCTTTTTTTAATGGTAATGATTACTGTTTTAGAAGCTGGAGTATTGCTTATATCTGCCTTACTTTTAATGGACACTAAAACATTAGCTTCAGGGAAATAGGTAGCTGTACATTGTTTTGGAATATTATAAGGAATTGCTAAAAATCCTCTGGCTTCTCTTTTATCATTGTTGAAATAACTCGTTAAATCTACTAAATCTAATTTTTTTAGACCTAAAGAATTCATATCTTCTTTATTCATAAAAATAACTCTTCTTTCATTTAAAACGCCTCTGTATCTATCATTTAAGCCATAAATAGTAGTGTTGTATTGGTCGTGCGTTCGAATTGTCATCATCATAAACTGGTTTTCTTCCAACTTAATTTCTGAAGGTTTATTAGCGCTAAAATTAGCTTTTCCTGTAGAGGTAGGAGTGAAGTTATTATCTCTGGCATTGTTTGGTAAATAAAACCCGCCTTTAATTCTAACACGATTATTAAAATTCTCGAAACCAGGAATTGTCGCTTCAATTTTATCACGAATTAAATCGTAATTATCTGTAAGTTTCGTCCAATTTACTGTAGAGTTTTTTAAAGTTGCATTAGCTACTCCTGCAACAATTTTTGGTTCACTTAATAATTTGTCTGAATGTGGTTCTAAATGTCCATGAGATTGATGAACAACTCCCATTGAATTTTCTACAGTTACAAACTGTTCACCTGAAGATTGAAAGTCTTTTTCAGAACGACCCAAACAAGGTAAGATTAACGCTTTTTTTCCATGAATTAAATGACTTCTATTCAGTTTTGTGGATATATGAACCGTTAAATTACAATTGCGTAAAGCATCTGCAGTAAATTCTGTATCTGGTGTTGCAGAAACAAAATTACCACCCATTCCAACAAATACTTTTGCTTTCTTTTTGTGCATTGCCTCAATAGAATCTACAACATCAAAACCATGTTTTCTTGGAGATTTAAAATTGAATTCCTTGTCTAATTTATCTAAAAAAGAATCTGGAGATTTCTCCCAAATTCCCATGGTTCTATCTCCTTGTACGTTAGAATGTCCACGAACAGGACAGGTTCCTGCACCTTTTTTCCCAATACTTCCTTTCAGTAATAAAATATTTACAACTTCTCTAATGTTATCGACCGAATTTTTATGTTGTGTTAAACCCATTGCCCAACAAATAATAATCTTTTCATTGTTGATGATAAGTTCGGTTGCTTTTTCTATTTCTTCAAATTCAATACCTGTTTGTGGAAGTAACTCTTCTATTGAATAATTATCTAAATCATTCAACATTTCGTCAATTCCAGCTGTTTTTTCTTTTATAAAATCATGATTGAAAATAGCACCAGGATTTTCAATTTCCTTTTGCGTCATTAATTTTAAAATGATTTTTAACAGCGCTACATCTCCGTTAATTTTTACTTGTAAAAATAAGTCAGTTAAATCTTGCCCAGAACCAATCCATTTTAAAGGATTTTGCGGATCTTTATAATTTAGTAAACCAACTTCTGGAAGTGGATTTATAGTAATAATTTTTCCGCCATTATTTTTGGTTTCACCTAATGCAGTTAACATTCTTGGATGATTTGTTCCTGGATTTTGCCCCATAACAATCACTAAATCTGCGTGATTAAAATCATCTAAAGTTACAGATCCTTTTCCTATTCCTAAAGTTTCTGAAAGTGCAGCACCACTAGATTCATGACACATATTAGAGCAATCTGGTAAATTATTTGTACCAAATTGTCTAACAAAAAGTTGATATAAAAAGGCAGCTTCATTACTTGTTCTTCCTGATGTATAAAAAATAGCTTCATCAGGTGAATCTAAATAATTTAATTCTTCACCAATTAAATTAAAAGCATCTTCCCAAGAAATTTCTTCATAATTATCTTTTCCTTCAGGCAAATACATTGGTTGGGTAATTCTTCCACTTTTACCAATTTCGTAATCGGATAATTTTGCCAATTCTTGTACAGAATGTGTAGCAAAAAATAAAGGTGAGACTTTGTTTTTTGTAGCTTCTTCTGCAACAGCTTTCGCTCCATTTTCACAATATTCTGCTAAAAAAGCACGCTTTGCATCTGGATCTGGCCAAGCACAACCTGGGCAATCAAAACCATCTTTTTGATTTAAGTTTTTAAGTAAACCAATCCCTTTTATGAGTCCAACTTCTGAAGTAATATGATTTAGAGAAGACTTAATAGCTTTAAAACCAACAGCAGAATCTGGAATTTCTTTTAATTGAATTCCAGTTAATTTTTCTGGTGGTTGTGCATTTGATTTTTCAGACATATTAATTCAATTTTATATAACTTGGGTTTGCATAAATGGTCATTTTACCTTCTCGAGTAAAACCAATTAAACAAATTCCGAATTCTTTTGCAAAATCTACAGCTAAGGAAGAGCAAGCTGAAACTGCAACAATTATAGGTATTTTAGCAATAAATGCTTTGGATACAATTTCGTAAGAAACACGACCACTTACAAGTAAATAATTGGCGTTTTTTAAACTATTTTTTAACAATAAATCTCCTACTGTTTTATCGACTGCATTGTGTCTTCCTATATCTTCTTTAATGGTTAAAAGTTCGTTTTTTTTATTGAAAACTGCAGCTGCATGACTTCCTCCAGATTCTTTAAAAGTATCTTGAAAAGTATTCATTTCAACATACATTTTATGAATAATTTCAGATGAAAAAGTAGCTTTATTAATTAACTTTTCTCCTTCAACTTCTATGTCTTTTAACTCCTGTTTTCCACAAATACCACAAGAAGAAACAGAAAGTAAAGTTCTTTTGTTTAAATATCCTTTTCCTAACTTTTCTTTGGGAATTAGTACGTTAATTATAGTAGGAATTCCATTTTCTGTTTTATCAATTTGTATATCGAAATTGATAGAATTTTTATAAATATCTTCAGCAAAAAGCAAACCTCTAATCAGTTCTAAATCATTATCAGGAGTTCTCATAACAACAGTATATGCCTCATTATTAATGTTAATTTGAAGTGGTGCTTCTACCACCAAAACATCATTAATTGTTGCTTGTTTTTTATGAGTGATTTTTATTCCCTGATAAACTAAAGTTTGCATAAACGAGAAAGTTAAGCTTTCTATACAAACTTACTGAAAAAGTAGTTGTGTAAAAAAACAAAAGTCTCGAAAATTAATCCGAGACTTTTTTTAAGTGTTTTATACCCCTAATAATAAAACACTTAATCTATTACAAATATAATTATATTAACAGTATAAAATTCATTTTAGTATATATAATTTATTAACAATAAGTTAAAGCTTAAATTTTTGAACCTAAAACAACAATTAAATGATTTTCTGAATTAGTTGTAAAAAATAAATAAGCATTTCCACCATCTTTAATTTTGGTTTCTTTTCTAATTAGAGCAACTGTTTTTGGAAAATTTCTAGTAGTAATATTTGCTTTTTTTTCTGATAAAAGTTTACTTATTTTCTTTTTGTCGTAAGAAATTACATTTTCGATTTTAAAAATTCTACCTGGGAAATCGACTACTTTTTCTGATGTATATAAATGCGAATGTTGCTGTAGTTTGAATACATTTAACTGATTTGTTATTTGATGAAATCCGCCAGATTTTAATATAGCTGAATTTGGTTCATACAAATAGGAGAGAGGTTCTGAATAATTAGAAAACACTTCTTCTTTATAATTAAAATTAAACGTTTCTATTTCCTCTTTTTTTATATTTATTGTTTTAATTTCAATTGTATTTTTATAATTTTTTTCTAATAAAAACAAGACTTCTTTTACCTCATTTTTAAGTGCGATAATATGAATTTCTTTTACAAATTTCAACTCATTAATAGCACTTGTAATATCTAAAATGGGTGAGTTTTTAAGAAGAATTTGATTGGTTTTAGTAAATAAAAAATCAATATTTTCAGGTACGTTGGGTAGACAATCTTTTAGTAAGAAAACTTTTCCTTTAATATCATTTCTTCTTGATGGATCTATGTAAATACAATCGAAAGTTTCTGTAGAATTTTTTAAAAACTGTAATCCATCACCTGAAAAATTGACAATATTTTTTATGTTTAATTGTTGATAATTATGTTTTACAATTTCAGATAATTCTTCATTTATTTCACAATGAAAAACGTTTTTAAAATGCTTCGAAAAATAGAAACAATCTACTCCAAAACCACCAGTAATATCTATAATTGAATCTCCAGAAATAATTTCTGATTTGTATTTTGCAGTAATTTCTGACGAAGTTTGCTCGATACTAATTTTCTCTGGATAATAAATATTTTCAGTGGAAAACCAAGTTGGTAACTTGGTAAATGATTTTTGTTTTGCCAAAATCTGATTCGCAATTTCTTGAACAGAAACTCCTTCAAAAGGACTTCCTTTAAAAATCAATTTTGTGATATCTGATTTTAAATTTTCAGATATAAATTGCTGAACTTCAGTGTTTAGAGTTTTATTATTCAAAAAAACTAAATGTTTTTAGTTAACGATTTTACAATTTTATTTTCAGATAAAAACTCCTTCAAAATCACTTTTAAAGCAGTATATAATGGAACTGCTGTTATCATACCCACAATACCAAAAAGTAAACCACCAATAATTATAATCAAGAAAATTTCTAATGGATGAGATTTTGTAGTTTTTGAAAAAATAACAGGCTGACTCACAAAATTGTCGATAATTTGAGCAATAAAGTAACCAATCATCACATAAATTGTAGTTGGTAAAATTTCATTTTGAAAATCTAAACCAATATTACTTGTCATCGATAAAATAAACATAATTACTGCTCCAATCATTGGTCCAACATACGGAATCAAGTTTAATAAAGCACATAAAAAAGCAATTACAACTGCATTGTCAATTCCGAATATCAGTAAAATAATTGTGTATAAAACGAACAAAATTGTAATCTGTAATATCAACCCAATAAAATATCTTGATAATAAATCGTTAATGGTTTCTAATGATTTTGAGAATCTTCCTTCAGTTTTATTCGGAATAATTGTCATCACTCCATTTTTTAATAATCTGCTATCTTTCATAAAGAAAAAAGAGATGAATAATACTGAAAATAAACCAACACTTAAAGAGCCTAATGTGCCTAAAACAGAGTTTAATAAGTTAGGAATTTCTTTAAATTGAGAAGTAAAGTCAATACTTTTTAATTCACCTAAAACATCAATTCCTTTAGAAGAAAAATACGCAGTTATTTGATTAAAAATATTCTGAATATTTGCTTGTAATTCATCACTTTGTAATAGCGATAAACTTTTTCCTTGTTCTGTAATAAGTGGAATAAATAAAATGATTATTCCTGTTATAATTCCCAAGAAAAGTACCATTGTAGTTACAACAGCTAAAGTATTTGGGAATTTTAATTTTCTTCTTAAAAGTAAAATAATTGGTCTTGCAATTAATGAGATTACACTTGCAATAATTATATAAACGATTACAGATTGAATGGTATATAAGAAATACCCTAATAGAAAAATTCCTAATAGAATCCCTAAAGCTCTTAAAATTCCGTTTGATAAAGTTTTTGCCGTCATTTAATTATATCCTTTTACTTCTCCCATACTTAACTTTCCTCCATTACCAAATGTATGATTTGTAGGTAATAATGTTCCGCTTTCTGTGGTAATCCAATCTTCCCAAGTTGCTGGTGTACCATTCATTCTTCCGTTTTTTAAATACATTTTGTAACTTTTAGGAACAAAATTTTCATCTAAAATCCATAAATAAGAATCTCCAGGAGTTGTGCCACCAGTTGTGTATTTAATTAATAAAGCATCTTTACCATCTTCTTTTTGAATGGTTCTAATAATACCGTTTTCGAATAATTTATGAGGAGCAACCAACCAAAAAGTATCATTATTAAAAATATCCCAAGCTTTTTTTACAATTGTTGAATCTGCAGTTTCTTGTAATTTTTCATTGAAGAAAACAGAACTTTTTTCTTTATTTTGAGGATGTAAATTCACACGAATAGAATCCCAAGAAACATCTGCAATGTGTTTTTCTTTGTCCCATTTAAAACTTCTTCTTCCACCAAAACTCCATTCTAAATAACGTGTGTTTTTATAATTTTCGTGTTTTATAGCTTTTAAAATTTTGTTAGCCAATTCGTTCGCTTTAGGATTGTAGGCTTTTACATTTCCAATTTCCATTTCCAAACCAAATAAAGAAAGTGCGTGTTTTGTTGGTAATCTTATTCCAAATTCTGTGGTTTTTAAATCATTCCAAGTTGCAGAAATTCCGCCAATAGGAATAATTCCTACCCACATTTTATAAGAAATTGGTACATAATTATCGTCTAAAATCCATAAATAGGAATCTCCAGGGGTAGAACCTCCAGAATTATAGGTAATTAAAAGCGCATCTTTTCCTTCGTAATTTACAATTCTTCTTTCTGTACCAGCATCAAAAATTTTATAAGGTGCCACTAACCAAAAAGAATCATTGTTAAAAAAACCGGTCGCTTTTTTAATTAAATCAGGATTATTGGTTTCTTCTTCATTTACTAAAACTTTAGATTGTTCAGGAGATTTTGTATTCAAAATTACTTTATTATCATCCCAAGAAACGTGTACAATATTTTCTTGTTTTAGCCATTTGTAATGATGTTCGTTTCTAAAACTCCATTCTATAACTTCTGTGTTTTCAAAAGCATCGTTATTTATCGCATTAAACATTTTAATAGCTAAAGCATCTGCCTCTTTTCCTTGTTTTCCTTCAGGAAATTCTTCATTTTTTGCAAAATAAAAAATTGTTCCAGCAACAATTAATAATAAAATAATGACTCCTAAAAACTTAAAAAATTGCTTCATTTATAAAATTTAAAATAAAGAAGCTAATTTATTACATTTTAAAGGAATTTATTTGTTTTGCTCGTAATAATCTAAAATGTGTTTCGGAATTTCCATTTTTTCTGGCTCACCTTTATCTGCAATAGGATATTCTGCAACTTGTTTTATTGGTACAATTCCTGCCCAAATTGGTAACTCATAATCTTCTGGTTCATCAGCAACACCAACATCTCTAACTTTTGCAGAAGCAGTTTCAATAGTAAACTCCACAACTAAAGTTCTGTCTAATTCTTTCTTATACATTGGTCTTAAAGAATCCCAATGATTTGGCACCATTTGATTGACAATCCATTTTAAAATTTCTGTTTTTTCGTCATCACTTTCAACCTTTTTTAAGCTTCCAAAAAGTGTTGCAGATCTGTAATTTACAGAGTGGTGTAAACCAGAACGTGCTAAAACCAATCCGTCTAAATGCATTACTGTTATTGAGGTTTCTTCACTCTCTAATATTGATAATAACATTCTATTTGCGGTAGAACCATGAATGTAAATTTTATCTTCTCTTCTGGCGTAAGCCATAGGAATTGTAATCGGTTTTCCCTCATAGATATAACCAACATAGCATAAAAAACCAGCATCTAAAATGGTGTTTATTTTTTCAACATCGTAAGTGGCTCTATTTGCGCCTCTTTTTACGCGGTTTAATTTCGATTTTTCGTATTCACTCATCACTATAATTTTTTACTAAATATTAAATTTTCATAATTTGTTTTTCCCACAAAAAAATCGATGCTTCCAACTTGTTGAAAACCATATTTTTGATAAAATTTAATTCCTTTTGTGTTTTTATAATAGGCTGTTAGCCAAATGCTTTCAAATTTCAAATCGATAGCAGTTTTTAAGATGATTTCTTGAAGTTGAGAACCAATTTTATGACCGATAAAATCATTCAAAATATATAATCTTTGCAGTTTACAAGATTTACTTTTATCAAGTTTAGAAAAATTTTCATTCAAAGAAAGTTTTGCAAAACCTATTGGTAATTCATCTTTGATAACAATCCAAAAGATATTTTCTGCATCATTTAATTCTTCTCTTATTTTAGAAACTGAATAATTAGTATCGTAAAATTTCAATAAGTCTTCTTTTTCTTCGATATAATCTCCATGCGATTCTGTATAGGTAATTCGTCCTAATAAAGAAATATGAGTAGCATCAGATACTTTTGCTTTTCTAATTTCTATCATAATTTATCTTTCTGAAGGATGAATTTCTTTGAATCGATTGCTCTTTTTTTTCGCTTCTTCTAAATCTTTTGGTTTAAAAACGCTCTTTTTAGAAGCTGGATATTTCCCTTTATATTTTGATGGACGAATTGGACGTTCCACAAAATTGCCTGTACAAGTTGGGCAAACATTTTCGAAAACTTCTAAAGCACAGGTTTTACAATACGTGCATTCGAAAGAACAAATCATTGCTTCTGTTGATGTGTTTGGTAAATTTTTGTTGCAGTGTTCGCAATTTGGTCTAATTTCTAACATTGTAAATATCTTTCTTTAATAACTTCTATATGCCAAATACTGTGTCCTAAAAGGATAAAAGCACAAGCTCTTGCAGAAATTGTTGAACCACTTGCTTTTCCTAAATTCTTTAAATTTTCATCAGAAATACTATTTATTAAATTGATGGAATACAAGCGTGTTATTGTAAACTCGTGTATTAATTCTTCCAAAGATTTTTGGTTTGCTTCAGAAGGATCAACATAGTCATCTTGCTCATAACCAGCCAAAGCAGTTGTATCTTTTCTTGCAATTCGCAATAAACGATACATAAAAATGCGTTCAGTATCTACAATATGTTGTAGCATTTCTTTAATTGTCCATTTTTCAGGCTGATAACGATATTCTAATTTCTCTTTTGGGATTGATGTAAAGAAATCAATAACCATTTTTTTATCTTCTTCAAACCCAGAAATTAATGCGGTTTCGTTTGAAACTTTATGAATATACCTTGAGAAATATTCGTTGTATTCTTTTGGTTGTAAATCTTTTTTTATCATAACTCTGTTGTTTGTTAGTTCAAAAATAATATATTTATGGACTGTTATAATCGTCCAGAATTAAAATAAATAATAGTCCAGATTATGTTTCCAAATAAAACGATTTTAAAAATAGAAAGAAAAAGCAAACAAGCATTGTATTTGCAATTATCAAACACATTTATAGAGCTGATTAAAAGCAGAAAATTATTACCGGAAACAAAATTACCAAGTAGCAGAGCTTTAGCTGAAAATTTAAATGTACACAGAAAAACTGTGGTAGCTTGCTATGAAGAGTTATTATTACAAGGTTGGGTAGAAAGTATAGCCAAAAAAGGAACTTTTGTAAATGCCAATTTACCAGAATTAAATGTACAAGATTTTAAGTTTGATAATCAGGGAAAAGAAACAAATACAACTGGTTTTAGTTTTTATAAAAATGAAGAATTGGCAAGAAAATCTCCTAAAATGAAGGATGGTTTTATGTATTTGAATGATGGGATTTCTGATGCAAGATTAACACCAACAGAAGACATTGCAAGAATTTACAGAAGAATTTGTAGCAGAAAACACATTTATAAAGAAATGTCTTATGGTTCTTTATTCGGAAATGAAAAGTTGCGTAAAACATTGGCAAACTACTTGAATAAAACACGAGGTTTATCTGTTTCTTATGAAAATATTTTAATAACCAGAGGAAGTCAAATGGGAATATATTTGTCTTCTAAATTATTGTTGAAAAAGGATGACTTCATTGTAATTGGTGAAACAAATTATTCATCAGCTGACTCCACATTTTTACAAAGTGAAGCAAATTTAGCAAGAGTTTCTGTGGATGAAAATGGTTTAAATATTCAAGAAATTGAAGAAATTTGTAAAAAGAAATCCATAAAAGCTGTTTATGTTACTTCTCATCATCATCACCCAACAACTGTAACTTTGTCGGCAGAAAGAAGAATTCACTTATTGAATTTAGCAAAAAAATACAGTTTTGCAATTATTGAAGATGATTACGATTACGATTTTAATTATAATCATTCGCCAATTTTACCTTTGGCAAGTCACGATGCAAATGGAAACGTAATTTATATTGGTTCTGTTTGTAAAACAGTAGCACCAGTTTTTAGAGTTGGTTATTTAATTGCGTCAAAAGAGTTTGTAAATGAAGCTTCAAATCAACGTAGGTTTATTGACAGACAAGGAGATGCATTGTTAGAATTAACGTTTGAAGAGTTTATAAAAAATGGCGATCTAGACAGACATATTAAAAAAGTAATGAAGGTTTATAAAACGAGAAGAG